>NZ_JBFODF010000044.1:0-135829 GCF_040908165.1 Aeromonas sp. R6-1
CTACTTTCCCGCTGCCGCTCGACTTGCATGTGTTAGGCCTGCCGCCAGCGTTCAATCTGAGCCATGATCAAACTCTTCAATTTAAGTTTGGTTGCCTGCTTAATCGCTTAAGCAAAGCGGCTCAATGAATTGCTGAATTAACTGCTGCAACTTTCGTTGCTTTGGTCACTTCATCAGACATTGAAAATCAAAAATTGTTTTTGATGCTCGATGCTGTGAGTGCCCACACAGATTGCTTGATTCAAATTGTTAAAGAGCGTCACGCTTATCGCGTTGAGGAGGCGCATCTTACGCTCCTCACTTCGAAAGTCAAGCGGTTGTTTTCGCTTTTCTTTCGGCGCTGGCTTCACGAGGAAGCTAGCTCATCAGTTCGGCGTGGTCCGCCGTGCTGGTAGGGGCGCATTATAGGGAGGCCGGTTACGATGACAAGGGATTTTTTGAAGAAAGTCACGGAAACTTCAAATTATCCAGTTAGAAACAACTTACCCAGTGTATATATACAATGTTATCCACAAGCTGATGATTTCAGCCCTCTTTTATTGGCATTTATCAGGATCTTCCTGGCTGAAGGAATGCCATACTGAAGCGGATAATTTGCCTCAAGTGGTCCATGGTAGCGTCTGGTCGTAAAGCTGGTTACCATGAAGGTGAATAGAGTGTTGCACCTTTTTTGCTTTCATTTACAAAAGGTCTTTAAAGATGAATTTATCCAAGTTTCCCGTTTATGTGCAGGCAGCAGTTCTTGCTCTGGTATTGGCGCTGCTCGGCTATCTGGTTGCCCAGGCCCTGCAGTTCTCTCTGAAAGTCGAAGTCATTTTTGCCGCCGGTCTGGCCATTGGCGGTTTCGTGGTACCGCTGCTCCTGAAAAGAACCCCGGCTAATGCAGCTGAAGCGATCGCCAATCAGGAGACTTGCACCTTATATGTAGGCAACCTGCCCTATCGCGCCAACGAGATTGCGGTGCGCGAACTCTTTGCCGAGCAAGGTCAGGTACTGTCAGTTCGTCTGATGAAGGACAAGGCCACCGGCAAACGCAGGGGCTTCGGGTTTGTGGAGATGCCTGTCGCCGATGCGGCCAAGGCCATCGCCGCGCTCAATGACAAGGAGTATCAGCAGCGCACCCTGAAAGTGCGTGAAGCAAATGACAAGCGGGACCGGGATGAGAAGGACGTCAACGACGTCGACGCCTGATATTCAGTACACCACTTCTTCGAGTGACGACAGCCCCCAAGCTTGCAAGGGGGCTGTCAGTTTCTGGGCCCCAGCATCCAGTCGCGTGCAGTAGGCACGTCCCGTCCCCTCGCCAGGCGCCTGGACCGGCAGTGTCGCCAGCAGATGCGCCACCCGCCTTGCCACGGCAAGACCCGAATCGACCAGTTGGCATTCCGGCATCAGCTGTTTGATCTCTTCGTTGAGCAAGGGGAAGTGGGTACATCCCAGTACCAGGGTATCCGGCCTCTCCTCCCCTTCCATCCAGTCTGCGAGCACCTCTCTGAGCAGGGCCATATTGACCGGCAACCCCGCCAGCTTGCGCTCGGCTTCGATAACCAGTTCGGTGGCCCCCTTCAGCAGCACATGCTTGCCCGGGGCGAACTGGGCAATGAGTTCATGGGTATAGTCACGGCTGACGGTGCCGGGCGTTGCCAGCAGACCGATGTAGCCGTTACGGGTCAGGGCGGCGGCAGGCTTGATCGCGGGGACCACGCCGACCACGGGAATGCTGAGTGCGGTACGCAGGGATGGCAGGGCAATGGTGCTGGCGGTATTGCAGGCGATCACCACCAGATCAATGGCGTGCTCGGCCACCATGTGGCTGACCAGTCCGGTACAAGCCTCGATGAGGGCCGCCTCACTCAGCTCGCCATAGGGAAAGTGGGCATTGTCGAAACTGTAGAAATAGTTGTGCTCCGGCAGAGCGCGACGGATCTCCCCATAGACGGTCAGACCGCCCATACCGGAGTCGAACACGAGAATATTGGCCACCTGAGCTCCCCCTTGAATGCGAGGCCGCGATCATACTCCCGCCCGGCGCCAATAGAAAAGGCCCTGCCAATGGCAGGGCCCCTGATTTTTCAGATCCAGACAAGGGGATCAGAGTGCGTAGTCCACCGTCACATAGTAGGCACGCTCGTCAGCCGGGTAACCCACCGAGGTCTGGTATTCCTTGTCCAGCAGGTTGCTGACCTTGCCGGAGACCTTCCAGGACGGTGCAACCTGATAGCCCACCGCCAGGTTCCACACGCTGTAACCGCCCAGCTGGGTGGTATTGGCCGCGTCACCATAACGCTCACCCTGGTAGATCCAGCTCAGGGAGCCATCGAACTGCTGCCACTGCGCCTGGCTCACCCACTTGGCCCCCTTGCGGGAGATCAGCTGCAACTGCTTGTCGGTGACCTTGTCCTTGGGATCCTTGTATTCGGCGGAAACGCGATGGCTCAGCCAGCCGGTCTCGAACTCCCCTTCCAGCTCAACCCCTTCAATCCGCGCCTTGCCGACGTTTTGCGGCGTCCACATGCCCTGGCTGTCCGGTGCCCACTGGATCATCTGCTCGAAGTCGTTGCGATAACCGGTCAAGCGCCACTCCACACCAGCGGTCTGTCCGTCCAGCATCAACTCGTGGCTTTTCGACTCTTCCGGCTTCAGATCCGGATTGCCGGACCCCGGGTAGTAGAGATCGTTGAAGGAGGGGGCACGGAAACCGGTGCCGTAACGGGCACTGAGGCGATAATCCTCAACGAAGCGCCAGCCAGCGCCGGTTTGCCAGGTGTTGTGACGTCCGAACTGCTCGTTGTCATCGCTGCGACCGCTCAGCTCGGCCTGCCAGACCTGGTTGTCAAACTGGGCCAGGGCATAGAGCCCGGTGTTGTCACGCTCATCGGCCTCACTCGGGAAGGCGACGCCAGAGGAGCGGGAACTATCGTCCAGCATGTCGCGCTGCCAGTCGGCGCCGCCCCCCAGGGTCCAGCTCTCGTCCAACTTGACGCTGTTGACCCAGTTCAGGGTGTATTGACGGGTATAGAGTCGATCAGCGGACTGATCGCGGCCGCTGGTATCCGGGTAGTCGTAGGCATCCTGTTTGGAGAAGGCGCCGCGCAGCTCGCTCAGGTAGCGCTCGTCATGATAGCGGGAGCCGAGCTGGTAGCTCTGGTTCTCGGTCCAGGTCTCGTTGCGTTGATGAAACGCCGGGCCCCAGGCGGAAGCGGCAGAGGATCTGTCGTACTGGGCAATGTTGCGGAACCAGCGGGTCGTACCGAACAGATCCCAGTTGCTGGCCAGCGCCTGCTGATAATCCACCATGGCGTTATAGCCCCGGTGTCCATGCTTGTCGCCATCGTTCACCCCGACGATGGGATGCACGTTGTAGCCGGTCTCGTCATCGAAACCACCAGCGACCTTGATCTGACCCGCATCACCCACCTGGCTGGCGCTGCTGAAGGCAGCCTGACGCTGCTTGTGGGAGCCCGCGCCCAGGTTGAACTGGTGCTGATTGGTCCCCTGGTCCGGGCGAGTGATGATGTTGATGACCCCACCGATGGCATCGGACCCATAAATAGTGGCGCGTGCACCGCGGATATATTCGATCCGCTCCACCTGGTTGAGGGGCAGGTTGTTGAGCTCGGTCATCCCGGCGGTCAGAGAGGCGCTGCGCACCCCGTCCACCAGCACCAGGGTCTGGGAAGAGGTGCCACCACGTACCCGCAGCGAGCTGAGCTGGCCGCGGCCGCCGTTGCTGACCACTTCCACGCCGGGCAGGGTCTTGACCACGTCGGTCACGGTCTGGGCTTGCAGGCGATCGATCTCGTCACGGGTCACCACGTTGACGGGAGCCAGCACACTGGAGGCAGGCTGGGCGACACGGGTAGCGGTCACCACCATGGTGGGATTGACGGGGATGGTCAGTTGTTGGGCAAAGGCCGCCGTTGGCAACAGGGCAGCCGCCAATAATGTCTTGGACATGAGAGATCCTTAAGTTCGCGTAAGCATCTACTTCGTGGCCGGTTTCTCTCGGCCCGAAATACGAACTTTGGCAGGTCTTCGGGCTTGGGGGCTGATGGCCTACGGCGACGGCTTCCCACCTGACGGCAGTGCCCTGATGTCGCTTCGTTCCCCCTTACCGCTGCGCGCCAGCTCCGGATTCTCACCGGATTCCCTTTTAAGCATGATGCGCCAAAGCGGGGGGATTATAGGCAGAGCTGTCTTGGATGTATAGCCATCTGGATTTCTAATGTCGTTTTTACCCAAAGTCGGTGCCAAGTGGCGCAGATCCTCGCCCCCTCTCGTACCTTGAGGCTCGTTGACCGTCATTCGAGCGGGTCAAACACAAGAAATGTTGAGCCAGATCCCACGGCTTTTTGGTAACATGCGGCAAACGTTTGACATCCGAGGAAGCCGTAATGACGACCCCCCCTATGATCGGCCTGGTAATGGGCTCCGACTCTGACTGGCCCGTGATGCAGGCCGCCGCCCGCATCCTCAAGGAGCACGGCGTGCCCTATGAAGCGCGCGTCGTATCCGCCCATCGCACCCCGGATCTCCTGTTTGAATATGCCGCCAGTGCGCGCGATCGTGGTCTGCGCGCCATCATCGCTGGCGCCGGCGGCGCAGCCCACCTGCCGGGCATGCTGGCCGCCAAGACCACGATCCCGGTGCTGGGCGTGCCCATCCCCACCCGCCAGCTCAAGGGGATGGATTCCCTGCTCTCCATCGTGCAGATGCCCAAGGGCGTGCCGGTCGCCACCTTCGCCATCGGCGAGGCGGGTGCCGCCAATGCCGGTCTGTTCGCCGTGTCCCTGCTCTCTGTCGCCCAGGATGGCGACGCTCCCCGTTATCACCAGCAGCTCGACGGCTTCCGCGCCAAGGAGCGCGACCGGGTGCTGGCGCTCACCCTGGAGGAGCCAGCATGATACTGCCCCCCGCCACTTTGGGTATGCTCGGTGGCGGCCAGCTCGGCCGCTACTTCGTGATGTCTGCCCACCGTCTCGGCTACAAGGTGATCGTGCTGGACCCGGACCCCATCAGCATCGCCGGTGCAGCCGCCGACGAGCAGATCGTTGCCGCCTATGACGATGCCGATGCCCTGCGCGACCTGGCCAGCCGCTGCGACGCCATCACCTGCGAGTTCGAAAACGTGCCCGCCGCCTCCCTGGCCCTGCTGGAGCAGTACAAGCCGGTGCGCCCGGCAGCGAGCGCAGTACGTGTCTGTCAGGATCGCCGGGAAGAGAAAGCCTTCCTGACCCGCGCCGGCGTACCGGTCGCCCCGAACCTGACCCTGCTGCCCGGCGAGCCGCTGCCCGCCCAGCCCGGCGACCTCTTCCCCGCCATCCTCAAGACCGCCCGCGAGGGCTACGATGGCAAGGGGCAGTGGACTATCCACAATGCGGGCGAATTGCCAGCGGCCCTGGCCGCCAGCGGTGTCCCTTGCGTGCTGGAAAAACGTCTGCCACTGGAGGGGGAGTTTGCCCTCACCCTGGCCCGCAGTCCGAGCGGTGCCATCAGTGCCCTGCCCCTGGTGCAGAACTGGCACAGCGGCGGCATCCTGGATCAGACCCGCTCCCCGGCCAATGTGCCCGCCCTGGAGCGCGAAGCCCAGCGCATCGCCGAGCACATCATCGCCGCCCTCGACTATGTGGGTGTGCTGACGGTGGAGTTCTTCCTGGTCGGCGGTGAGCTGCTGGTCAACGAGATGGCCCCCCGGCCCCACAATTCGGGTCATCCCAGCATCGACAATGCCGGTTGCAGCCAGTTCGAGTTGCAGGTGCGCGCCCTGTGCGATCTGCCGCTGCCGGCACAGGCTGAGGTTCAGCCCGCCATCCTGCTCAACCTGCTCGGGGATCTGTGGCAAGACGGCACGCCGGACTGGGCTAGCGCCCTGGCCCTGCCCGGGGTCCACCTTCACCTCTATGGCAAGGGCGAAGCCCGCCCCGGCCGCAAGATGGGCCACGTCACCGTCACTGGCCGTGACTGGCCCGCCGTCGAGGCCACCGCGCACCAGCTGCGCGCCCTGCTGGGTCTGCCCCCGCGCTGAGTCCACCCCTTGACATGCAAAGACCCGGGCCAAGGCCCGGGTCTTTTTTTATAACTTGAGAAGCGAGAGGGGTCAGGCCCTGTCGACAGCCGCAACGGGAGCCGGCAGGCGGATGGTGAGGGAGAGCACCAGGGCCACCACCAGCAACACCAGGATCAGGTTGAAGGTCGCCATGAAGCCGCCGAACAGGGAGGCCACAATGGAGCCGATGATGCTGCCCAGACCAAAGCCCAGATAGATGACGCCGTAGTTCTTGGTCAGGTTGTTGAGGCCGAAGAAGTCGCTCACCAGCGAGGGGTAGACGGTGATGGTACCGCCGAAGCTGAACGCCACGCAGGCCACCGCCACGAAGAAGAGGTTGGCATTGAGCGGCACGAACAGCAGCAGCGCCATCCCCGCCAGGGTAATCAACTGGGCGATGGTGATGACCCGGATACGGGACATCTTGTCGGAGAGGATGCCCAGCACCAGCCGGCCGCCCAGGTTGGCCATGGCGATGATGGCGACGGCGTTGGCGGCGACCACGGCCGGCAGGCCCACCATCTTCTCGCCGATGTCCTTGGCCACGCCGATGACGTAGAGACCGCTCATGCAGGCGGTGAGGAACATCAGCGCCAGCATCCAGTATTGGGGCTTGCGCATCGCCTCGGCCAGGGTGAAGTCGCGGCTCTCGCTCTGCTGCACGGCGGCGGCCTGCTTGGGTGCATCCTTCATCAGCATGCCACCCACCAGCACCATGGACATGGCGATCAGCCCCCACAGCTGGAAGGTGGTCTCAAGGCCGTTGCTGGAGAGCAGCAGCAGGTTGATGTACTTGAAGCCCAGGCTGCCGAGGCCATAAGCACCGATAGAGCAGGCGGAGATGAGCCCCTTGCGCTCCGGGAACCACTTCACGCAGTTGGAGAGGGTCATCAGGTAGCCAGTACCGTCGGCAAAACCGACCAGGATGCCGGCGCAGAGGTAGAGCATCGCCAGGTTGCTGGCATGGGCGGTGAGGAAGAAGCCGATGCCGAGCAGCACGCCGGCACCCAGGGTGACGTTGCGCACCCCGAACCGCTCCTGCAGCTTGCCCGCCAGGGAGGAGGCCACCGCCAGGGAGAGGCTGAGCAGGCCGAAGGCGAAGGCGACCTGGCTCACCGGCTCGTCCAGCTTGTCAGAGAGCTGGGCGTTGAACAGGCTCCAGGTGTAAACGGATCCCAGCGCGAACTGGGTGATGATGGTCCCCAACAGGGTGAGGTAGCGGGTGCGATTCAGCTCTCTGGTCATGATGCGTCTCGAGGAATGGCCTTAAGGAAACTGGGGCCACTATAGGCAAGACGCCGCTCCCGCCGACCGATTACGGCATGAAATGCAGATCGGCGGGAATGAATGACAATCAGAGCCGCATCAGCTGACGGAATGCCTTGATGTTGCTGCGACTGACCGGCACCTCGAATGGCAGGTCATGGAGCCGGATGAGATAGGTGCTGTTGAACCAGGGCACTATCTCGCGGATCTTGTTGATGTTGACGCAGTAGGAACGGTGGCAGCGGAAGAACCCCTCGGCCGGCAACCGGCTGACAAACTCGCTGAGGGTCATGGTCATCACGTAGCGATCGGTACGGGTGTAGACATGGGTCAGCTTCTCGTCCGCTTCCGCGTAGTAGATCTGCTCGCAGGGGGTGACGATGATGCGCTCCCCCTTCACCAGATTGACGGTGCGGTTCTGTGGTGTCCCGGACTCCGCCCCCTGGGGCTGGGACTTGCCCGCCAGTTCGAGCTTCTGCAGCAGATTGATGAGACGCGGCTCGTTGTAGGGCTTGAGGATGTAGTCGAATGCCTCCAGCTCGAACGCCTCCACCGCAAACTCCTTGTAGGCGGTGACGAAGACGATGTGGGGCGGGTGGCTGGACTTGTGCAGGTTCTTGGCCAACAGCAGGCCGTCGATGGCGGGGATCTGGATATCCAGAAACACCACGTCCACCTCGTGATCCTGCAGATACTTGAACGCCTCCAGCCCGTCTTCGAAGCTCGCCACTATCTCGATGTTGCTGTGCTGCCCCACCAGAAATGCCAGCTCCTCGCGGGCCAGATACTCATCTTCCACAATGATCGCTTTCAGCATGACATTGCCCCCATAAGGAGCACAGGAGAGGCCAGCTCCTCCCGTGTCAAACATTCGTCTTCCACTATGATGGCTTTCAGCATGGCATTGCCTCCTGATCAGGCAGATAGAAACAGACTTCGGTCCCCGGCTCCAGCCGCTTGAGGTGCAGGCCGTCGCCATAGAGCAGCTTGACCCGCTGATGCACGTTCATCAGACCGATGCTGCGGCTCTCCACCCGACCGGCGGCGACCCCGTCGATCACCGCCTGGCTGATGCCGTAGCCGGTGTCGCGCACCGCGACCCGGATGCCGCCCGCCAGCTGCTTCACCTCGATGGTGACCCGACCCGGCGCACTGCGGGGCTGGATGCCGTGCAGGATGGCGTTTTCCACCAACGGCTGCAACAGCAGGCTCGGCACCTGGATATGCACGTCGTCCACCTCGAACACCACCTCCAGCTTGTCGCCGAAGCGGGCCTGCTCGATGGCCACGTAGTCGCGCACCTGCTGCAGCTCCTCCTGGATGTCGATGAGGGTGTCCCCCTTGTTGAGGTTGTAGCGCAGGTAATCCGCGAGGTTCGCGATCAGCTGGCGTGCCTGCTGGGGACGGATGCGGATCAGCGACGAGATGGCATTGAGGGCGTTGAACAGGAAGTGGGGGTTGATCTTGCTCTGCAGCGCGGTGAACTCCGCCTTGCGGGTCATCTCCTTGAGCTGCTCGATGCGCGACACCTCCATCTGGGTGGAGATGAGCTGGGAGAGACCCACCGCCATCTCCTTGAGGGAGCTGGTGATGCTGTGGGTGCGGCGATAGTAGATCTTGAGGGTGCCGCTGACGGCGCCGTTTTCCCGCAGCGGAATAATGATGACCGAATGGAAATCGGAGAGGTGATACTGGCGCAGATCGTTGTTGATGATGATCTGGTCGAGCAGCACCGCTCTGTGGGTCATGTCGCTGATGGCGTGGTGTTCGTCCAGCTCGTAGTAATCCTTGCCCACCCCCACATAGGCCAGCACATCGCGGGTGTCGGTGATGGCCACCGCATCGGCGCTGATCTCGCTGCGAATGATGCCGCACACCTGGCTCAGGGAGTGGCGATCGATGTTCTGGAAAAACGGCAACGTCTTGTTGGCGATGTCGAGCGCCAGCTTCGCCTGCTTGGCGGCAATCAGCTCCTTCTCGTCATCCAGATCCTGCACCAGCTTGATGATGAGCCCGATACAGAGCGCCCCGGCGATCATCGGGTAGGCAATATGACTGACAATCTCCACACCTACCGCATGGGGCTCGGTCAGTTGCCAGATAAGCAGCATGGTCAGCCCCTCGCAGGCCATCCCCGCCAGGATGCCATAGAGCCAGAGCCGCGACTTGCGACAGCGCAGGTGCAGCCAGGTGGCAAGCAGGCCGGCGATGATGCTGGCGATGAGACAGGGAATGGAGGTGTGACCATCCATGTCGATGAGATAACGGTGCAGCCCCGAGATGACCCCGGCCGGAATGCCGACCCAGGGGCCGAACAGGATGCCGCCCGAGATGATGGCGATGATCCGCACGTTGATGAGGGCCCCCTCCACCGGAATGCCGGTGTAGGTGCTGAACACCGCGAACAGACAGAAGATGGCCGCCACCAGCACCAGCTCGGCCGGGGTGTGGTCACGCTTCTGGAACAATCGCTGGAACGGCCGGGTGCGGGTGAGAAGAAAGAGCGTCATCAGCATCAGCGCCGCTCGCTCAAACACTGCCAACAACATCATCTGATTTTCGAGCATGGCTCTCCTCCGTCAATGGCATGGCGCCAGGGGCGGATCATACCCCTTATCTGCCGCCGACTCATGGGCGAATCCGGGGAGAGCGGTTCAGCATTCGGGGAAAGCGCCGATAAGAGGAGGCCCTCGCCAAGGAGGGCCCAGTCCGACAAAGGAGATAACTATGTTTCAAAAAAGCATGGTGCTGGCAGTGATGATCGGTTGCAGCAGTGCCGCCGTTCACGCCAATACGCAGGTGAGCCAGCTGAACTGGCAGGCCACCGCCAGCAAAGAGACCAGCATGGAAGTAGCGCTTACCCACCCAGGTCTCCAGGCCATCAATTCGGATCCGGCACAGGCTCCCGTCCAGATCCTGGCAGCAGACCTGAGCCACCCGGATTTCAACACCACCTATCGCTTGCAAGCCCGCGCACTCTACGGCTCCCTGCCACAGCAGGATGATCTCCGGATCACGCTGGCGCTCAACGGACAACCCCTCGAAGCAAGCTGCGCCCTCCCCCTGGCGCAGGCGACCCGCTATTACCTCAGCTATCAGGCCCCGTCAGCCAGACCGGACCAGGTGGGCGACGCCGCCTATGAGTTGATGGTGTACTGGCTGGGCTGACCACAGGATCCGAAGGCATGTCCCCATGCCTTCATTCCTCCCCGTCCATCACCTGAAGTTGGGTCGCCGCCAGCCGAACAACCTCGTACTCTTGCTGCAAACGGGCCAGCGCCTCGGGCAGCCTGGCCTGATCGAGTTCCCAGGATTCTATTTCGCTGCAGGTCGCCACCAGTTTCAGAGTGCCCATTATTCTGGCGCCCCCTTTCAGGCGATGTATGCGGTCGATGAACTGGCCAACATGCCCCTCCTCCGCAGCCCGTTGCAATCCCGCGATATCGTCGTCACTGGCCCGCACGAACTCCGCCAGCAGAGGCACCATCAGGGTCGACTGGTGTGCAGTCAGCGGCCCCAGATACCGCCGGATCTCCTCCATGCAGGCGGCCATGTCACTCTGCTCTTCCCGCTGCATGTGCCGACGCAGGCAGTGATCGAGCGCCTCCAGTCCGACGGGCTTGAACAGACAGTCATCCATCCCTGCCGCCTGCCCTTCATTGATCTGCTCCTGCCGCGCATCGGCCGTCAGCCCGAGGATCACGGTGCGTCGCCAGCCGTGCAGCCGCTCCAGCTCACGGCACTGACGAGCCAGCTCGAATCCGTTCATGCCGGGCATGTTGAAGTCGGTCATGACGACATCCACCCTGGCTTCGACCAGCCGCCGCAGCGCCTCTTCTCCCGACTCGACGGCCGTGGCGTCATGACCCAGATAGGCCAGCTGCTGGCTGACCAGCAACCGGTTGGCTGGATGATCGTCCACGACCATGATCTTCAGTCGCCGCCCCGGCTCCACCACCGGATCCTGTGCAAGCGCAGCGGGCATCGCCACGGCATCGGCCACCGGCAGCTTCATCTCGACACTGACCCGGGTCCCCTGCCCGGGCGTACTCTCCAGTTTCAAGGAGCCGCCCATCGTCTCGCACAGGGAGCGGGAGATCATCAGACCCAGGCCTGTACCCGACTGCTGGATTTTCTCGGGTTGGCTGGCCTGGCTGAAGGGCTCGAACAGCCTGGCCTGCTCGGCCTGATCGATGCCGATACCGGTATCCAGGATGGTTAGCTGCACGGTACACCAGCCATCGCTGACCCGAGAAGCCAGCGTCACCGTGACCGATCCGCAATCGGTGTACTTGATGGCGTTGCTGATCAGGTTGGAGACGATCTGCTTGTAACAAAGACCATCGATCTGCACCCAGGACGGATCGCCCGTGACGAGCTCCAGCCGCAGGTTTTTCTGCCTCGCCAGCGCAGTGAATACGGTGACGACCGACGCAGTCAGGGTCACGATGTCATGGGGCTCGGGGGCCAGTTCAAACCGGCCAGACTCGATCTTGGAAATATCCAGGATGTCGCCGATGAGGCTCAGCAGATCGCTGGCCGAGCCATGGGCAATGGCGAGGGAGGCCTGATCCTCCTCGTGCAGCCGACCCCGCTTGAGCGCCAGTTCCAGCAAGCCGATGATGGCATTCATGGGGGTACGGATCTCGTGGCTCATGGTCGCGAGGAAGGTGCTCTTGGCACGGTTAGCCTCCTGGGCCTCCTGGCTGGCCACCGCCAGCTCATCGAGCAGGCGTACCCGTTCGCTGACGTCAATCCAGCCCCCCACCCCCCCCTGCACATTGCCGTCCAGATCGTAGTAAGGCTGAACCCAGTGATAGACGTCGACCCCGCCCGTCGGCAGGCCCAGACGGTGATCCCCCTCCTGGGCGCGGCGGCTGTCACAGGAAAGCACCAGATCCCCGAGCAAGGGAGCAAGAAAAGGCCAGCGCGTTCGCGCGTCGTCCAGGCCCGTGCCGAGCAGACCGGCCTTGGGCTCGCCAAGGAAGCTGGCATAGCTGCTGTTGCACAGCACCAGGATCCCGTTCAGATCCCGCGCATAGATGGGGTGAGGTGTCCCGTCCACCAGATCGGCGATGAACTTGAGCTGGGTGCTCAGCGCCCCCTCCACCAGCCGCCGCTCGCGGATCTGCTTGCGCAGGGACAGGCCCCACAGGCCAACCCAGAGGGTCAACAGCAGGATCAACGCGATAAAGACCCCGAACTCCTGAATCAACTCCTGCCAGGAGACACTCTCCTGTTTGACATTGACCCGCCAGCGGTTGGAGAGCCCTTCCAGCTCATCCGGCGGAATGATGGCAATCACCTTGTCCAGAATGTCCCGTAGTACGGGATGCGCGGGGGTGACCGCAAACGCGGCACCGATGGGGATGGAATCGAACAGCTCTCCCGTGATGAGCAGGCTGTCGGGGAATTTGCTGTTGACGTAGTACTTGGCCACCCGCAGCGGCAGTATGGTCACATCACACACTTCCATCGCCACACAACGCATGGCGTCTTCAATCGTATCGAACTGCCGCGACGTCAGCTTGCCGTATTCCGCCTCGATGGCCTGGGTCGAGATAAAGCCCCTGACCATGGCCACGGTACCGGTCTTGAGCAGCGATGCAGGGGGAGTCTTCCTGTGGTGCAGCCCCACCACATAGGAGAGGGGATCGAGGACAAAGGCCCGGCTGAACAGATAGCGGTTCCTGCGCTCGGCAGAGGGGCTCAACACTCCCGCATCCACCTGGCCGCTATCCAGCAACTGGGTCATCTGCTCCGGTGTCTTGGCAGGCACCACCTCGAGCTCCACTCCCAGCTTGGCCCGCATGACCTGCAGCAGATCGGCGACCACGCCGTGCATGGTACCGGTGACGTCATAAAAACTGAGGGGCGGAATGCCGCTGTTCACCGCAATCCGGATTTTCTCTCGCTTGCCCAGCCATTTCCATTGCTCGCGGCTCAGGTCGATCCTGCTGGCACCGATGGAGAGACCGCCCCCATTCCAGCGTTTGGCCACTTCCGCTCGCTTGCCATCGAGGATCTCCCCCAGCGCGATATCCATGATCCTCTTGAGTCGCCGCTCCTTGGGGTTGAGGGCAAAGGCAAAACCGGCGGTATCGATATAGAGCGGCTTCAATAATTGAATGCTGTTCTGATAGAACTTGTTGACGATGAAATTGCCGGAGATCATGTCCACCATGACGGCATCAACCTGACCATATGCCACCGCGGACAATGCACTATAGCGGGACGGGTATATTTTAATTTTGTAGTCCGACAGATAGCGCATGATGTCCATGAACGGCAAATAATACTCCGGCACGGCTATTGTTCTTATTTCCCGCTCTTTGATCTGAATGTTTTTATAGATGGCAGGGTCATCAGCAATATATTTGTCAGTCAGCAGAAGATGCTGTTCACGCTCATAGGAGTTGGAGGTACTCAGCAGATCGATCTCCCCCCGCTGGAGCGCTTCAATGGCAGCCGCCCTGGAGGGATATCCCTTCACCAGGATCTCGATGTGCAGCAGATGGGTCAACATGCCGACGATGTCGGCCGTCACCCCTTCATAAGCATTCGCCCTCAGGGTGATGTCCATGGGGGGGTTGTCGGGTCTGGGCACCCCCAGGATCAGCCGCTCGCGCTCCTGCAACCAGCGCCACTCCTCCCCATGCAGCGGCAAGGGGCTGGCATCGAGGTATTCCCCGCCATCCCGCGAATAGACTTGCAGCAGGGGCTCTTCCGGTTCCCGGGCCACCAGTGGCCACGCCCAGACCAGCGCCAGCAGGAACAGCAGCGGTTTCCCCCTGTTCACAGCAGTTTCTGCCGTCTGGCCAGACTGAACAGATCAACGATGTTGGTGATGTTGAGTTTCTTCATCAACCGGGTCTTGTAGGTACTGACGGTTTTCTCGCTCAGCAGCATGCTTTGGGCAATCTGCTTGTTGGCATGGCCCTGACAAATCTGCAGCAGCACGCTCATCTCGCGGGAAGAGAGGGTCGACAGCAGATCTTCCCGATCGACGGTGTGGGCATGTCTGGCGCCGGCGATGACGTCACGGGGGTAATAGAGTTGCCGCTTCTCTATTTTTGCGATCGCATCCTTCAGCAAATACAAATCATCCAGCTTGGACAAGAACCCCTCGGCACCGGCTTGCAGGCACCGCACCATAATATGGTGGGTGGACTGTGCAGACAGCACCAGAATCTTGGCGCCAATATCCAGCATCTTGATTCTTTTTATCACTTCGATGCCATCAAGCTGAGGTATTCCAATATCAAGAATGACAATATCCGGATGGGTTTTCTTGGCCATGGCGATAGCATCGACACCATTATCCACTTCGCCTAAAATATGATGTTCATCCTGCTTTAACAACATGCTCACGGCCATTCTTATTGCTGGATGATCATCTACTATCAATACCTTCGCCATATATAGATCCGTTATTCAGCCCTGTCCGACGAGCATATTAACTACAAATCAAGCAACGACACCATACAACCCATTTTTGTTTTACATATGTTAAATGAATATAAAAATGGCATTTTCAAGTTAATCATCATTATAGCTTCACTAATTTTTTATATATTTATCAATACATTGCACTTACATTTCCTCGTATGAGGCCCTTTTTTGCCAATTTTCCTCCCTTGCTGATTTCCCCCCTTCCCGGTTTTTCCAACTGTCTTCCTCCTACGAAAAAAAGACCAAAAAAACATATAAATCAAATACATGGGAAGAGGCAAGCCACTGAAAGAAAAAGAAAAAAATTTATTTTATAAGGGTTTACACCCACTTTCCTTTGGGATTTTTCCTACACACCATTCGGTCGATCAAGACAGATCCGATCGCTATCTTGATCGACGAAAAAACAAGCTGGTCCGAGGAGCAACCTGTTCCAGGTCCGGCTGCCACGACTGGTCGAATCGTCACCAACGTGGCAAGGCATGCCCCTGACGGGCAATGAACCAACCGGGTGGTCAATACCATCCAGAAGATATGTAGGAAATATCGTAATGAAGAAGACTCTGATTGCTCTGTCCGTGGCTACCCTGGGCTTTGCCGCCACCGCTCAAGCCGCCGTAGAAGCGTCTGCCGTCGCGACCTGGCAGGCCACTGCCAAGAAAGACACCACTTCCGAGCTGGTGGTCACCCCGCTCTCCAGCCTCTCCTTCCAATATGCCGAAGGGATCAAGGGGTTCAACACCGTCAACGGCCTGTTCGATGTCGCCATCAAGGGTGATGCCAGCGCGACCGACTTCACCCTGAAGGCGAAGAAACTGAACGGCACCCTGAATCACCTCGGTGGCGACTCCACCGTCGATGTGGGCGTGCTGTGGGGCGGCGCACCGGTCAGCACAACCGCCTACACCACCCTGATCGACACCGCTGCCGGCATCACGGGGGGGAATCTTTCTCCTCTTGCCAACGGCTTCAAGAACGATGCCGAACGCGTCACGGCGCAGGGTTCCTTCACTTTCAACATTGAAAGTGCCACTGCCAGCGGCACCCCCACCACCTTTGACGCCCTGCCGGACGGCCTGTGGAGCGGTGAAGTCAACGTCGAGTTCGTAGCGAACTGGAGCTAACTCATCCACCGCATACCATTGAGGGCCCTGCGGGGCCCTTTGTTCTCTTAGGGGCACATCATGAACCTGAAAATTGCAGCGATCTGGCTGCTGCTCATTCCCGGTATCAGCCAGGCGATCAATGTCGGCGCCGTCACCACCTTCATCGATGCAGGCAGCCAGGAGGTCGCCAAACAGATTGAAAATGGCAGCGACCAGGCCAGATTGGTCACGATCAGCGTGACACGCATCACCTCACCGGAAGAGGGAGGGCAGGAGATCCCCATGGAAGTCAGCGGCGAGCTGATGTTGTCACCCAGTCGGCTGATGCTGCCCGCCAATGCCAGAAACAACGTCAGGTTCTTTTACAAGGGCCCGCAGGATGACAAGGAGCGTTACTACCGCATCCGCTGGCTGGACACGGCGCTCTCCGTCGACGATCAGCGCAACGAACGCCGCCAGGCGGTTGCCACCACGTCAGCACAGATAGGCACCATTCTGGTGGTAACACCACGCCAGCACCGGTTCGCCTACGACCTGAAGGACGACATGCTCACCAACCAGGGCAATGCCTCCTATCGCACGGTAGCGTATGGCCCCTGCCTGAAAGGCGAGGAGCTGTGCAAGGAAACCTACTACGACCTGCCGGGCAAGCAGCGCCGGTTCAAGCAGGTCAATATGCGTGATCCAAAGAGCCACCTGGGACTCTGGCTGGGTCAGGAATTCGTCGTCATCAAGTAATCCCCAATCACGGTACCGCCCCACCCTCTTGCAGGGTGACGGCTCTCGTTCTCCACACCCGGAACCATGGTGCTCGATATGTTGAAAAAAGCCTGGCTGTTGCCGTTCTCCTGGCTGATTGCGATGTCAGCCTCGGCCAGCACTGCTGCCCCTCTCAAAATTGCCAACGTCATCATTCCTGCCAGTTTTGCCAAGGCGCTGGAAGAGGGGCTGGCGGTACCGGTACGCCTGCGATACACGGATGAGGACAACAGGATCGACACCCTGACCGACGACACCATCGGCAATGCCACCCTGCTGCTGCAAGACGGCAAGCTGCACTTGTTGCACCTTGATTTCAGTGCCGGCCAGCAGCAAGGTGTGCTGAACGATGCCCTTACCACTCTGCTCTCCAGCAAGCAAAGACGCACCTTTTCTGCCGATGGCGACTTGCAGATCGATGCCGATGCCAGCATGCAGCTGGACCTCGTCGCCATGCTGCTCACCATCCGGGTGTCACGGGATGCCTTTGGCCAGGCGAGGCAATCTGACAACCGTGTCGCACTGACCCCGACGGTGGACACCCTGACGGGCGTACAGCGCTACAACCTGGGTTACTCCTTCATCAATACCCCCCAGAGCGGACACCAGGACTCCAATTTCCTGCAGCTGGAGAGTACCGTCGGGCTGGGCGCGCACCATGTCGCCGTGGATGCCTCCCTTTACAACCTGGGTGAGCCGGAGCAGAGCGGCGATATCTACCGCGCCATGTACGAACGGGATCTCGATGATCGCCGCATCGCAGCAGGCATGGTCTCGACATGGGACCTGCAGACCCTGGGGGTGGTGACGGGCCTGACCACGGGTCGCCTCTACGGCGCATCCTATGGCAACCAGGCGCAATCTCGAAAACAGACCACCAACGAATCGACCACTCCGGTGCAAGTCTTCATGCCCGCCAACGGCGAGGTCAGGGTCTATCGGGATGAACGCCTGATAGGCCTGCAAAACCTGGCGATCGGCAACCAGCACATCGACACCTCCGCGTTCCCCAACGGGGTCTACAACGTCACGGTCGAAGTCTATGTCGACGGCCGCCTGACCAGCACGACCACCCAGCGAGTCACCAAGCTGGGCGGCAATCAGGGCTTTACCCGGGAGTGGGGATGGCAATGGTGGGGAGGCATGATGGAGAACAGCCAGCACAGCGGCGATTCCCCCCTGCTCGGTCTGTCGCTGGCACGCTCGCTGGATGCCCTTGATCTGGCGACGACCACCTATGCTTTCAGGGATGCGGCCGTCGGCGAGGCACGCGCAAGCTGGCAGGTCACGGATCGCCTCGGCACCCAGTTGCAAAGCATGCTGTCCACCGATCACTCCTGGCGGCTGGCGTCCAGCCTTTCCTGGCAAGCCCATGACAATGCCTCCCTGTGGGTCAGCCAGGAAAAACTGTATGCAGGCGATGCCCTGGGAGTGAGTGCAACCGAGCTCTACTCTGCCGGCATCACGATCAATCTGGGTGGCTGGGTCAGCGGCATGGGTCAACTGACCTTCAACACCACGCACGACCGTCAGATGAACAGCGATCGCAGTTATGCGGATTACTACCAGCACCTCTATGCGGGCCGATACGGCACCCTCTCCATGCGCGCCAGCCTGCAGAGCGACAGTGGCACACTCAATGGATTCAGCAACAAGAGCATCACCCTGGACTACTCCATCCCGTTCGACAATCTGTTCAGCTTCGGCATGAGCAGCAACGAGCAGGGCCAGACCACGGCCAACCTCAACTATCAGAAGCGCATGGAGGGAGCCATCAACCTGGCCGCACTGAATGCCTCCCGCATGATGCACGGCAGCGACACACACAATATGGCGCTTTCCGGCACCCTGGGGTTCGAAAATAGGGTCATCGGCGGCACCATAACGCTGGGTCGCGGTCATGGCGGCGACGTGAATGGCAACCTGATTGCACGGGGTGCCCTGATCACCACGGAGAACGACGTGATCGCATCCAGCCGGAGCACCTCTGGTTCAGGCCTCATCATCAATACCGGCATCCACCGGGAAGGACAGATGCTCGCCAAGGTGAATGGACAGGACTACCCCCTGCAAGGGGAACAGACCTTCCTGGCGCTCCCGCCTTATCAGGAATACGAGGTGGAACTGCTCAACAGCAAGACGGGCAAGGACAGCTATGACATCAACACCGGCAAGCAGCGCTATACCCTGTTCCCCGGCAACGTCGCCACTCTGGATGCCGGCAGCAGCATCAAGGAGATGGTCACCGTGTTTGGCGTACTCAGGGCAGAAGATGGCTCGCTGCTTGCTAACGCCCGCATTGACAACCACATCGGCACCACGGTGACCAACGAGGTCGGCGAGTTCACCCTGGACGTGGACAAGGCCAACCCCATGCTGACTTTCCGCCGGGGAAGCGACTTCTGTGAAGCCGACCTGGATCTTGCACAACACACGGGCGCGGCCTGGGTCGGCATCGTGACCTGCCAGGGACTGCCCACCTACGCCATGGTGAGAGAGTATTGAACATGAACATCACACACAGATTGCTGCTGGTCATTGCACTTGGCGCCGGCTGGGCACAGCAAGGCAGTGCGGCTGTCACAAAATATAATCTGGCTGATGCCGATCTTCGTCATTTGCTGTTTATTGAAAATCAGGAGGACAACAATTTATTCATTACCCCAACCGATTATCTGGACCCTCGCTTGTCAGGTGGCAATGCCTGGACGTCCGACTCCAGACAGGTCAGCCTGGCATATGCTGACAATGGCTATAACTACACAGTCACCAACGACAATATCGACATGTGGGAAAACGGCCCGATTCGGTATCCTTATATCAATCAGCGTTGCATAAAGAGCTGGTCTGGATGTGACCCGCAAACGGCAGAGGCGGTCAACAAGCCGAGCGTCGTCAATGAAACAGGTTTCTTTGGATTAACGAAGGCGGCAACTGGATATGCTCATGCAAAATTGAGCGCCAGCTTCTTTGATTACCTGCGTACAATGCCGGTTGGAGCCATCCTGAACAGGGAAATGAACCTCTGCAGGACCACCAGAGCCTATGATGCAGCCTCGGGTGAGCGTTGCATAGATCAAAGCAGCGGCACCTGGTATGTGAGAAAGGTACAGCACAAGAAAGCGGGTCATCTTCGTTTTATACAGACCAATGCCATCAGTGAAGTGATCGTGGACAGCAATGGAGCACCCTATGTGTTACCCGGTTCACAAGGCTGCGAGAATTATCGGCTGGGTACCCGTGATGGTATTCTCTGCCGTTTTCTTGACTACGATTTCAGTCAGGATGGTAGTCAGTCCTTCTCCGATCCCTATGTATACACAAACATAAAAAATGCGGCCCTGAACAGCGCCATTGCCAGTGCAGATGTGCAAATGAGCGCAAATCTCACCAATTGGGCAAGCAAGGGTGCTGACTACAAGATCGGCTATCTCAATGGGCAGTCGTCTATTTATCTGTTTCTCTCCAGTAATTTTTTCAAACAGGTGGTCAGACTCGGGCTTCAGGATCAACTGACAAGAAGTTTGATTAACTTCAACATGCGAAATGTCAAAGCACCAGAAAGTGGGTTTTATGAATTCAGTGGCACCACTGAAATCGTGATAAAGCCGCGGGACTTCAGCGTATCCATCTTGTCTTCGGAGGGCGTCAGCAATCCTTACAGGGAGGGGCAGGTCGGAAAAGACATTCTGAGCTTCTCATACAATATCTCTGATAGCGGCCCCATCAGTGCCGATATGCTGGAAATTTCTATTTCACAGGACAGGGGGTCGCCTTATCGGGGATATTGCACTTTCTATCCGGCAGGCTCCTTCGCACCTGAACAGGCCGTCCCCATCCCTACCAGGCTGGTATTCGATTCGGTGGCTCATGGAGCGGGTTCACGGCACGCCATTCGCTGCGATCGCACACCGGTGGATATTCGCACCCTCGGAATACAGGACAATCAACCACCGCAGGAGTGGAATGATCCCGTCAACGGTCAGGGCATCACCCGGTTTTACAAGCTGGCGCTGGAATTCGACCTGACCGATCCCATGGTGCAGCGCACCATGGGCGACGAGATGTGGGAAGGCGAGGTGGAACAAAGCGGCACCATCACCATCAAGGGGACCTGGCGCTGACCATGGAGTACAACATGCATCGTCTACTTTGGCCCTTGCTGGGCGGCTTGCTGGCCTCACAGGCCGCCGCCCTCGACATCGGCGCCATGACTCTTGCCATGGCGCCAGAGCAGGAGTTCATTACCAGAACCCTGACCAACAACAGTGCTTCACCCAAGCTGTACGACATACAGATGGAAAAAATCAGCGACCCCACGGCCAGAGGCAGGACACTGCCCACCGTCCCCGGTGAGCTGCTGTTTGCCCCCAGGCGCTTCACCCTGCACGCCAGACATGCCCAGAACGTCAAGTTCTACTACAAGGGGCCCGCCGATGACCATGAGCGTTACTACCGCATCACCTTCACCGAGTCACCAGCAGCCCAGGTGGATGAAGGCAGCCAGACGCAGCACCAGGGAACCGTCGAGGTGAAACTGGCCCTGCAGTCCATCCTGGTGGTGCGTCCGCGTCAGTCACGTTTTGCATACCAGTTGGACCCGGCACAGAGCACCATCACCAATACCGGCAACACCTATTTCGAGTTCATGGTGAAACGGGGCTGCCAGCAGGCGGACAGCGAGGCGGACAGCAAGTACCTGCTGCCCGGGGAGACCTACCACAATCCCCGGATCAATCAGCCGGGCAACCAGAAGCTCATCGTCTACCAGTCCCGCTTCATCCCGGTGGGCAAGGATTGCTGGCCAGACTAGGTGCCCGACACCGGACGGTCAGCAATCCCCAGGGTCAGGAGGAGAGCGTCGCCAGCCTGGCCGCAAACCCCATGAAGAAGAGGCCGATAAGGCCGTTGCCGAGACGGGCCGCCGTCTGGCGCTGACGGAAAAAGCGGGCCATCAGGGTACCGCCGAAGATCAGCAGGGTCAGGTAGACGAAACTCATCGCTTCCAGCATGCCAGCCAGCACCAGGTAGGAGATCCAGGTGTGGGCATAGCTGAAGTCGATGAACTGCACGAAGAAAGAGACGTAGAACAGGATCGCCTTGGGATTGGTGAGGCTCAGGGTGAGGGCCTTGGTAAAATAGCGCTCACCGGGATCCATCTCGGACGCCGGTCCCGCCTTTTTGGCGATGAAGTTCGCGTGCAGGATCTTCACCCCCAGATAAAGCAGATAGATGGCGCCCAGATAGCGCACCAGGGTAAAGAGCAATGGGGTGGTGCGAATGAGGGACGCGATCCCCAGATAGGCGCAGAAAATGAGAATGGCATCGCCGACGAAGACGCCGAGGGCGGCGCGATAACCCGGGCCTATGCCGCGCACGGCACCGGTTCGCAGCACGTAGAGGGAGTTCGGGCCCGGGGCGATGATGATGAAGAAGAGACCGACCAGATAGGTCCAGACGTTGATGACACCCAGGCTTTCGAACATGTTCCCTCCATGGCGGGTGATGAGCCGGATAACGGCGGCAGGCCTTCTATACTAATCCGCCCCGCGCCAAGCACAAGATCTGACCAGCCATCCACACGCCGTCAGCATGAACGGCCTGCGCGCCACGCGAACGCAATCCGGGCGTTCGCCCACTTTGGTTATGTCCAGATACGCCGGGATAGGGCATGGTAGAGGGAGTGATACCCCAGCCATGGACAAGACCTTGAGTACCGACACCCCGATCACCGCCCCGCCCGCGGTGGACAACCCGACTACCACCGCTTATCCGGTGATCGCCGCCATCAGCTTCTCGCACCTGTTGAACGACATGATGCAGTCGGTACTGCTGGCCATCTATCCCCTCCTGAAGCTGGGGCTCGATCTGTCGTTCACCCAGATAGGTCTCATCACCCTCACCTACCAGTTCACGGCCTCGCTGCTGCAACCCCTGATCGGCCTCTATACCGACCGCAGACCCATGCCCTACTCCCTGCCTCTGGGCATGGGCTTCACGCTGGTGGGGCTGCTCTACCTGTCGCAGGCAGGCAGCTTTGGCGCCGTGCTGTTGTCGGCCATGCTGATCGGCATGGGCTCCTCCGTCTTCCACCCGGAATCCTCCCGGGTCGCCCGCATGGCGGCCGGCAACCAGCCTGGTCTGGCCCAGTCTCTGTTCCAGATCGGCGGCAATCTGGGATCGGCCATCGGCCCCCTGCTCGCGGCGCTCATCATAGTGCCGAAGGGACAGGGCAGTGCGGCCTGGTTCTCGTTGTTCGCACTCATCGGGGTCATCGTGCTCAGCTTCGTCGGCCGCTGGTCCAGCCACCATGCCGCCAGCTTCCATCGGCGGATGAGAGCCCATGCCGGTACCGGCCTGAGCCGCCGCCAGATTGGCTGGTCACTGGCCATCCTCGGTCTGCTGATGTTCTCCAAGTTCTTCTACATGGCCAGCCTGAGCAGCTATTACACCTTCTACCTGATGGACAAGTTCCACCTGTCGCTGGAGAGCGCCCAGCTCTATCTGTTCGCCTTCCTGTTTGCCGTCGCGGCGGGGACAGTGCTCGGCGGGCCGCTCGGCGATCGCATCGGTCGCAAGCGGGTGATCTGGATCTCCATCCTCGGCGTCGCTCCCTTCACCCTGCTGCTGCCCCACGTCGACCTGTTCTGGACCTCGGTGCTGTCGATCGTCATCGGCCTCATCCTGGCGTCGGCCTTCTCCGCCATCCTGGTCTACGCCCAGGATCTGGTACCCGGCAAGGTCGGCACCATTTCCGGCCTCTTCTTCGGCTTCGCCTTCGGCATGGGAGGGATAGGGGCCGCCCTGCTGGGCAAATTGGCCGATGCCACCAGCATCGAAACCGTCTATCAGGTCTGCGCCTATCTGCCCCTTATTGGCCTGCTGACCGCCTTCCTGCCCAATATCAGGAGAGGCTAGAGGCCAAGCGGCCGCCAGCGTCGACGGACGAGTCGACCGACCATAAAAAACGCGGCCTGAGCAGGCCGCGTCTGGTTCCATCACTCGGGCCGCCTGACACGGCCCGATCCGCTCGGACTCATCCGCCGAGCCTCTTTGTCAGCAATACGGCCTCTCCCCCAGCCCGACGAGCGGGCCCACTGGAAGTTGTCACCCGAGAGGCCGCTGACGGGACCATTCACCGCAGGGCCGCGGCGTCCCTCAGCAGTACTGGCCTGCCACCCAGCCCGACGACCAGGCCCACTGGAAGTTGTAACCACCGAGCCAGCCGGTCACATCGACCACTTCGCCGATGAAGTAGAGGCCGGGCACGGTGCGCGCCTCCATGGTCTTGGAGGAGAGCGCGTTGGTATCCACTCCCCCCAGGGTCACTTCGGCGGTGCGATACCCTTCGGTGCCGTTGGGCAGGATCTGCCAATCCCCCAGCAGGGTGGCCACCGCCTCCAGCTCCCGCTCGTTGTACTGGCGCATCGGCTTGCTCACCAGCCATCCCAGCTCCACCAGCTTGTCGACGAAGCGCTTGGGCAGCTCGCGCCCCAGCACGGTTTTCAGTTCCTGGGCAGGATGGGCCTGGGCCCAGGTCTTGAGGGTCTCTGGAATGTCGAGATCCGGCAGCAGGTTGATGTGGATCTTCTCCCCCGCCAGCCAAAAAGAGGAGATCTGCAGGATGGCGGGGCCGGAGAGGCCGCGATGGGTGAACAGCATGGCCTCCTTGAAGCGGGTGCCATCCTCGGCGGTCACCGCCACCGGCAGGCTGACCCCCGCCAGATCGGCGAAGGCCTCCTTGTCGGCCTGGTGCAGGGTAAAGGGCACCAACCCGGCGCGAGTCGGCAGCACGGTGAGGCCGAACTGCTCCGCCAGCTTGAAGCCGTAGGGGGTGGCACCGAGTTTCGGCATGGAGAGGCCGCCGGTGGCGACCACCAGCGACGAGCAGGCGATCTTCCCCTTGCTGGTGTCGAGCACGAAGCCTTCATCTGTCTTGCTGACGGTGAGGATCTCGGTCTGGAACTGCAGGGTCACGCCAGCCCAGTCGCACTCGGTCAGCAGGATGTCGACGATATCCTTGGCGCTGTCGTCGCAGAAGAGCTGGCCCAGCGTCTTCTCGTGGTAGTTCAGGCCGTGCCTGTCCACCAGATCGATGAAATCCTGCTGGGTATAGCGCGCCAGCGCCGATTTGCAGAAGTGGGGGTTGGCCGAAAGGAAGGCATGGGGACCCGCCTGATGATTGGTGAAGTTGCAGCGACCGCCGCCGCTGATGAGGATCTTGCGGCCCGGCTTCTTGGCGTTGTCGAGCACCAGCACGGAGCGACCCCGGTAGCCAGCCTGGGCCGCACACATCAATCCGGCCGCCCCGGCACCGATCACCACCACATCCACCTGTTTCATCGTCACTCACCCATCAAAAGAAAAACGGCCCCTTTACAAGGGGCCGTCATTGTACTGACTGAACACTAAGTGTCCACGACTATCAGGCGTTGCCGTCCATGATGCTGGCCGGGGCGCCCTTGGCCAACTCGGCCAGCTCCTTGTCGATGAAATAGAGGCCCTTGCCATCCTCGCCCACCAGGCTCAGACGGTCGACGATGCTCTTGAACAGCTTCTCCTCTTCGTGCTGCTCGGCCACGTACCACTGCAGGAAGTTGAAGGTGGAGTAATCCTGGGTGGTGAAGGCGACGTGGGCCAGACCGTTGATGCACTTGGTGATGTGATACTCGTGCTCCAGGGTGGTGCGGAAGATGTCACCCAGGGACTTGAATTCATGGGGAGGCGCTTCGATGGCCCCCAGCACCGGCATGGCGCCGGTCTCGCTCACGTAGGTGAACAGGCGCTCCATGTGCTGGCGCTCCTCGACCGCATGCTGGCGCAGGAAGGTGGCGGCCCCCTCGAAGCCCTTGTCCTCGCACCAGGCGCTCATCTGCAGGTAGAGGTTGGAGGAATAGAATTCAAGATTAATCTGCTCGTTCAACTTCTCGATCATGGCTTTGGCCAACATGATGATTCTCCACTGTGATTTGCCCACGATTGTCGCCACTGTTGCATCCTGACGCAACCAGAGACAACCGACGCACCCCGCAGTTGCGACGACTTTTCACCTCATCCTCTCCCCCATACGGTTATAGAGAAGCAAAGAAACATGGTGTAGGTGACATCAGCCATTATGATGGCGCCATTGGTCGGGGAAAGGATTCAATGAGATTCATAATGGCACTGGCGCTGCTCTGGATGACCCAGTTGCAGGCAGCTCCCTCCTTGCTGAAAGAGGCTGAATTGCAGGCGGCGCGCGATCCCGTCGGCTATCTGCAGCGCCTCGACGCCAGTCCCCAGCAGGATATGGAACTGTTCTACGCCAGGTCCCTGGCCCAGGCAGCCCTAGGCCGCTATCCCCAGGCACAGCGCGACAATGCCCGCGCCCGGGGTCTGGCCAATGCCCAGCAGGAGACCCTGCGCCTGCTCGACTTCCGGTTGCAGCAGATTGCCCTGACCCTGGATGCCGATACGCCGGATCAGGCGCTCGAGCTGCTCACCCAGCTCTGGCCAGCGGTCCGGCATCACCCCAGGCAGGTCTCGGAGTGGCATGCCCTCAACGGGCTCGCCCTCTACCGTACCCAGCAGATGAAAGAGGCGATCCTCGAGCTCAAGACCGCCTATCACCTCAAGCAGAAAGAGCCGGGTTCCATCCTCTCCACCTTGCAGTGCGGCCGTCTGCTGATGACCCTCGGCAACCTCTATGCGGACCTCAATCTCTACCGTGAGGCCGAGACCTATTATCAGGATGCCCTCGGCCAGATGGTGCAGCTCAACGAACCCAACAGCCAGGCCATCATCCGGGCCAACATGGCCAGGCTCTACATCGACATGGGCCAGCCTGCCAGAGCCAGCCAGTTGCTCGATACCCTGCTGGCCACGCCGAGCCTGTCACCCCACTATCGCGCCATCGTCCTCGGCTACCAGGCCATGGTGTTCAACGCACGGGCGGACTGGCACGCCGCCTGGCGCAGCCTGGAGGAGGCACAAGCCATCTATGACAGGCTGGATAGCCCGCAGGCGGCCTCCCGTCTGACCGAGATCAGGGCAAGAACCCTGCTGGGTCGTGGCGAGAAGCAGCTGGCCCTGCAACTGCTGATGGAGCACACCGCCCCTCTCTCCATGGATGGTCGGGCGATGCAGGCCAGGTTACTGGCCGATCTGGGCCGCTACCCCGAGGCCTACGGGGCCATGACCCGCTACATGCAGTACTACAAGCAGCACTTCAACCAGACCCTGAGCCAGCACGCGGCCGCCTTCCAGGTCGAGATGGATCTGGCTCGCAGCGAGGCCAGCAATCGCGCGTTGCAGCAGGAGAACGAGAGCAAGCGCCAGCAACTGCTCTACCAGCAGAGTGCCCGCTACTACCAATTGCTGCTGCTGGTGCTGCTGGCCGTCGCTCTGATCCTGCTCGGGCTCACCACCCGCAGGCTCCACCGCAGCTCGCGCCACCTCTACAAGCTCGCCACCTTCGATCAGCTGACCGGGCTGCCCAACCGGCGCGCCCTGCTGGAGAGACTGGGTCAGCAATGGCTGCACGAAACGCCCCTGACCCTGCTCATCATCGACATCGATCACTTCAAGCAGATCAACGACAAGCATGGTCACCAGGCGGGGGATCAGGCTATCCGGCAGTTGGCCAGGGAGCTCAAGAGCTGGGCGCCGGACCAGCAGTTGATCGGGCGCTGGGGCGGGGAAGAATTTCTGGTGGCCATGACCCAGGACGGGGCCACCTGCTGGCGGCAGGCGGAGCAGCTGAGAAGCCGGATCGCCTACCTGGCGGCCCCCCACATGACCATCAGCATCGGAGTGGCGGAACGCTCGACGCAGGATGACAGCCTGAGCCAGCTCATCCATCGGGCCGACATGGCCATGTATCAGGCGAAGCGCCAGGGGCGCAACCAGACCGTGCTGGCCCAGTCTCCCAATCTTTCCCCTGAACTGGCCTGCAACGTCGCCTGATGCCCCCTCGTGCGGGTGTCAGGGCGTCAGCTCAGTGAGTGACGCCACGTTCACCGGCGCACCGTAATCCACCCCCGGCAGCTCGAAGCCGTTGAGCTGCATGAACTCCTGGCGCAACCCGGCAAAATCCCCCAGGGTGCGGAAGTTCTCCGGCGTCACCTTGGGCCAGAGCGCCGAGACGGCGGCCTGCACCGCTGGCTCAAGCTCGTGGTCATCCATCCGGATCAGCCGGTTGCCATCGGCGACGACCCCTCTGGGCCCGTACATCTTGTCGGCAAACAGCCGCTGCATCTGCTCGATGCAGCCCTCGTGGACACCACGCTCCTTCATCACCCCCATCAACAGGCCCAGATAGACAGGCAGCACCGGAATAAACACGCTCGCCTTGGTCACCAGCGCCTTGCAAACCGACACCCAGGCATGACCGCCAATCCCGGCAAGTTGCAGGTTGATGGTCTCGGCGGTGGCGTGCAGGTGCTCCTTGGCATAGCCGATGGTGCCGTCCCGATAGAGGGGATAGGTGGACTCGGGGCCGATATAGGAGTAGGCAACGGTCCGGGCGCCGGGGGCCAGGCAATCCGCCTGCTGCAATGCCTGCATCCAGCGCTGCCAGTCCTCGCCCCCCATCACGGTGACGGTGTCGCGGATCTCCTCCGGGGTGGCTGGCACCAGCGACTGCTGCACCAGCGCATCGTGCTCCAGATCCAGCCCCCAGCCTTGCAGCGGCTGGCCTGTGGTCTTGAGCACCGAGCGTACCTGTGTGCCATCCGGCATCACCCTGACTCCGCTCGCCAGCGAATAGACCACCAGATCCACCTGCCCGAGTCGCTGGCGGATGACGTCGATGGCCTGCTGGCGCATGGTGTCGGAGAAGGCATCTCCGATCAGGTTGACGGCGATGCGACCGGCTTGCTCCGCCGCCTGACGAAACCAGATGTTGTTGTACCAGCCAGCACTGCCGAGCCCCTTGTCGGAGGGACCCCGCTCGAACGAGACGCCCAGGGTATCGGCCCCGGCGCCGAAGGTGAGCGCGATCCGGGACGCCAGCCCGAAACCGGACGATGCCCCCAGCACCAGCACCCGTTTCGGCCCGTTGAACGGCCCCGCCGCCCGCACCTGTTCGATCTGTTGCAGCACGGCGGCGCGACAACCCATGGGGTGGCAATTGCGGGCAACACAACCCTGGATCTGGGGATGAATGATCATGAAGGACTCTCCGGTGCATCGGTGGGACATGAGAAACGGCCATGACAGCGTCACCCGGTTGCAGGTGAGGAGCCCTGGCCGTTTTGCCAAGGGAACTGGCTACAGCATAACCAAGGGGGGCGGGATTACCTTGATGTCGGACGGGATATGGACTGGAAGAGGGCAGAAAAACAAAAGGGAGCGCGAGGCTCCCCAAAGCGGTATTCAGATGCTTTTTGTTGTTTTGTGTTCATTGCGAAGCACGGGCACATCCTATTCCCCCACCTTCCCGAGGGCAATAGCACGCCTGTGACCGGCGTCAAACTCCTGTTCAAAATATGCACTCCCCGGCCACCTGCACCTCTACGCCTTCCGGTTCGGGGTCAGGCAAATCCTGAAACTGTGGCGACGATGCCGTTTTAGTTTCAGCAGACATTGGTATAGTGGACCCAGGATCAGTGAGGAGAACTCCCATGAATGGAACCTATTACAAACACGTACTGGCCGCGATCGACCTGTCGGAAGACAACCGCAAGGTGATCGAGAAGGCGGTCGACCGGGCCCGCTCCAACGGCGCCAAGCTGTCGGTGATCCATGTGGATGTGGACCTCAAGGATCTCTACACCGAGATGATCGACATCGACATCGACAACGTGCAGGACCAGGTGATCGCCGAAGCGAAGGAGAAGCTGGAAGCCTTCCTCGCCTCGGTGGACTACCCCATCGAGAAGAAGCTGGTCATCTGCGGCGATCTGAGCGAGCGGGTCAACCAGGCGGTCAAGGACTACCAGATCGACCTGCTGGTGTGCGGCCATCGCCAGAGCTTCTGGAGCCTGCTCACCTCGAGCGCACGCCAGCTGATGAATACCGTGCCCTGCGACATGCTGGTCGTGCCCTTGCAGAAGTGATCGAACAGGCGTAGTGTGATTTGCCATGAATATGACCTCATTCAATCACAACTACTGGTGGTGCTGCTTCTAAACAGGCGGCACTGCTTTTCTATGTAGAATTTCCCAAAGAAAACACCGTGACCGCCGAGAGGCGGTCATTGTTTTCATCCCTTTGTCGCCTCCCGGCTCACCCCACTGGAGAGAGTGACATGCACAACCCCGTGATCCTGACCGGCGACCGCCCCACCGGCAAACTGCACATCGGCCACTACGTCGGCTCCCTGCGCCAGCGCGTGGCCGCCCAGCACCATTACCGCCAGTTCGTCATGATCGCCGATCTGCAGGCGCTGACCGACAACGGCCACAACCCGGCCAAGGTGACCGACCACGTGCTGGAGGTGATGGCCGACTACCTGGCCGCCGGCCTCGACCCGGCCAAGACCACTTTCTGTCTCCAGAGCGCCCTGCCCGCCCTCGCCGAACTCACGACCTACTACCTCAACCTGGTCAGCGTCGCCCGGCTGGAGCGCAACCCCACGGTGAAGGCCGAGATCCAGCAAAAAGGGTTCGAGCGCAGCCTGCCCGCCGGCTTCCTCGTCTATCCGGTCAGCCAGGCCGCCGACATCACCGCCTTTCGTGCCACTCACGTACCGGTGGGCGAGGATCAGCTGCCCATGCTGGAGCAGACCAACGAGATAGTGCGCCGCTTTAACACCCTGGTTGGCAAAGAGGTGCTGACCGAGTGCCAGCCCATCCTGAGCGACACCGGCCGCCTGCCCGGCATCGACGGCAAGGCCAAGATGTCCAAGTCCCTTGGCAACACCATCGAACTCGGCATGTCGAGCGGCGAGATCAAGCAGGCGGTGTTCGCCATGTATACCGACCCCAATCACCTCAAGGTGAGCGATCCGGGTCAGGTGGAGGGCAATACGGTGTTCGCCTATCTGGATGCCTTCCACCCCGACAAGGCCCTGGTGGCCGAGATGAAGGCCCACTACCAGCGTGGTGGTCTGGGGGACATGCGCTGCAAGCAGGTACTCAACGACTGCCTGCAGACCCTGCTCGCTCCGATGCGGGAGCGGCGCGAGGCAGCCATCGCCGACAAGCGCCAGCTGCTGCGCCTGTTGCAGCAGGGTACCGAGCAGGCCCGGGCCCTCACCGACGAGGTGCTGGCCGAGGTGAAGGGGGCGATGGGGCTGGACTACTTCTCCGGATTGGCGTGATCTGCCCCCTGCGGCGCGGGATGGCCGAGCGCATCCGCGCCGTAGCGCTCCCTCGCCAGCCGGTGCAACAACCCCTTGAACCAGCCGATCGCCTCGTCATGGGCACTGAGCGGGTGGCCCGCCATCAGGTAGACGATGGGGATGGCGGGTTCCAGCTGGTGCAGGCGCAACGGATAGTGGCGACAGAAGTGGCGCCCGATCATCTCGGGCACCACCACCAGGTAGCGGCCGGTCGCCATCAGCGGCGGTACCGCCATAAAGCTCGGCAGCCTGACCCCCAGCTCCCGCTCCACCCCGAAACGGGCCAGCCAGAGATCCACCATGGCCTGGCTGTGGCCCCAGCTGGAGGTGTGGATATGGGGGCGGCTGACCAGTTCTCCCGGCCCCAGCATGTCGGGCAGAGCGCTGCCGAGGGGCGACAAACAGACCAGCGGATTGCTGAACCACTCCTCGCGCCACAACCGGGGCGAGAGATGGTTGGCACCGGCAAACCCGATCACCAAATCCAGTTCCCCCTTCTCCAGCTCCCGCTCGTAGTCGCTGTCCGCCAGCTCGCACACTTCCAGTCGGCAGTGGGGAGCCTGCTGCACCATCCACTCCACCAGCACCGGCACTAGGCCGTGCTCCACCGAGCCCGGGGTGGCGATGCGAAAGATCCGCCGGGCACTTGCCGGGTCGAATCCCTTGGCCTGACGCAGCCCCTGCTCCAGCATGGCCAGCGCCTGGCGCACCGGGCTCGCCAGCGCCTTGGCCCGTTCGGTCGGCATCATCTCGCGCCGACTCATCACGAACAGGGGGTCGTCAAGCGCCGTTCGCAGCCGCCCCAGGGCGTGGCTGACGGTGGACTGGGAGAGGTGCAGCCGTTCGGCGGCACGGGTGACGTTGCGCTCCTGCATCAGCATGTCGAACACGGTGAGCAGGTTGAGGTCGAGGCGGGAGAGGGGCAGTTCCATCGATATTGGCCATAGTTGAATGACGACAATTCATTTTTGGCATAGTAGCAGATTGCATAGAATGCGCGGGCGAATTACATCGGAGATTCAAATGCGTAGCTATCTGTTGTTGCTGGCGATCGGCCTGTTGTGGGGCTCCCAGTTCATTTTCATGCACCAGGCCGTGGCTGAACTGCCCCCCATCATGGTGGCCGCCGGACGCGCCCTGTGCGGCAGCCTGACCCTGGGTCTGCTCTGCCTGTTCATGCGCCTCAAGAGTGAACACACGCCCTGGCGAACCTATATGCTGATCGCCCTGCTCGACGCCACCATCCCCTTCATCATGGTGGCCTGGGGACAACAGTATGTGGACAGCGCCATCGCGGCCGTGGTCATGGGTTGTATCCCCTTTGTGACCATTCTGGCGGCTCCCTTGTTTATTTCTGGTGAAAGAATCACCAAGGGCGGCCTCGTCTCCGTGATCATCGGCTTCATCGGCGTGCTGGTACTGTTCTGGCCCAAGCTGACCAGCGGCATGAATGCCGGCCTGCTCGGTGCCATGGCCATCCTGTTCGGTGCCAGCTGCTTCGCCATCGGCCTGCTGATGATCAAGCGCTTCGCTAAGGACCATCCTGTGGTCGTGGCCCGCAACATCCTGATCTCCTCAGCCATCCAGCTGCTGCTGGCCGCGCCCTTCGTGGCCGACCTGAGCAGCATCACCCTGCCGAGCCAGCAGGCCATGGGCGCCGTCGCCATGCTGGGGATCTTCTGTACCGGCCTGGTCTACTTCCTCTACATGGCGCTGATCCAGAAGGCGGGCCCGACCTTCGCCTCCTTCAGCAACTACCTGGTGCCGCTGTTCGGCGTCATGCTGGGAGCCCTGTTCCTCGGCGAGCAGATCCAGTCCACCACGGGCGTGGCGCTGGCCCTGATCCTGGGTTCGGTCGCCCTCAACCAGTGGGCACAGCAGCGCCGCCAACAGCGGGAGGCTGCCCTATGTCAGGCATCCTGACCACCCTCTGCGGCGGTCTGGTACTGATAGCCGGCTGGCAGTATCGCCACCGGCTGGCCGGGGTGCTGGGTCTGCTGATGGTGCTGCTGCCCTGGTTCTTCGACAGCAAGCTGCAAGCCATGCTGAACTATGCACTGAATGCCTGAAGACCCTCTCTGCGTGTGTGACGAGAGTATATCTCTCCTGTTTTTGGGACCGTTTTAACAAAACCTCCGATTTGTCCCCTCTACCGGCGCCCTGCGCCGGTTTTTTTATCTCTGCGCCTCTGGTCCGTAGCGATAACTCAACCGCTCGTTCTTGCGCGGCCCCGTTATCTGCCAGGCGAGCAGGAAACCCTCGCCGGTTTCGGTCAGCTCGGCGCTGTAGTGATCCTGCCCGCACAGGTGAGGCTCGGCCGTGACCCAGTGCCCGTCCCCCCGGGGCAACAGCTCGAACAGCATCACCGGCTGCTCGTAGCGCAGGTGGGAGAGCATGATCCCCCGTGCGGTGCGCTGCCACCAGAAGCGGTTGTGCATGGTCAGCTCCCGGCCATGGGGCGTGGTGTAGCGACCCGTCTCGGCATACAGCCACCCCCCATGGTGATCGGTCACCACCACGGCACCCTCCCCGCGACCGCACCAGTCGGTGGCGGATCCGACCCCGTTGCTCGCCTCGAAGGCAAATGCTCCGATCTGTGACAACCCTTCCCATAAACGCTGGATCGCGCCTTCCAACTCGGCCATCATAGCGCCCTCCAAATTGACAACTGACGACAATTCAATCACATGAACTACTTGATAGGGGTTACCCTGCTCTGGTCCTTCTCCTTCAGCCTGATCGGGGTCTACCTTGCCGGTCAGGTGGATGCCTACTTCTCGGTACTGACCCGCATCGTGCTCGCCAGCCTGGTGTTTCTGCCCTTCCTGCGCCGTCGCTGGCTGCGCCCCGATCTGGTGGCCAAGCTGATGGCCCTCGGTGCCATCCAGCTCGGCATCATGTATCTCTTCTACTACCACTCCTTCCTGCTCTTGACGGTACCGGAAGTACTGGTGTTCACCATCTTCACCCCCATCTATGTCACCCTGATCCACGACCTGCTGGAAGGGCGCTTCAAGCCTGTCTATCTGTGGGGGGCCCTGCTGGCGGTGCTGGGGGCGGCCGTCATCCGTTTCGACGGCCTGACCGAAAGCTATGTACTGGGATTCCTGGTGGTGCAGGGCGCCAACGTCTGCTTCGCCCTGGGCCAGGTGGGCTACAAGGTGCTGCTGGCCCGGGAGGCTGAGCAGCCGCCCCAGCTGGCGGTGTTCGGCTGCTTCTATCTGGGCGCCCTGGTGATCGCCCTGCCCGCCTGGTGGCTGCTGGGCAAACCTCAATATCCCACCAGCCCCCTGCAATGGGGCATCCTCTTCTGGCTGGGGGTCGGGGCATCCGGGCTCGGCTACTTCCTGTGGAACAAGGGGGCGACCCTGGTCAGCAGCGGCGTGCTGGCCATCATGAACAACGCCTTGATCCCCGCGGGTCTGCTGGTCAATCTGGTGCTCTGGGGAAAGGATACCGACCTGCTCAGGCTCGGTCTGGGCGCCCTGCTGATGCTGGCTTCCCTCTGGGTCTGCCAGCGTCAGCAGGTCAGTGAGCACTGACTGAAAACCATTGACGCTGATGGGTCCATCGGCGTCAATGGGTTCGCGGACAGTGACTGGCCGTCAGCCGACCACGGCGTTGTGTTCCCGCTTCGCCTGACCGTGGCAGGAGGCCAACCGGGCCAGCAGGTGATCGAGCTGCTCGGCACTCTGGCTCTGCACCAGGCCGATGCTCACGGTCACCGGACGCTGGGGCAGCAGGCTGGCGTCGGCGATCTCGAGCCGCAGCCGCTCGGCAATCTCCAGGCCGCTCAACCGATCGGTCTGGGAGAGCATCAGAATGAAGCCGTCTTCGTCCCAACGGGCGAAGGGATCTTCCCGACGCAGCTCGCGGCGCACGATGCGGGCCAGCTTGGCCAGCATGGCGTCGCAGGCCGCCTCCCCGAACAACTGCAGGATCTTGCTGCGGTGATCCACGCTGAACTGCAGCAGACAGAAACTGCCGCTCTCGCTGGCCAGCCGTTCATCCAGCAATAGCTCGAAGTGGCTGCGGCTCTCGAGGCCGGTGAGGGGATCCGTGTCGTGGCGATCCTCCAGGGGCGCCATGGCGGCATCCAGATGGCGAACCACCCCCAGCAGTTGACCCCCTTCGTCGCGACGGACCCGCTCCTCCAGCCGGATGTAATGGCCCTGATGGTGCAGGATGCGGTACTCGAGTCGAAGCCCGTTGCTGCGCCCTTGCTGACAGGCCTCCAGGGCCTCTGCCAGACGGGGAGCATCATCCGGATGTACCCGATCCAGCCAGCCGAGATCCCCCAGCTCGCCCCCCTCCAGACCCAGCAGTTGCAGACAGGAAGGGTCCCGCCTCAGACCCTGCCCGGCCGACCAGGTCCAGATCCCGGCCTCCAACATCGCCATGGCCTGTGCCATCAGCGTCACCTCAAGGGGAGTGGTGACCTCAACCCCGGGAGTCTCATACCTTTCCATCACGCGCCTCGAAACCGGATCTGAATATCTGTCCAAGCAATCACACTCAATAAGTAACATTGGTGCTGGCGCCGAGCAACCGCGCCAGCATCGCTGGCCTCGCACCTCTCGCCCCCGGTGGTCCGCCATCAGGGCTTGCCAGCCTCCAGCTACGAAGTGAAGCCCGACGTCACGCCACCTTGCCCTGATAGCCTGCCATCAGGGCCTGCCAGCCTCCAGCTACGAAGTGAAACCCGACGTCACGCCACCTTGCCCTGATAGCCTGCCATCAGCGCCTGCCAGTTCTCCGGCACGAAGTGGAAGCTGGTGTGCAGTTGCGACTCCTTGTTGAAGGAGCGCAGCAACCGCTCCAGGTTGGCCTGCTGCCAGTTGCCGGGGGAGCGGATGGCTCCTTTGTCGAAGTCGATCACCCACACCTTACCCTCCTTGTCGAGCAGCAGGTTGTGGCTGTTGAGATCCGCATGATAGACCCCTGCATCGTGCAACTGGCGCACCGTTTTGCCTATCTTGTGCCACACCTCACCGGCGATCGGCCCCTGCTTGAGCAGGGCCACCAGATCCTTGGCGCCGCGAATGCGCTCGATCAGGATGTCGGCCCGATAGAAGGGTCCCTGCTTGACCATGCGGGCCGCAAAGGGGCGCGGCACCGGCAGCCCCTGTTCACTCAGGGTCGCCAGCAGACGATATTCAGCCATGGCCCGGCTGCTCTCCACCCCCTCAAACCAGAACCGGTCACGCACCAGCTTGCCCACCATGCCGCCACGGTAGTAGTGACGCAGCACCAAGTGGCGGGATTCATCCTTCACGAACCAGGTCACCCCGCGACCGATGGAAGAACCTACCACCTGGCGATGGGTCTGCCACCAGACAGGATCGAACAAGGCAGGGGAAGGATCGCGGAAGACTCCGTCGGCATACCAGCAGACCTGGTTGTGGGTGGTGTGTGTCAGCATGATGAGAATTCCGGTCGATAGTGGGTGCAGGGCATCCATTCAGAAAGCCGTGCCGGTCGGGCAACCGGCGCAATTTTACAATCCACAGGGGAGTTTGCATAATGCCATCCATCCATTTTGCCATCGTTGCGCCACATCATGCCGCTGTTCCAAACGCCGCCCTCCTCCATCTGCATCCTGCGGCTCTCCGCCATCGGAGATTGCTGCCACGCGCTGGCGCTGGTGCGCGTCATCCAGCGGGAGTGGCCCCAGACCCGCATCACCTGGATCACCGGCAAGATTGAGGCGACCCTGTTTGCCGATCTGCCGGGGGTCGAGGTCATTCCCTTCGACAAGAGCAAGGGGGTGCGCGGCTATCGCGATCTCTGGCAGACCCTCAAGGGGCGCAGGTTTGATGCCCTGCTCCACCTGCAGGCCGCCATGCGCGCCAGCATCGCCACCCTCGGCATCAAGGCCAAGGTCAAACTCGGGTTTGATCGGGAGCGCGCCAGCGACGGTCAGTGGCTGTTCACCAACCATCGAGTTCCCTCACCCGCCTCCCCCCACGTGCTGGACGGCTTTCTCGCCTTCGCCAAAGAGCTCGGGATAAAGGATCTGACCCCGGACTGGCAACCGCCCATCAGCGCCGAGCACCAGGCCTGGGCGAAGGAGAAAATTGGCGGCAAGCCGGCCCTGCTCATCTGCGCCGCTGCCAGCAAGGCATTCAAGAATTGGACTGCCGCCGGCTATGCCGCGCTGGCGGATCACGCCGCAGACAAGGGCTTTCAGGTCTATCTGTGTGGCGGACCGGCCAGGCTGGAGCGGGATCTCGCCGCCGAGATCCAGCGCCTCAGCCAGAGCAAGCCGGCAGATTTGGTGGGGCAGACCAGCCTCAAGCAATTGCTGGCGCTGATTGGCGAGGCGAGCCTGGTGCTGGCCCCGGATACCGGCCCTGCCCACATGGCTACCCTGGTGGGGACACCCGTGATCGGCCTCTACGCCCACCACAACCCGGAGCGTACCGGACCCTATCTGTGCCGGGATTATCTGGTCAGCGTCTATCAAGAACTGATTGAGCAGGAGACCGGCAAGCCGCTGGCCGAGCTCGGCTGGCGCACCCGCCTCAAGGATCCGGACGCCATGGCCAAGATAAGCCGCGAGCGGGTCATCGCCGCCTTCGACCGCCTCTGTACCGACAAGCATCTTCTACCGACCCAGGGCAACTCGGAAATTCCGAGCCCTGGCGCAGGGATAATCTGATGGCCCGGCCCCGGCTCCGTGGGCAGAATGGCCCTCTATGCGGGTAACGCCCGCACAGCAAGCTACGGATATTTTGATCGGCTGGAATATGATTCCGGCCGTTTTTTTATCCGCCCCCATCTGCTAACATTCGCCGCCTTTACATCCTCCTGACTCTGATTCCTCCGCGCATTGCGAGCAACCGTCTCCCTTATCGGGCACAAGACGGCGGCCTCTGCTACAACCAAAGCGCGGATCATCGCTTAAAGGTACAGACATGGCGCAACAAGGCACTCTCTATATCATCTCTTCCCCGAGCGGGGCCGGTAAGTCCAGCCTGCTCAATGCCTTGCTGACCCAGCACAACGCCGCCGGCAAGATGCAGCTATCGGTCTCCCACACCACGCGCGCCACCCGTCCCGGTGAAGAGCACGGGGTGCACTACCACTTCGTCAAGGTGGAAGAGTTCAAGGCGCTGATCGAGCGCGGTGACTTTCTCGAGTGGGCAGAAGTCTTCGGCAACTACTACGGCACTTCCCGCGCCGCCATCGAGGCCTGCCTGGCGCAGGGCATCGACGTCTTCCTCGACATCGACTGGCAGGGCGCCCGCCAGATCCGCGAACAGATGCCGACCAAGTCCATCTTCATCCTGCCTCCCAGCCGCGAGGAGCTGGAGCGCCGCCTGATCGGCCGCGGCCAGGACAGCGCCGAGGTGATCAAGGGCCGGATGGAGAAAGCCATTGCCGAAATGGTGCACTATGACGAGTATGACTATGTCATCATCAATGAAGACTTTGAGCTGGCACTGTTCCAGCTCAGGGCCGTCATCGAGTGCCAGCGCCTGGAAATGCGTCAGCAACAGCAGGCCCAGCAAAACTTGCTGAAACAGCTACTGGCAGAGTAAGCCAAAAACAAGTAAACTTTTGCGTCATTTTTAAACACCGCTTTTTCAATCACAGAAAGCCCAAACACTGGAGTCCCGCATGGCCCGCGTTACTGTAGAAGATGCTGTAAAACAGGTAGGTAACCGTTTTGACCTGGTGCTGGTCGCCGCGCGCCGCGCTCGTCAAATCGCGGTACAAGGCAAGGATCCCCTGGTCGACGAAGAGAACGACAAGCCGACCGTGATCGCCCTGCGCGAGATCGAACTGGGTCTGGTCAACAACCAGGTGATGGATACTCAGGACCGCTACGAGCAGCAAGAGCAGGAAGCCGCCGAGCTGGCTGCCGTTGCTGCCATCGCAGAAGGTCGCGGCTAAGTCAGTCGCTTCCCATAGTCGGCGCCCGCCCGGGTGCCGGCTGTTCTCCCCATTTACAACCGCTCGAAAACCTCGCAAACTCGAGGGCATACCCTCAATTTCACGGATTGCCGTTTAACCGCTGCGGGGACTGTCTTGTATTTATTTGAAAATCTTAAAGAAATAGCCAGTTCCTACCTGCCACCCGAGCAGGTTGAGAAGCTCAGGCAAGCCTATGTGGTAGCCCGTGATGCTCACCAGGGACAGATGCGTTCCAGTGGCGAACCCTACATCACTCATCCCGTTGCCGTGGCCCGCATCCTGGGCGACATGCGCCTCGATCACGAGACTCTGATGGCTGCCGTGCTGCACGACGTCATCGAAGATACCCCTGTCACCAAGGACGATCTTGCCGAGCAGTTTGGCAACGCCGTCGCCGAGCTGGTTTCCGGTGTCTCCAAGCTCGACAAGCTGAAGTTCCGCGATCGCAAGGAAGCCCAGGTCGAGAACTTCCGCAAGATGATGATGGCCATGACCCAGGACATCCGGGTCATCCTGATCAAGCTGGCCGACCGCACCCACAACATGCGCACCTTGGGATCTTTGCGGCCGGACAAGCGCCGCCGCATCGCACGGGAAACCCTCGAGATTTTCGCCCCCATCGCCAACCGCCTCGGTATTCACACCATGAAGAACGAGCTGGAAGAGCTCGGCTTCGAGGCGCTCTACCCCATGCGCTCCCGGGTACTGCGGGAATCGGTACGCCGCGCCCGTGGCAACCGGCGTGAGATCATCGACTCCATCCAGAGCGAGATTGAGGGGCGTCTGCGGGAAGCCGGCATCGATGCCCAGGTGAGCGGACGCGAGAAGAACCTGTTCTCCATCTACAACAAGATGGAGAAGAAAGAACTGCAATTCCACGAAGTGATGGATATCTATGCTTTCAGAGTGAGAGTGAAAGACATAGACACCTGCTACCGGGTGCTTGGGCAGATGCACAGCCTCTACAAGCCGCGCCCCGGTCGCTTCAAGGACTACATCGCCATCCCCAAGACCAACGGCTACCAGTCCCTGCACACCTCCCTGGTGGGCCCCCACGGGGTACCGGTGGAGGTGCAGATCCGCACCGAGTTCATGGACCAGATGGCCGACAAGGGCGTCGCCGCCCACTGGGCCTACAAGCAGGATGGGGACAGCTCGGGCACCACGGCCCAGATCCGCGCCCAGCGCTGGATGCAGAGCCTGCTGGAGCTGCAACAGAGCGCCGGCAGCTCCTTCGAGTTCATCGAGGGGGTCAAGACCGACCTCTTCCCCGACGAGATCTACGTCTTCACACCGGAGGGCCGCATCATGGAGCTGCCCGCCGGCGCCACCCCGGTGGACTTCGCCTACACGGTGCACACCGACATCGGTCATGCCTGCGTCGGTTCCCGGGTCGACCGCCACCCCTATCCGCTGAGCAGCCCGCTGCACTCCGGTCAGACGGTGGAGATCATCACGGCCCCCGGCGCCCGCCCGAACGCGGCCTGGCTCAACTTCGTGGTGACCACCAAGGCGCGCTCCAAGATCCGTCAGTTCCTGAAGAACCTGCGCACCGAAGAGTCCGTGGTGCTGGGTCGTCGCCTGCTCAACCATGCGCTGGGCGCCAAGAACATCGAAGACATCCCGGAAGCCCGCGTCAAGCAGGTGCTGGCCGACACCAAACACGAGAACCTGCAGGGGCTGCTGGCCGACGTGGGCCTTGGCAACGCCATGAGCGTCATGGTGGCCCGCCGCATGCTGGGGGATGAGCTGCCGCCGGAAGAGCAGCCCAAATCCACCAGCAAGAAGATGCCGATCAAGGGTGCCGACGGCATGCTGGTCACCTTCGCCAACTGCTGCCGCCCCATCCCGGGGGACGCCATCATCGCCCACATCAGCCCGGGCAAGGGACTGGTGATCCACCAGGAGTCCTGCCGCAACATCAAGGGCTACAGCCGCGAACCGGACAAATACCTGCCGGTGCAGTGGGAGGTGGACAAGGAGCAAGAGCAGGAATTCCGCACCGGCATCAGCATCGAGATCGTCAACCACCAGGGCGCCCTGGCGGAGCTGGCCAACGTGATTGCCGCCACCGGCGCCAACATCCACGCCATCAGCACCGAGGAGAAGGATGGCCGGGTCTATGTGGTCACCCTGCTCATCACCACCAAGAGCCGGATCCACCTCGCCAACATCATGCGCAAGATCCGGGTCATGCCCAACGTGCTCAGGGTGAGCCGACAGAAAAACTGAACACAGGCGGCGCAAGCCGCCTGCTGCTTTTCAAGAGATACCCAGGGCCCCATGCCGCAGGCCACCAGCCTTGTTGCATGCACCGGCCTCACGACATAGAAACCGACATGACTCCTGAACGCTTCAAACGCATTTCCGACATGCTGGCCCAACACCAGCTCGATTTGACCGTCTGCATGCAAGAGATGCGTGCACAAGCCTCACGACATAGAAACTGATATGACTCCTGAACGCTTCAAGCGCATCACCGACATGCTGGCCCAGCGCCAGCTCGACCTGACCGTCTGCATGGAAGAGGTTCATAAACCTCACAACCTGGCCGCCATCGTGCGCACCGCCGATGCCATCGGCATCCACAGGGTGCACGCGGTCTGGCCCAAAAGCTGGATCCACAAGCGCAAGGGCACCGCCCGCGGCAGCCAGAACTGGGTGGACGTGAAGCTGCACCCGGACATCGGCAGTGCGGTGGCCGAACTCAAAGCTTCCGGCATGCAGATCCTGGCGACCCACCTCTCCGACAGCTCCGTGGACTTTCGTGCCATCGACTACACCAGACCCACCGCCATCCTGGTGGGCCAGGAGAAGCACGGCATCGGCGAAGAGGCGCTGGCCCTGGCCGATCACCATATCGTCATCCCCATGGTAGGTATGGTGCAGTCCCTCAATGTCTCGGTGGCCGCCGCCGCCATCCTCTACGAGGCCCAGCGCCAGCGCGAACTGGCCGGCTGTTATCAGCGCGGCTGTCCACTCAGCCTGGAAGAGCAGAACACCATCTTGTTCGAGGGGGGCTATCCCGTCTATGCCCAGCTCTGCAAGGAGAAAGAGATGCCCTACCCCCAGCTCGGTCCGGCCGGCGAGATCCTGGCGGACGAACGCTGGTGGCAGCAGATGCAGCTGACGCGCAAAGGATGGGCCGCACAACAGGAAGAAGATGAATGGCAGGATCAGTGATGGAGAATCCGTTCGGCAGCTGGCTGGAATCCCAGGTCATACGGGATCATCTGACCAACCCCAATATCGAGGCCGGGGAGTACAGCTATTACTCCGGCTACTACCATGGCAAGCCGTTCGAGGATCATTGCGTGCGCTACCTGCTCGGCGATGGCTCGACGCGAGAGTCCTGGGACAGTGGCCAGTGGGGTAAGGAAGTTGACCGTCTGATCATCGGCAAGTTCTGCTCCATCGCCTCCGGCGCCACCTTCATGCTGGCGGGCAACCAGGGTCACCGGATGGACTGGGTATCCACCTTCCCCTTCGATGCCGCCCGCTTCGGTGATGGCGTGCAGGACGGTTTTCTGCGCAAGGGAGACACCCGGATCGGCAACGATGTCTGGATCGGCTCGGAAGCCATGATCATGCCCGGCATCACCATCGGCGATGGCGCCGTCATTGCCACCCGGGCCGTGGTCACCCGGGATGTGGCCCCCTACTCCATAGTGGGCGGCAACCCGGCCAAGCCGATCCGCCCCCGCTTTGACGAGGAGCAGGTCGCCATGCTGCAAGCCATGCAGTGGTGGGACTGGCCGCTGCCCAGCCTGCAAGCCGCCATGCCCCTGCTCTGCTCGAACGATATCACTGCGCTCTACCACCACTGGCGCGAGGAGCTTGCCCGATGAAACCTGCCTCCCTTTCCCTGCTGGCCCTGACCCTGTTTTCTGCCGGAGCCCTTGCCGTGAACAATCCTTACCAGCTGACCACTGAAGCCGACGTCCCCGCCCTCTATCAGCAGACCCTGCCCGACTTCTGGCGCCAGCATGCCGTCGAGGGGGAGTTCCAGGGCAAGGACGGGGTCACCCTCCGCTATGCCGCCCTGCGCCAGCCCAAGATCGATCGCGCCATCCTCATCGTCAACGGCCGGGTTGAGAGCTACCTCAAGTATCAGGAGCTGGCCTGGGATCTCTGGCGCCAGGGTTACAGCCTCTACCTCATCGATCATCGCGGCCAGGGAATGTCAGACCGCATGCTGGCCGACAAAGAGAAGGGATATGTCGACCAGTTCGACGACTATGTCGCCGATCTCAAACAGTTTCATGACGAAGTGATCGCCCAGGACCAACCCGCCAAGCTGTTCCTGCTGGCCCACTCCATGGGGGGGGCCATCTCGGCCCGCTATCTGGAACGCTGGCCGGACGACATCCAGGCGGCGGTGCTCTCCTCCCCCATGATGGGCATCAACCTCGGCGGCCTGCCCAAGTGGCTGGCCAAGGGGTTGGCGGCCACCATCGGCACGGTCGGCGGCTGGGTGGGCGAGCCCCCCTACGGCCCGGGTCAGGGACCCTATGAGGATCACGGCTTTGCCGACAACGAGCTGACCCACAGCACGGCGCGTTATCAGGCCTTCCGCCAGATCTACGAACAGCATCCCCAGGTCAGGCTGGGGGGTGCCACCGCCCACTGGATCCATCAGGCCATCACAGGGTCGGACGCGGCCGTGGCCGACGCCGGCGCCATCAAGACGCCGCTGCTGCTGCTGCAGGCCGGTGAGGACAGCGTGGTGGACAACGCCGCCCAGGAGGCCTTCTGCGCCAAGGCCCAATGTGAAGGGAGCAAGCCGCTGCGCATCGACGGGGCCTGGCACGAGCTCTTCATCGAGGCGGATCCCCAGCGCCAGGCCGCGCTCAATGCAACCCTGGCCTTCTTCGCGCGCTACTGACGCGACCAGAAGGGGCTGGTTATTTTTTGGATCCCTAAATAAATGGGGTGACGGCAGACGCTGGGGTACACTCCCCCGGCGTTCAATTGAAGTCGAGGTAATGATGTTCAAGGTAGTTGTGTCCGATCTCGATGGTACCCTGCTCAACGGGCAGCACCAGATCTCCTCCCGCACCCGGGATACCCTGCACCGTCTGGTCGATCAGGGCGTCAAATTCGTGGTCGCCACCGGCCGCCATCACGTGGACGTGCGCAGCATCCGCGATGCGCTGGGGCTGGATATCTACCTCATCACCTCCAATGGCGCCGTGGTGCACGACAAGCAGGACCAGCTGGTCTACAACCAGGCACTGCCGGCCACAGTGGCGGCCGAACTGATCGCCCTCGAGCGCGACCCCTCCATCCACATCAACGTCTACTACGGCGACGAGTGGCTGGTGGAAGAGGAGCTGCCCTGGTTGCTGCAGTTCCATCACGACTCCGGCTTCAGCTACCGCCTGGCGGATCTGGCCAACCACCCGAAGGACAGGGTCAACAAGGTGTTCTACATCGGCGACCACGACAAGCTGCTGAAGATAGAGGCGCACCTCAACCAGCAATATGGTGATCGGATCAACGTCACCTTCTCCCTGCCTGACTGCCTCGAGGTGATGCACGCCGGCGTGCACAAGGGCAATGCCGTGCGCGCCGTGCTGGAGCAGCACGGGCTGGAGATGTCCCAGGCAGTGGCCTTTGGCGATGGCATGAACGACTTCGAGATGCTGAGCATGGTGGGCCGTGGCGTCGTCATGGGCAACGCCCACGATCGCCTCAAACAGGCCCTGCCAGAGCATGAACAGACCCTCACTTCCGATGAAGATGGCGTTGCCGTCTATCTGGAGAAACTGTTCGCCTCCCAGACCCGCTGATAAGGCATCCCCATCGCGGATCGAAAAAGGGTGGCCCATGTGGCCACCCTTTTTGTTTCTCGCTCTCTTGTCACCACGCCAGAGCTGGGCGCACCAGACGGTTCAACAGCGTGCCGGATGGCGTCCACTCAAAACTCTGGTTGGCGCCGCCATAGCATTCGGCGAGGCGCAGGGGGACGGCGGGCTTGTGACGGCGACCCGCCACATCCAGGCACAGTGACACCTGCCGATTGAACAGACGATCCCCCTGCCACAGCCATTGATGGCTCTCCTCCCGGCACGCCTCCATCCCCAGATCATCCTCCCCTTTGGCGACCAGGCAATCCCCGGCCAGTTGCAGGGCACCGACATCCCAGCTGAATGACTGGTTCGATTGCTGATCGCAGGGCTGAGTCAGCAGACGGCCCTGCTCGCTCAGGGTCACGCAGAAGCCACCACTGGTCACCAAGGTGGCCTCGAGTTCGGCCTTTGGCTTGGGGGCGGCGCCCATCAGAAGATCTTCCGGTTTTGGCTGCAGGGCGCAGCCACCCAGCAGCAGTGCGGCCATGGCCAGCACGGAGAGTTGAAGAGAAGTGATATGGTGATGCATAGGCCTTGTATCTGGTCCGTGCCCGAGCGTCCCCTGTCTCGCGGCTCCGGGCCCAGCATACCGAACTCGTGGCGAACAGGCGCCTGAAGAAGTGTAAAAAGACGTGACAGGAAAAAGCGGAAGAGAAACACCAAAAAGCAAAAACCCCGCCTGAGCGGGGTTTTCAAATGTGGTCGGTGATAAAGGATTCGAACCTTTGACCCTCTGGTCCCAAACCAGATGCGCTACCGGGCTGCGCTAATCACCGAGGGGGTATTCCAAAAACACAAAGATGACCATCTGGTCATCCTCGTCATACAGCAAGTATGGTGCGAAGAGAGGGACTCGAACCCTCACACCCGGGGGGCACTAACACCTGAAGCTAGCGCGTCTACCAATTCCGCCACCTTCGCGTACCTGACAAGCTGTAAAATGGGGTGGCTGATGGGGCTCGAACCCACGACAACCGGAATCACAATCCGGGACTCTACCAACTGAGCTACAGCCACCACAGCTGTTTTCGTTCTTCAACACGCCCGTTTAACCGGCGCACTTTTGATGGTGCGCCCGACAGGATTCGAACCTGTGACCTCTGCCTCCGGAGGGCAGCGCTCTATCCAGCTGAGCTACGGGCGCTACGCTGTCGAACGGGGCGCATTATTGATGATGATGCCGACCTTGTCTACTCTTTTTTTGACACAAAGAATCAAGTGCCTGTTTTTCAATCACTTCCGACCCTTTTCAACTATTTTTGTTTTGTTCAGGCTGGATCCAGCAATTCCCCACTACTTTTTGAATCCCTCACCCCATAGGGTCAAAGATGATGGGCAATGCTTGACTTGCCTTTGCGCCCACCTAGAATGAATGAACGTTCATTCAGTCGTTGACCTCTGATAACCATGGATAAGAAAGAACGCATTTTCGAAGCAGCTCACGAGATCCTCGGCGAGCAGGGCTTCTACGGCCTTTCCATTGCCGTGGTCGCCAAGAAAGCCAAGGTGGCGGCAGGTACCATCTATCGCTATTTCAGCGACAAGGATGACCTGATCCGCCAGCTCTATCAGCACACTATCCTCAAGTTTCATCCCCTGGTCATGGAAGGTGTGCAGATAGAAGAGGTGTCCTATAAGCAGTATCGACGCCTCTGGCTCAACATCGATGCCATCTTCACCAGCTACCCCAATGCACTCAAGTGCAAATTGCAGTACGAAAGTTCTCCATTGGGGGCTGAATTGGAGCGGGATCCGGTCATAATGGCGACGTGGGCGCCACTTGAGCGCTTCTTTGAGCAAGGACGCCAACAGGGACTCTTCATCGATCTCCCCATTCTGGTGTTGCAAGCATTGAGTCTGGATTGCGTGGCCAACCTGGCACAGCAGCGCCGGGTTCACGATTTCGAATTGACGCAGGAACAGCTGGAGACGGTCATCCGGGCCAGCTGGAATGCCATTTTAAACCCTAATGTTTCCATCACAGGAGCCTGTTCATGAAAAAGTGGATGGCCATCATGTTGCTGATAGCACTCGCCCTGTTTGGCAGTGTCATCGGCTTCAATATGTTCAAGCAGAAGAAGATTGCAGAGTTCATGGCCAATCGGCCCGAGCCCGAGTTCCCGGTCACCGCCATGGTCACCAAGGCGCAGGACTGGGTCCCCACCATTGAAGCCATCGGCTTCATCGAGCCGAACCAGGGGGTCACCCTCTCCAGCGAGCTGTCAGGCACCATCGACAGCATCCGGTTCGAATCCGGGGCACATGTCAAAGCGGATCAACTGCTGCTGAGCCTGGACTCCAGTGTGGAAAAAGCCAATCTGAACTCCTCCCAGGCCAGGCTGCCGGCAGCCAGGGCCAAGTTCGAGCGCTACAAGAACCTCTATCAGAAGAATTCCATCTCCCGGGACCAGCTGGATGATGCCGAGGCAAGCTACCGCTCCCTGGAGGCGGACATCGACAGTCTGAAGGCCACCATCGCCCGTCGTGAGGTGCGTGCCCCCTTCAGCGGTGCCGTGGGCCTGCGCAACGTCTTCCTCGGCCAGTATCTGGAACCGGGTACCCAGATTGTGCGCCTCGAAGACACCAGCGTGATGCGCCTGCGCTTCACCGTGCCCCAGACCGACATCTCCAAAATCACCCTGGGACAGACCATCAAGATCAACGTGGATGCCTATCCCCAGACCCAGTTTGACGGCCAGATCACGGCCATCGAGCCCGCGGTCAACTATCAGAGCGGCCTGATCCAGGTGCAGGCAGACATCCCGAACAACGACGGCCAGCTCCGTTCCGGCATGTTCGCCCGCGCCAGCATCATACTGCCCACGGTGAAGGACCAGATCGTGATCCCGCAGTCCGCCATCTCCTTCACCCTCTATGGCGAGAACGTCTACGTCATTCACGAGGCTGACGGCGTGAAACGCGCCAAGCAGGTGGTGGTCAAGGCAGGTGAGCGTCGCGGCAACGATGTCCATGTGCTGTCCGGCATCAAGGCTGGCGATCAAATCGTGCTGTCGGGTCAGGTTCGCCTGAGCAACGATACCAAGGTGCACGTGGTCGAGAACGATGCCCTTGCCGTTCCGGCACAAACCCCGATGCTGTAAGCGCGGAGAGCTGCGATGCGATTTACTGACATATTCATAAAACGGCCTGTGCTGGCGATCTCGCTCAGCTTCCTGATAGCCCTGCTGGGCTTCCAGGCCATCTTCAAGATGCAGGTGCGTGAATACCCCGAGGTGATCAACACCGTCATCACGGTCAACACCAGCTACTATGGCGCCAGTGCGGACCTGATCCAGGGCTTCATCACCCAGCCCCTGGAGCAGGCGGTCGCCCAGGCCGACAACATCGACTTCATGACCTCCTCGAGCCAGCTGGGCAGTTCCACGGTGACGGCGTACATGAAGCTCAACACCGATCCGAACGCCGCGCTGTCCGACATCCTGGCCAAGGTCAACTCGGTGCGTTCCCAGTTGCCCAAAGAGGCGGAAGACCCTTCGGTCACCTCCTCCACCGGCTCCACCACGGCGGTGCTCTACATGGGCTTCACCAGCCCGGAGCTCAATTCCAGCCAGATCACCGACTACCTGGAGCGGGTCATCAAGCCCCAGCTGTTTACCGTGGGCGGGGTCTCCAAAGTGGATCTGTATGGCGGGGTCGAATTCGCCCTGCGGGTGTGGCTGGATCCGGCCAAGATGGCCGCCTTTGACCTGACCTCAAGCGACGTGATGACGGTGCTCAACAGCAACAACTATCAGTCCGCGACCGGCCAGGCCACCGGCTATTTCACCCTGTTCAACGGCAACGCCGAGACCCAGGTCGGCAACATCGAAGAGCTCAAGCGTCTGGTGGTCGCCACCCGCGACAGCAAGGTGATCCGTCTCTCCGACATCGCCAAGGTCTCCCTGGAGAAGAGCCACGACATCTATCGCGCCAGCGCCAACGGCCGCGAGGCCGTAGTTCTGGCCATCAACGCAGCCCCGACAGCCAACCCCATCAACATTGCCCACGATGTGCTGGAGCTGCTGCCGAGCCTGAAGCGCAACATGCCGAGCACCATGCAGGTGAACGTCCTGTATGACTCCACCATCGCCATCAACGAATCCATCCACGAGGTCATCAAGACCATACTGGAGGCGGCAGCCATCGTACTGGTGGTGATCACCCTGTTCCTCGGTTCGTTCCGGGCGGTCATCATCCCCATCATCACCATTCCCCTGAGCCTCATCGGCGTGGTGATGATGATGGACATGTTCGGCTTCTCCATAAACCTCATGACCCTGCTGGCGATGGTGCTGGCCATCGGTCTGGTGGTGGATGACGCCATCGTGGTGCTGGAGAACGTCGACCGTCACATCAAGGAAGGGGAAGAGCCGTTCCGGGCCGCCATCATAGGTACCCGGGAGATCGCCGTGCCCGTCATCGCCATGACGGTCACCCTGGCGGCGGTGTATGCGCCCATCGCCCTGATGGGGGGCATCACCGGCTCCCTGTTCAAGGAGTTCGCGCTGACCCTGGCGGGCGCCGTGTTCGTCTCGGGCATCATCGCCCTGACCCTGTCGCCCATGATGTGCGCCAAGATGCTCAGGGCCAACGAGGAGCCCGGCAAGTTCGAGCGTACCGTACACGATCTGCTGGACCGGATGACGGCCCGCTACGACGCCATGCTCCATGCCGTGATGCAAAAGCGCATCGTGGTCATCCTGTTTGCCGTCATCGTGTTCGCCAGCCTGCCGCTGCTGTTCAAGTTCATTCCGAGCGAGCTGGCCCCGTCCGAGGACAAAGGCGTCATGGCGGTGCTGGGGACGGCTCCTTCCAACGCCAACCTGGACTACATCGAAAACACCATGGCGGACGTGAACAAAGTCCTGGACGACCAGCCGGAAATCGCTTACTCCCAGGTCTTCTCGGGGGTGTTCAACTCCAACCAGGCGTTCGGTATCGCCTCCATGGTGCCCTGGAGCCAGCGTGAAGCGAGCCAGAAAGAGGTGCTGGATCGGGTCGCCGGTCTGGTGAAGGACATCCCCGGGATGGCCATCACCACCTTCCAGTTCCCGGAACTGCCGGGGGCCTCGAGCGGTCTGCCCATCCAGTTCGTCATCACCACCCCGAACAGCTTCGAGAGCCTGTTCCTGATCGCGGGTGAGATGCTGGCGGCAACCCAGGCCAACGGCCAGTTCGTCTATTCGGATCTCGATCTGAACTACGACTCGGCCACCATGAAGATCAGCATCGACAAGGACAAGGCGGGTGCCTACGGCATCACCATGCAGGACATCGGCATCACCATGGGCACCATGATGGCGGACGGTTACGTCAACCGTATCGACCTGGATGGCCGCTCCTACGAGGTGATCCCGCAGGTGGAGCGCAAGTTCCGTCTCAACCCCGAGTCCATCAAGGGGTACTACGTGCGTGCCGCCGACGGCAAGTCGATCCCGCTGGGCAGCCTGATCAAGATTGAAGTGAAGGGAGAGCCCCGTGCCCTGCCCCACTTCAACCAGCTGAACTCCGCCACCATCGGCGCCGTGCCGGCACCGGGCGTGGCCATGGGGGATGCGATCAACTGGTTCAAGGCGACCGCGGAAGAGAAGCTGCCCCAAGGCTATCGTTACGACTTCATGGGTGAAGCCCGCCAGTTCGTGACCGAAGGGAATGCGCTCTACGCCACCTTCGCCCTGGCCCTGGCCATCATCTTCCTGGTGCTGGCGATCCAGTTCGAATCCGTGCGTGACCCGCTGGTCATCATGGTGTCGGTGCCGCTGGCCATCAGTGGCGCGCTGATCGCCCTGGCGTGGGGCATGGCCACCATGAACATCTACTCCCAGGTCGGTCTCATCACCCTGGTCGGTCTGATTACCAAGCACGGTATTCTGATCTGCGAGGTGGCGAAGGAGGAGCAGCTGCTCCATGGTCTGAACCGGATGCAAGCCGTGATGCAGGCTGCCAAGGTCCGTCTGCGCCCCATCCTGATGACCACGGCGGCGATGATCGCAGGCCTTATCCCGCTGCTCTATGCCTCGGGTGCGGGGGCGGCACAGCGCTTCAGCATCGGCATCGTCATCGTGGCGGGTCTGGCCATCGGCACCCTGTTCACCCTGTTCGTGCTGCCGGTCATCTACACCTTCCTGGCATCCGAGCACAAGCCGCTGCCGGAATTCGACGAATCCATCCCGGCAAAAGCCAAGGGCGGTCACTGATCCCAGCCCACACAAACAAGGCCCCGAAAGGGGCCTTGTTTTTATCCATTGGATGACACACGACATAAGTCCATGAAGCAGTTAAACTAAACCGCACTCAATCCAGACCGCAAGGACGCCATGTCAGGAATCTTCTCCAAGGCCGTCGGCCTTAACGGACTCTCTTATCGTCTGCTTTCCTACATTCTGATCTGCAGTACGGTGCTGGCACTGCTCATCACCGTGCTTCAGCTCGCCTGGGACTACAACAAGGATGTGACCGTCATCGAGGCCAGCATCGGCCAGATCGAGGCCTCCTTCCTGCAACCCATCTCGGCCAGTCTCTGGAATCTGGATGAAGAGCAGGTGAAGGTGCAGATCGAGGGCATCATGAACCTGCCCAACATGCAGTTCGTCATGGTCAAGGAGATGCTGGGCAATTCGGAAGTACCTCTGCTCACCCAGGGGGTGGAGCAGCCCCAATACGACATCTCCCGCGAGTTCACCCTGAGCTACCAGGGGGAAGTGGTCGGCAAGTTGTTCGTCGCCGCTTCCCTGGAGCAGGTCTACCAGCGCCTCATCGAGAAATCCGTGCTGATCCTGGTCAGCCAGACCATCAAGACCCTGGTCGTCTCGTTCTGCATCCTGGTCATCATCTACTATCTGGTGATCCGTCACATCAACCGCATCGTCAGCTATGCCCAGAAACTGAGCCTGGATCGCCTCGCGGTGGAGCTGACCCTGGAGGGTCGCCCCCTGCCCCGCAAGTCCCCTGACGAATTCGATACCCTGGCCGCCACCCTCAACCAGATGCGCACCCGGCTGAACGACGAGTTCACGGCCCGCCATCAGGCCGCCGATCAGCTCCAGCAGGAGCGGGACTTCTCCGCCACCCTGATCAACTCCGCCAACATGGTCATCTGCTGCATGGAGCCGGATCTCAACATCGCCAGCATCAACCCGGCGGCCATCCTGCTCACCGGCTATCACCACCAGGAGCTGTTGCAGCACAACTGGCTGGATCTCTTCGTCAGCAAGGAGCAGCGTGACGAGCTGGCCGCCACCCTGGCCGAGCAGGGCGCCCTGGAGGACAGGGAGATCACCATGCACGACCAGCAGGGCAACGAGCTGGTACTGCAGTGGACCTTCGCTCCCTTCTACGAGGGGCCCAACCTCAAGTACCTGATCGGCTTTGGTTATGACATCACCCCCCTCAAAAAGGTCGAGCGGGAGATCACCCTGTTCAACGAGCAGCTGGAAGGCAAGGTGGCGGAGCGTACCCGCAGCCTGAGTGATGCCAACGACCAGCTGGGCAAGGCCTATGACGATCTCAAGCAGGCCCAGCAGACCCTGGTGGAGTCGGAAAAGATGGCCTCCCTCGGTTCCTTGGTTGCCGGCGTGGCCCACGAGATCAACACCCCCATCGGCATCAGCGTCACCGCCTCCTCCTACCTGCAGGAGCGGGTGGCCGACTTCAAGCAGCATATCGAGGCCAAGCAGCTCTCCCGCACCTACCTCAACGAATTCACCCAGAATCTCGACGAGTCGATGCAACTGCTGCAAGGCAACCTGAGACGCGCTTCAGAGCTCATCGCCAGCTTCAAGCAGGTAGCGGTCGATCAGTCCTCCGAGGCCCGCTACAACTTCAGCCTCGCCGACAACCTGCATCAGGTGGTGGTCTCCCTCGGCTACAAGCTCAAGAAGGCCCAGTGCGAGGTGGACATCCAGTGCGATCCCAAGCTGAGCATCTACTCCTTCCCGGGCAGCTTCACCCAGATCTATTCCAACCTGATCCTCAACTCCATCCATCACGGTTTCGATGGCTGGGACAGGCCCAGAAAGATCACCATCCAGGTGGCGCAGCAGGGAGACGAGCTGGTCATCGACTACAGTGACAACGGCCGCGGCATCCCCCCGGAGATACTACCGCGCATCTTCGATCCCTTCGTCACCTCCAAGCGGGGCCAGGGTGGCAGCGGGCTCGGCACCCATATCATCTACAACCTGGTGGTCCAGCTGCTGCGTGGCCGCATCCACTGCGCCAGCGAACCGGGCCAGGGTGCCCAGTTCCACATTCGCCTGCCCATCCAGCAGAACTGAGCACCGGCTCTTGTGGGCCGGCCGCTTTGTCCCCATCATGCTGTGACTGCATTCTTAACGAGCGGAGAACCTCGCAATGGCACAGCATTTTGACTACATCGCCATCGGTGGCGGCAGCGGCGGCATCGCCTCGGCCAACCGGGCAGCCATGTACGGCAAGAAAGTCGCCCTGATCGAAGCCAAAGAGCTGGGTGGCACCTGCGTCAACGTCGGCTGCGTACCGAAGAAGGCCATGTGGTATGCAGGCCAGATCGCCGATGCCCTGAAATATGGCGCCGACTACGGCTTCGACACCACGCTCAACCACTTCAGCTGGGCCAAGCTGGTCGAATCCCGTCAGGCCTATATCGGGCGCATTCACCAGTCCTACCAGAACGTGCTGGGCAAGAACCAGATCACTGTCATCAAGGGCTTCGCCCGCTTCATCGACAGCCATACCGTCGAGGTGAACGGCGAGCACTACAGCGCCGATCACATCCTGATTGCCACCGGCGGCCGCCCCGAGGTCCCGACCATTCCGGGCGCCGAACTGGGTATCGACTCCGACGGTTTCTTCGACCTGAAAAGCCAGCCCAAACGGGTTGCCGTGGTGGGTGCCGGCTATATCGCCGTGGAGATCGCAGGCGTGATGCAGGCTCTTGGCTCCGAGACCCATCTGGTGGTGCGCAAGCATGCGCCGCTGCGCAACTTCGACCCCATGATCCACGAGACCCTGGTGGAGATCATGGCGCAGGAAGGGCCCAAGCTGCACACCCACGCCATTCCCAAGGCCGTCATCAAGAACGCAGACGACAGCCTGACCCTGCAACTGGAAGATGGTCGCCACCTCACCGTGGACTGCCTCATCTGGGCCATCGGTCGCGTGCCCGCCACCGACAACCTCAATCTGGCTGCCACCGGCATCACCCTGGACGAGAAGGGCTTCATCCCCACAGACAAGTTCCAGAACACCGACGTCGCCAACCTCTATGCCGTCGGTGACAACACCGGCCGCATCCAGCTCACCCCGGTGGCTGTCGCGGCAGGCCGCCGCCTCTCGGAGCGGCTGTTCAACAACAAGCCGGGCGAGCACCTCAACTACGATCTGGTGCCGACCGTGGTGTTCAGCCACCCGCCCATCGGCACCATCGGCCTGACCGAGCCGGAAGCCGTCGCCGAATACGGTGAAGATCAGGTGAAGGTCTACCGTAGCCAGTTCACCGCCATGTATTCGGCACTGACCCAGCATCGCCAGCCCACCCGGATGAAACTGGTCTGCGTCGGGCCGGAAGAGAAGGTGGTCGGCCTGCATGGAATCGGCTTCGCCATGGACGAGATCCTGCAAGGCTTCGGCGTCGCCATGAAGATGGGCGCCACCAAGGCGGACTTCGACAACTGCGTCGCCATTCATCCAACCAGTGCGGAAGAGTTTGTGACCATGCGATAAGCGGGGTTGAAGCTGGCCTGTCATTATCAGACCAGCTTCTACAACTGTGTTTACACTCTCCATCCGACCAGCGCGGAAGAGTTTGTGACCATGCGATAAGTGGAGTTGAAGCTGACCTCATCACCATCGGGTCAGCTTCCACCACTTGCTACCAAAACCCGGCTCAGGCCGGGTTTTTTGTGCCTTGCCCATCAACCAGCTAGCAAAACCCGCCTTCTTTACGCCGATTTTACGCCAGCCAAATTGGGCTTTATGGCGCCTTTACGCCCGTTCTACATACCCTTTCAGCGTCAATGAGACCTATGGGATCGACACGGATATGCATCGATCCCTGACGCTAATTACCTCAACGGAGTCGTTATGAATTGGCTATATCTGCTGCTGGTCCTCGCCCTCGCGGGCTATCTGCTGCGCGCCCTCGCGCGCACCCATGAGTGAGGAACCGGATATGTGGCAAGAGATCATCTATCCCGTCGCGTTCGTGCTGCTGGTGCTGCTGCCGGCGCCTCTGCTTGGCAACTACCTGTATCGGGTGTTTGAAGGCAAGAGTCGCTGGCTGGCCCCGCTTGAGCGCGCCACCCTGGCCTGCTGCGGCACGGACGGGCGCGAGCAGGACTGGAAGTCCTACGCCCTCAGCCTGCTGGCTTTCAACGGCGCCGGTTTCGGCCTGCTGTTCCTGATCCTGATGGCGCAGGGGCTGCTGCCCCTCAACCCGCAGCAACTGCCAGGGTTGAACTGGCAACTCGCCTTCAACACCGCGGTCAGCTTCATGACCAACACCAACTGGCAGGCCTACTCCGGCGAAGCCAGCCTCTCCTACTTCAGCCAGATGGTGGGGCTCACCACCCAGAACTTCGTCTCCGCCGCCACCGGCGCCGCCGTCGCCATCGCCCTGTTTCGCGGCATCGCCCGCCAGCAGACCACCCACCTCGGCAACTTCTGGCAGGATCTGGTGCGCTTCTGCCTCTACGTGCTGCTGCCGATGGCGCTGATCCTGGCGCTGCTGCTGGTATGGCAGGGGGTGCCCCAGAGCCTGTCGGCCTATATGCCGTTCCACGCCCTGGAAGGCCAGGAGCAGCTGCTGCCGCTCGGCCCGGCCGCCTCCCAGATCGCCATCAAGCAGCTCGGCTCCAACGGCGGCGGCTTCTTCGGCATCAACTCGGCCCATCCGTTCGAAAACCCCACTGCCCTCTCCAACTGGCTGGAGATGGTCGCCCTGCTGACGCTGGCCGCCGCCATGGTCTGCACCCTGGGTCGTTACGTGAAGGATCTGGCCCACAGCCGCGCCATCCTCATCGCCATGACCATCATGCTGGTGCTGGGGCTTTGCCTCGCCATCGGCCAGGAGCTGAAGCCGGATCCCGCCCTCGCCCACCTCACCAGCGAAGCCGGCAACTGGGAAGGCAAGGAGAGTCGCTTCGGCCCCGTACTGTCCAGCATCTGGGAAGTGGCCACCACCGCCGCCTCCAACGGCTCGGTCAACGCCATGCACGACAGCTTCACCCCCCTCGCCGGCATGGTCGGCATGATCAACATGCTGCTGGGTGAAGTGGTGTTCGGCGGCGTCGGGGCCGGCATCTACGGCATGATGCTGTTCGTGCTGCTGACCGTGTTCCTGTGCGGCCTGATGGTGGGGCGCACCCCAACCTATCTGGGCAAACGGCTCGGCATCACCGAGATGAAGTGGGTGGTCGCCAGCATGCTGGTGATGCCGGTCGGGGTATTGGTGATCGGCGGCATTACCCTGCTGATGCCGAACTCCGCCACCGTCATCGGTCACGATGGCCCCCATGGCCTGTCACGACTGATCTATGCCTACGCCTCGGCCGCCGGCAACAACGGCTCCGCCTTCGCCGGCTTTGCCGCCGCCGACAGCTGGCAGTGCATCGCCATCGGGCTGGCCATGCTGCTCGGCCGCTTCGGCTACATCATTCCGGTGCTGGCCATCGCCGGCCAGCTGGCCCGCGCCCCGCGTCAGGAGCGAAGCGAGGGGGACTTCCCCGTCAGCGGCCCGCTCTTCATCACTCTGCTGATCGTCACCGTGCTGCTGATGGGGGGTCTCTCCTTCCTGCCGGTGCTGGCGCTGGGCCCGGTGGCGGAACACCTGAGTCTGCTGGGAGGAGCCTTCTGATGCTGCACACCCGAATGATCTGCGTGACCAACTATTCGATGCAGGGAGCTTTCCAATGAGCAAGTCCGCTTCAATGAGCACCGACACCATTCAGGTGAAGGGCAAGAAACAGAAATCACAGATCCTGCAGGCCATGGTGGAAGCCCTCTATCGCTTCAACCCCAGGGCGCTGCTCGGCAGCCCCATCCTGTTCACCCTCTGGCTGGCGGCCGTGATGGCGACCCTGGAGTCCCTGCTGGGGCAGCCGCTCTCCGGCGTCGCCCCCTCGCTGGCCTGGCAGCTGACCGCCTGGCTCTGGCTGACCCTCTGGTTTGCCAACTTCGCCGAGACCCTGGCCGAGGGTCGCGGCAAGGCGCGGGCCGACAGCCTGAAGGCCGGCATGAGCCAGCTCAAGGCTCGTCGGGTCACCAGCCCGCAGGATGACAAGGGCGAATGGGTACCGGCCACCAGCCTGCTCAAGGGCGACCTGGTGCTGGTGCGCAGCGGCGAGATGATCCCGGCCGATGGCGAAGTGGTCGCCGGCATCGCCTCGGTCAACGAGGCGGCCATCACCGGCGAATCCGCCCCCGTCATCCGCGAGTCCGGCACCGACCGCAGCGGCGTGACCGGCAACACCACCGTCGTCTCCGACGAGATCTGGGTGCGTATCACCAACAACCCGGGCGAAAGTACGCTGGATCGCATGATTGCCCTGGTGGAAGGGGCCAAGCGGCAGAAGACCCCCAACGAGATGGCGCTGGACGCCCTGCTGGTAGGGCTGACCCTGATCTTCCTGCTGGTGGTGGCCACCCTGCCCTGGTTCCTCGACTACAACGGCACCCAGGTGCCCCGGCTCTATCTGCTGGCGCTGTTCATCACCCTGATCCCGACCACCATCGGCGGCCTGCTCTCCGCCATCGGCATCGCCGGCATGGACCGGCTGGTGAAGCTCAACGTGATCGCCAAGTCGGGCCGGGCGGTGGAAGCCGCCGGCGACGTGCGCACCCTGCTGCTGGACAAGACCGGCACCATCACCTTCGGCAACCGGATGGCGGACGAGCTGATCCCGGCCCCCGGCGTGGACCCCTCCCTGCTGGCCCAGGCCGCCATGCTGGCCTCGCTCGGTGACAATACGCCGGAGGGCAAATCCATCCTGACCCTGGCGGGCAAGAGCCACACCAGACCGAGCCAGCTGGAGAGCGACATCATCATCCCTTTCAGCGCCGAGACCCGGCTGAGCGGGCTGGATCGCAACGGCCATCACTATCGCAAGGGGGCGGTGGACGCGGTGCTACGCTACCTCTCCCTCGATCGCAAGGCGGTGCCCGAGCTCATCCTCAAATCGGTGGACAACATCGCCCGCCAGGGCGGCACCCCGCTGCTGGTCTGTACCCACGAGAAGCTGCTGGGGGTAGTGTTCCTCAAGGACATCATCAAGCCGGGCATCAAGGCCCGCTTCCAGATCCTGCGCCACATGGGGATCCGCACCGTGATGATCACCGGTGACAACCCGCTGACCGCCGCCGCCATCGCCGCCGAGGCCGGGGTGGATGACTTCATCGCCGAGGCGACGCCGGAGAAGAAGCTGGCCTACATCCGCCAGGAGCAGGCCGACGGCCGGCTGGTCGCCATGTGCGGGGACGGCGCCAACGACGCACCCGCGCTGGCCCAGGCCGACGTGGGCCTGGCTATGAACGAGGGGACCCAGGCCGCCAAGGAGGCGGGCAACCTGGTGGATCTCGACTCCAACCCCACCAAGCTGCTGGACGTGGTGCTGGTGGGCAAGCAGCTGCTGGTGACCCGCGGCGCCCTGACCACCTTCTCCATCGCCAACGACGTGGCCAAGTACTTCGCCATCCTGCCAGCCCTGTTCATCGCCGCCTATCCGCAGCTGGGGGCGCTGAACCTGATGCAGCTGGGCAGCCCGGAGAGCGCCATCCTGTCGGCCATCATCTTCAACGCCCTGATCATCGTCGCGCTGGTGCCGCTGGCCCTGCGCGGGGTCAGCCTGAAGGGAACGGCGGCCAGCCTGCTGCGCCGCAACCTGCTGATCTACGGCGTCGGCGGCCTGATAGTGCCTTTCATAGGTATCAAGCTGATCGACCTGGTTATCACCGGCCTGGGCCTAGTGTGACTACATAGCGGGGTGCAGGCCTGGCTTGTACCCCATCAATCTTTTGGAGCAAAAAATCATGATAGCAATCAGAACCCTGCTGACCCTGACCCTGCTGCTGGGGGTGGCATATCCGCTGGCCGTCACCGGGCTGGCCCAGCTGCTCTTCCCCTGGCAGGCCAACGGCAGCCTGCTCACCAACGCCAAGCAGCAGGTGGTCGGCAGCGCCCTGCTGGCCCAGAAATTCGAGCGGGCCGACTACTTCCACTCCCGCCCCTCCGCCAGCGATTTCGCCACCATAGGTGGCGGCGGAAGCAACCTGGGGATGAGCTCGCCGCTACGGGCCGAGTTTGCCGCCGCGGCGGCCAGGGCGCAGACGGAAGCCAGGGTCCCCGCCCTGCTGACCCGCTCCGCCTCCGGCCTCGATCCCCATCTTCCCCTCGATGCAGCGCTGGCCCAGGTGGATAGGGTCGCAGGGCAACGGGGGCTGGATCCCGTTCAGCTGACGGAGCAGGTCAAGTCGGCGGCACAAGCTGGTATCCTTGGCCCGCAGGTGGTCAACATTCTCCAGTTGAACCTGCAACTCGATCATCAAAAGGGCGCCTGAGGGCGCTCCTTGCCGTTCGGGAAGGCTCCCTTTCGACAACGGGGACAAGCATGAGCAATGAGGTCACGGCCGCAGTTCGGCCGATGCAACGGGAGCACGGGGATGCGTGATGAAGTGAGGGCAGACGCCCTGCTGGCGAGCCTGGAGCAGGAGCACAGGGGCAAGCTGAAGGTGTTTCTCGGCGCGGCCCCCGGCGTCGGCAAGACCTACGCCATGCTGCAGGCGGTGCGGGAGCAGGCCAGAGAGGGAGTCGACATCCTGATCGGGGTGGTGGAGACCCACGGCCGCCAGGAGACCCTGGCCCTGCTCGACAAGCTCGCCATCCAGCCGCGCAAGCTGCACCTGCACCGCCAGCAGCGACTGGAGGAGATGGATCTGGACGGCCTGCTGGCGCGAAAACCCGCCATCGCCGTGGTGGACGAGCTGGCCCACAGCAACGCCCCCGGCAGCCGCCACGAGAAGCGCTGGCAGGATGTGGAGGAGTTGCTGGGCGCCGGCATCGATGTCTATACCACCCTCAACGTGCAGCACCTGGAGAGCCTCAACGATCTGGTGTGGCAGCTGACCGGGGTCAGGGTCAAGGAGACCCTGCCGGATCAGGTGCTGCTGGAGGCCGACAGCCTAGTGCTGATCGACCTCCCCCCCAAGGAGCTGCTCGGCCGCCTCAAGGAGGGCAAGGTCTATGTGCCCCACCAGGCCAAGGCCGCCCTGCAGTCTTTTTTCTCCCTCAACAACCTGACCGCCCTGCGGGAGCTGGCAATGCAGACCGCCGCCAGCCACGTGGAGGGGGATCTGCAGTTGCAGTGGCAGGCCGCCGGCAAGACCACACTGCCGCTGCGGGGCAAGCTGATGGTCTGCATCGGGGATGAGCACGGCGCCGCCCTGGTGCGTTACGGCCACCGCTTCGCCCAGCGCAGGCAACTGCCCTGGCTGGTGGTGCACATCGACAGCAAGGGGCAACGCTCCCCCGAGCTGGAGCAGGCGCTGGCCCTCGCCTCCCAGCTGGGGGCCAGGGTGCTGACCCTCTCCAGCCCGGCCGTGGCCGATGCCCTGCTGGAGACCGCCGAACAGCAGCAGGTCTCCCAATTGCTGCTCGGCAAATCCCGCAACCCGCCCTGGCGTCGATCCCTGGTACAGCACCTGCTCAAACAGGCGCAGGGATTCGAGATCACGCTGGTGGATACCGAGAAGCGCAAGCCCGGTCTGACCCTGCCAACGGCAGGCCCGGGTGAGCTTCGCCAGAGCCTGCTGGCGGTGGCCATCATGGGGGGGACCTCGGCCGCGGTCTGGGCCCTCTCCCACTGGCTGCCCCCCGCCTCCCTGCCCATGCTGTTCGTGCTGGGGGTACTGGCCACCGCGCTCACCACCAGCCTGGTCCCCGCCATCCTGGCCGCCGTGCTGGGATTCGTCGGCCACAATCTGCTGTTCACCTTCCCCTACTTCTCCCTGAGCGTGGCCAGCCACAGCGACCTGCTCACCCTGTTCGTGCTGCTCATCGTCGGCATCGCGGCCGGGCGCCTCGCCTCCCGCCAGCGTCAGCAACTGGTCAGCCTGCGCGAGACCCAGCAACTGGGCAACGCCCTGCTCTCCCTGAGCCAGGGACTGGCCACCGCCAGCAGCCCGGTGGACGTGCTGAGACAGGGAACCCAGGCCATCGCCCTCGCCCTTGGGCAGCCCGTGTTCGCGCTCGATGGGGATTACCAGTACCGGGCCGGTGACACCCAGACCGGGCCGGGCCAGACCGACAAGGCCGCCATTGACTGGTGCCTGGCCCAGAAGCAGAGCGCTGGTGCCCATACCGCCACCCTCAACGCCGCCGAGGCTCAGTATCATCACCTCGGCGATGACCTGGTGCTGGGCATCCGGCTGGCCAGCCCGCTCACCTCCGCCGCCGAGCACCAGCTGCAGGCCCTGCTCACCGATATCCGCGCCGCCCTGGCGCGGATCGATCTCAACGAGCGGCTGGCGGACAGCCAGTTGCAGGCGGAGACCGACCGGATGCGCGCCGCCCTGCTCTCCTCGGTCTCCCACGACCTGAAGACGCCGCTGGCCACCATCATGGGGGCCGGCAGCACCCTGCTGGAATACGGGGACCGGATAAGTGCGGAGGACCGCATCGAACTGCTGCACTCGGTGCAGGACGAGGCGCGCCGCCTGCACGGCTATGTGCAAAACCTGCTGGACATGACCCGCATCGGCTCACCGGACTTCCAGTTGAAACGGGACTGGGTTGACCTGGCTGACCTGGTGGAGAGCGCCCGCCGCAGACTCGACTCCTCCTGGCGCCAGCACAAGCTGCTGGTGCACTTCGATCAGCAGATCCCCCGGCTCTATGTGCACGGTGCCCTGATCGAGCAGGTGCTGGTCAACATCCTCGACAACGCCTCCCGCTACTCGCCGGCCGGCACCCCCATCGAGTTCAAGGTGATGCTGGCGGACCCCGACCTCATCATCGACATCATCGATATCGGGGTCGGCATCGCCGAGTCGGATCGGGACAAGATCTTCAATCTGTTCTACACCCAGCCGGTCGGCGACTGCGGCAGCCGCGGCACCGGGCTTGGCCTCGCCATTTCCCGCGCTATGATAGAGGTCCACGGCGGCCGCATCTGGGCATTCGCCGGCCCCAACGGCAACGGCACCTGCATGCGCATCTCCCTGCCGCTGGCCCTCAACGCACCGGCGGCCTGATGGTCGCCGCCCTTTTCAATCAGCAAACGGGAGGCTGAATGGCTCACATACTGGTCATCGACGACGAGGCGGCCATCCGCCGTTTTTTGCGGATCAGCCTGATCGCCGAAGGACATCAGGTGAGCGAGGCGGTCGGCGTCACCGAGGGGATGGCGCAGTATCGCCACCTCAATCCCGATCTGGTGATCCTGGACCTCGGCCTGCCGGATGGCGATGGCATCCAAATCCTGCACGCCATCCGCGAGCACCACGCCAATCCCGTGCTGGTGCTCTCGGCGCGGGACTCGGAGCAGGAGAAGGTGCGGCTGCTGGATGCGGGGGCCAACGACTACATGAGCAAGCCGTTCGGCGTCGGGGAGATGATGGCCCGTATCCGGGTGCTGCTGCGCCAGCGAGTCGGTGCCACCAGCGGCGAGTGTCGACACTTCCCCCACTGTGGCCTGACCCTGGACAGCAGCAGCCACAAGGTGACCTTGCAGGGCGAGGAGATCCCCCTCTCCCGCAAGGAGTTCGCCCTGTTGCAGGCGCTGGTGTGCCACCCCGGCAAGCTGGTGCAACAGACCCAACTGCTCATCGACATCTGGGGACCGAGCCACAAGGAGGACACTCACTACCTGCGCATCGTCATCGCCAGCCTGCGCAAGAAGCTGGGAGATAACCCCCAGCAACCCACCCTGATCGAAACTGAAGCCGGCATCGGCTACCGTTTTATCGGCAGCTGATGTTGCAGCAAGAAGCTGGGCGGCAACATTCCCAGCAACCCACCCTGAGCGAGACCGAAGCCGGCATCGGCTACCGCTTTATCGGCAGCTGATGTTTCACGTGGAACGACGCCAGCAACAACAGAGTGCCAACAGACCGCATCCCCCGAACAGCAGTCCGAGATCCTGCAAGCTGGCTGCAACCGCCAACCCCAGGCTGAGTAGCAGGTAGTAGCCAAGCCCGAACAGGGCCCCGGCACTGCCCGCCACCTCCCGATAGGCCAGCAGCGCCTGGCTCAGCACATTGGGGATAGCCAGCCCGAACGCGATCACCACTCCCGTCATGGGCAGCAGAAACCAGAGCGATGCCTGACTGGCCCACACCAGCCAACCCGAACCCAACGCCAGCACGGCGGCGAGCCGTATTAACGAGGCAGGCGTCCAGCCACGGCCCAGCAGGCGCTTGTTGAGCAGGCTGCCCACCAGGGTCGCCAGCGCCAGCACGATGCCGGAGTAACCAAATTCCCCCGCGCTCAGCCCCAGACTGGCAAACAGAAACGGCGCCAGGCTGTAGTAGCCGAACAGCATGGTGTTGAACAGCGCCACCAGGGCGGCGCTGCGCCACAAGCCGCTATCACGCACCATCCGGCAGGCCAGCGGCCAGAGTGCGACCCTCTGAGTGATGGCCGGGCGGGTTTCCGGCAGTTGCCAGCAAGTGACCAGCAGCAATCCAACTGCCAATACCAGCAGGGCGCCGAATACCCCGAGATAGCCGAACCCGCTCGCCAGCTGGCCGCCGCTCACCAGCCCCAGCACCGGACTGAGGGAGAGCGCGATGCCCATCACCGAAAAGACCCGCGCCAGATCGCTGCCCTGATAGCTGTCGCGCAGCATGGTCTGGGTCACCACGGAACCCACGGCGGCGCCGAAGGCCGCGATGACCCGGGCCAGCAGCAGGGTTTCAAATTGAGTGGCCAGCAACGCCAGCAGGGTGCCGGCGCCATAGGTCAGCAGCCCCGCCAGCATGGCGGGACGCCGCCCGACCAGATCGCACAACCTGCCCCAGCAGACCACGCCCGCCGCAAACGCCAGAAAATAGACCGACAGGGTCTGGGACGCCAGCCCCTCGCTCACCCGAAACTCAGTGGCGATATGGGTCAGCACCGGGCTGTAGATGGTCTCCACTATCTGGGGAAACATCATCAATCCGACCACCAGCCAGCGCGGTGGCAACCTGTTGTTCATGACACACCTCCTTCACAAGAGGTCGCCATTCTAGAGAGGGATAACATGTCCGATTACAATAAGGCGGACTATAAACAGCAAGAATCGGACACATGGCCTTTATTCTTCCCGATCACCCCTTTGATCCGGACCAGCACGACGGCAGCGCCATCGGTATTGCCGCCGCCCTCGGCTGGCACGACTCCGGCCGCCATCAGCACCAGCGCCACCAGCTGCTGTTCGCCCAGGCAGGCTGCATGACCATAGAGCTGGACGATCAGGTCTGCCTGCTGCCGCCGACGCGAGCGGCCTGGTTGCCAGCAGGCCTGCCCCACCGGGTGTTGATGCGCGGGGTAGTGGCCTATCGCTCCCTCTACTTCCAGCCGGAGCCCGCGTTGCCAAACGAGATGGCGGTGCTGGCCGTCAACCCGCTGCTGCGGGAGATCATCGAGCGGATGGCGCTCTGGCCGTGGGACAAGCCGGAAGCAGAACAAACCTGCACACTGGCATTATTGAAAGAAGAGCTGGCGCAAGCGCCGCGGGAATCCTGGCAGTTGCCGCTGCCGTCAGACGGGCGTCTGACCGGCTGGCTGCAGGAGATAAAGCGGGGTGACACCCTGCCCGATCGGCTCAACCGGCTGGCCGAACGGGTGGGTGCCAGTGACAAGACCATAGGCCGCATCTTCATGCGGGAGACCGGCATGAGCTACCAGGCCTGGCGCCAGCAGTGGCGACTGCTGCGGGCCATGGAGCTGCTGGCCGAAGCCGAGCCCATCAGCCGGGTGGCCGCTGCCCTGGAGTTCGCCAGCGACAGCGCCTTCATCGCCTTCTTCAGGCAGCACACGGGGCAGACCCCCTTGCGCTACCTCAACTCTCGGGATGAGTCGCATCGGCCGAGCTCGCCTCCACCACCAGGGTCTCCAGGGCCAGCGGCTTGAGGTTGTGGATGGCCTCTGCCACCACGTCATGGGAGGCCTGCTGCTGCAAGGCCAGCATCTCCTGTTGCAGGGCGGCGCTATCCAGCTCGGGTCTGGGGTTCTCGGCGGCCATGGCATTCAGGCTCAGGCTGCTGGCAATCAGGGTAGCGATCAGGGTCTTCATCTGGTGTGCTCCGGTGTGGTTGAGATGACCAGATAGCTATTCCAATAGTTGTGCCAGATTTGTAACAGCATGATTTTATTGATATAAATAATTTTTTGATGCTGCCCCCCCCCTTCCTGAATCGAATGTTGGTTATTTTAAAACCTATAAATGGTTTTTTTTACCACCTCCATCATGGCAACCCTGTTCCACGTGAAACGCCCCGTTTTTTTGATCGACACCCGCTTTTGAAGTGAGCTATGGTGCTAGCTCCCCCCTTAACTGACTCTGGATTTGCCACCGAATGGAATTCTCCTTGTTCGGCGAGAAGTTCACTCGCCACGCCGGTATTACCCAACTCATGGACGACCTCAATCAAGGGCTGCTGAATCCCGACGCCATCATGCTGGGAGGCGGCAATCCGGCCCCCATCCCCGCCATGCTGGAACGCTTTCAGGCCGAGGCCAACACCCTGCTCGACAACGGCGAACTGATCAAGGCCATGGCCAACTACGATGGCCCCCAGGGCAAAGACAGGTTCACCAAGGCGCTGGCGACCCTGCTCAGCAAGGAGCTGGGCTGGGAGATCTCCGCCCGCAACATCGCCCTGACCAATGGCAGCCAGAACGCCTTCTTCTATCTGTTCAACCTGCTGGCCGGCGAGTTCGCCGACGGTCGCAAGAAGAAGGTGCTGTTCCCCCTGGCCCCCGAATACATCGGCTATGCCGACTCGGCCCTCTCGGACGATCATTTCGTCGCCTACAAGCCCACCATCGAGAAGCTGCCCGACGGCCAGTTCAAATACCACGTGGATTTCGAGAGCCTGCAGGTGGGCGACGACATCGGGGTGATCTGTGTCTCCCGGCCGACCAACCCCACCGGCAACGTGCTCACCGACGAGGAGATCGAGCACCTCGATCAGATTGCCCGTGACAAGGGGATCCCGCTGCTCATCGACAATGCCTACGGCGTGCCCTTCCCCGGCATCATCTTCAGCGACGCCAAGCCGTTCTGGAACGCCAACACCATCCTCTGCATGAGCCTCTCCAAGCTCGGCCTGCCGGGCACCCGTTGCGGCATCGTCATCGCCGACGAGAAGATCATCCGGGCCATCACCAACCTGAGCGGCATCATCAATCTGGCGCCGGGCAGCCTGGGTCCGGCCATCACCATTCCGATGATCGAGAGCGGTGACATCATCACCCTGAGCGAGCAGGTGGTGAAACCCTTCTACCAGCAGAAAGCCACCTTCGCGGTCCAGCTGCTGCGCGAGGCCATTCCGGATCCGCGCTTCCACATCCACAAGCCGGAGGGTGCCCTCTTCCTCTGGCTCTGGTTCGAAGACCTGCCGATCCACTGCCAGGAGCTGTATGAGCGACTGAAGGCGAAGAACCTGCTGATCGTGCCCGGCCACTACTTCTTCCCCGGCATCGACGACCCCGAGTGGCGCCACAGCCAGGAGTGCATCCGCCTCAACTATGCCCAGAGCGAAGATCTGGTGCGTCGCGGCATCGCCATCCTGGCCGACGAGATCAACGCCCTCTACGCCGGTTGATTCCCCCTTCGGCATGAAAAAAAGAGGCCTGCAGATGCAGGCCTCTTTTCTATCAGGTGGTCAGCGATGTTGTTTAACCGGGCAGTGCCAGCTGATCGGGTTTGCCGATGGGGATGGCGCGGGGCTTGAGCGCTTCCGGCAGCTCCCGGGCCAGCTCTATGGTCAGCAGACCGTGCTCCAGCCTGGCCCCCTGCACTTCCACGTGCTGGCTCAGCTTGAAGGCGAGCTCGAAGTCCCGCTCGGCGATCCCCTGATGGAGGAACTGGCGCTCGCCCATGGTGGCGACCTTGCGCCCCTTCACCTTGAGGGTGCCATTTTCGGTCTCCAGCTCCAGCTCATTGCGATCGAAACCGGCCACGGCAACCGTGATGAGGTAGCTGTCGTGATCCCGCTTTTCGATGTTGTACGGGGGGTAGGCCGAGGTCTTCTGATCGAACAGGCCTTCCAGCTCGCGGGCCATCCGCTCGAAGCCGACGGCATTGGAATAGAGATGAGAAAAATCGAGGTTACGCATGATCCTATCCTTCTATAAAGCAACAGGGTTTACTCTCCACGGGCCCGCCATCGGCACCCGGGAAACATCAGCAATGCAACGAGGTCAGGCTGTCAGCCGTTGATCTCGATCTTGCGGGGCTTCATCGCCTCGGGCACTTCGCGCACCAGGTCGATGTGCAGCAGACCGTTCTTGAGGTCGGCCCCCTTCACCCGCACATAGTCGGCCAGCTGGAAGCGACGCTCGAAGCCGCGTTCGGCAATGCCTTGGTAGAGGTAGTTGCGCTCGGTGTCGGCCTGCTTGCTGCCCTTCACCGTCAGCAGATTTTCCTGGAAGCTCAGCTCCAGCTCTTCCTGGGTAAAGCCCGCCACCGCCATGCTGATGCGGTAGTCGCTGTCACCCAGCTGCTCGATGTTGTAGGGGGGATAGCCGGCATTGCCATTGCTGGCCGCAGATTCGATGAGAGTGGCCAGACGATCGAAGCCGATGGCAGAACGATAGAGCGGAGAAAAGTCGATAGAACGCATAGTATTACCCTCTTGTGAGCGATAACGGATTGTTTGCCCTCCTGATGGACGGGCGCCTGGTCGAAACCTCTGTCGAGCGTTCCGGCCTTGTTATCTATATAGGGGCCAACATTTGGCTTTCAAGGGGTAAAAACAAAAGAAATGCAGGCCATCAAAAATGGCCCGATTAGATCGATAATAGGCCTGCGGGCCACTCATGATCCGTCCCTCATCCCTCCATACTGGCCGTGTCCCCAACGAGAAACCGGAGCACGCCATGAAGATTACCCAGGTTCGCAACGCCACCCTGCTCATCCACTACGCAGGAACCCGCTTCCTCATCGACCCCATGCTGGCCCCCAAGGGGAGCTACCCCGGCTTCGAAGGCATGGCCAACAGCCATCTTCGCAACCCCCTGGTCGAGCTGCCGCTGCCCATGGCGACCCTGCTGGAGGTGGATGCGGTGATCGTCACCCATGACCATCTGGATCACTGGGACGATGTCGCGAAAGCGAAGATCCCCAAGCACCTTCCCCTGTTCGTGCAGCATCAAAAAGATGCCGACACCATGAGGGGATGCGGCTTCGAGGATGTGCGCCTGCTGGGCGAGGTCGGCGAGTTCGCCGGCATCCGCCTGCAACAGACGGAAGGCCGACACGGCAGCGATACCATCATGGCCCTGCTGGGGGATCGCCTTGGCGAGGTCAGTGGAGTGGTCTTCTCCCATCCCGCCGAAAAGACCCTCTATCTGGCCGGCGACACCGTCTGGAATGCCCAGGTTGAACAAGCGCTGCACCGGCACCAACCCGAGGTTGTCGTCCTCAACTGCGGTGATGCCCAGGTGACGGGTCTGGGCGCCATCATCATGGGCAAGGAGGATGTGGCCGCCGTCTATCAGGCCGCCCCGCAGGCCACCCTGATCGCCAGCCACATGGAGGCGGTCAATCATGCCCTGCTGTCCCGGCGGGAGCTGCGCGACTACCTGGACAGCCAGGGGATGGCCGCCCGGGTAAGGGTGCCCGAGGATGGCGACACCATGGTGCTCTGAGCGAGGGGCCGGGCACCACATGGCTCTTCGGCTTTCTGTTACTGCCCCGTATGATGGGGATCCGAGTGCAAAGGAGTTTGCCACCATGCCCCGTCCCCTCATCGTCGCCGTCATCACCTTCGATCGCTTCAGCCCCTTTCACTGCTCGGTGCCCTGCCTCATCTTTGGCGACAAGATGATGCCGGGCCAGTCGTTGTTCGAGCTGAGACTCTGCGCCGGGGATGACACGCGGCAACCCGCCTCCTCCCAGGGCTTTCGCATGGAGGCCGACTATGGCCTGGAGGGTCTGCTGGAGGCGGATATCATCATCATCCCCTTCTGGCGCGATCCGGCCGAGCGCCCCGCCCAACCCTTGCTCGATGCCCTGGTTGCCGCCCGGATCAGGGGAGCCCAGATCGTGGGGCTCTGTCTCGGTACCTATGTGCTGGCCTATGCCGGCCTGCTGGACGGGCGCGGTGCCGCCACCCACTGGGAATTTGAGCAGGAGTTCGTCCAGCGCTTCCCCCGGGTGCGGCTCGATACCAATGCCCTCTACGTCGACGACGACGGGCTCATCACCTCGGCTGGCACCGCCGCCAGCCTGGACTGCTGCCTCTATCTGGTTCGCCAGCATCACGGCAGCCAGATTGCCAACAAGCTGGCCAGGCGGCTGGTGGTGCCTCCCCACCGGGAGGGTGGCCAGGCCCAGTTCATCGAGCAGCCGGTACCCGCCACCACCCGGGATGCCAGGATCAACCAGCTGTTCGATCACCTGCGCCTGCACCTGGCCGCGCCCCACACCCTGGACAGCCTGGCGGAACATTGCATGATGAGCCGACGCACCTTTAGCCGCCGCTTCCAGCTCGCCACCGGTCTCTCCCTCGGGGAGTGGCTGATGGCGGAGCGTCTGCGCCGCAGCCAGACGCTGCTGGAGTCCAGCGCCCACACCGTGGAACGCATCGCCGAACTGGTGGGGCTCGGATCTGCCACCATATTGCGCAAGCACTTTCGCGCCCGCTTCGGAGTGTCGCCGCGGGAGTGGCGCCGCACCTTTCGCGGTGACAGAGTCTAGGTCCCTCATGTTTCACGTGGAACGCGCCCTTTTCCTTGCCCCAGAAAACAAAAAGCCGCTCACGAGGAGCGGCTTTTGATGGTTGTCGGACCGTCTGTTAGACGTCGAGGTTGGCAACCCGCAGGGCGTTGGTCTCGATGAAGTCGCGACGGGGCTCTACGGCGTCACCCATCAGGGTGGAGAAGAGCTGGTCGGCGCCGACTGCGTCGTCGATGGTGACACGCAGCATGCGACGGGCTTCCGGATCCATGGTGGTTTCCCACAGCTGCTCCGGGTTCATCTCGCCCAGCCCTTTATAGCGCTGGATGTAGATGCCACGCTTGCCTTCGCCCATCAGCCACTCGACCGCTTCAACGAAGCTGGCGACCGGCTTCACCTTCTCGCCACGCTTGATGTAACCGCCTTCCTCGATCAGGTTGGCGATCTCCTTGCCCAGGGAGACCAGCTGACGGTACTCGGAGGATTGCAGGAAGTCATAGCTGAGCGGGTATTCGCGATCAACCCCGTGCTGGCGTACCACGGCGTGGGGCACGAACAGGCTGCGCTCCTCGTCGCGGCGTACCTGCATCTGGTACTGGATGCCGTGGTTGCTCTCGTTGAGCACGGCTTCCATGCTCTGGCACCAGGCCTGCAGATCGCTCTCGCTGGCCAGCAGGGCTTCGTTCAACTCAGGCTGATAGATCAGCTGGGTCAGCACGGCTTCCGGCGCGCGGCGGGACATGCGGGTGATGAGGTGAGTCACGGCGCGATGCTGGTTGACCAGACGCTCCAGCGCCTCGCCACCGATGGCCGGGGCAGACTCGTTGACGTGCAGGGTCGCACCGTCCAGCGCCATGGCGGTCTGGTACTGCAACAATGCGTCTTCGTCTTTCAGGTACTGCTCCTGCTTGCCCTTCTTCACCTTGTAGAGCGGCGGCTGGGCGATGAAGACATAGCCACGCTCGATGATTTCCGGCATCTGACGATAGAAGAAGGTCAGCAGCAGGGTACGGATGTGCGCACCATCGACGTCCGCATCCGTCATGATGATGATGTTGTGATAGCGCAGCTTGTCCGGGTTGTACTCGTCGCGACCGATGCCACAGCCCAGGGCGGTGATCAGGGTGCCCACCTCCTGGGAGGAGATCATCTTGTCGAAACGGGCCTTCTCCACGTTCAGGATCTTGCCCTTGAGGGGCAGGATGGCCTGGTTCTTCCGGTTGCGACCCTGCTTGGCGGAACCGCCAGCAGAGTCCCCTTCCACGATGTAGAGTTCGGAGAGCGCCGGGTCTTTCTCCTGACAGTCCGCCAGCTTGCCGGGCAGACCGGCGATATCCAGCGCGCCCTTGCGGCGGGTCAGTTCGCGGGCCTTGCGGGCCGCTTCACGGGCACGGGCCGCATCGATGATCTTGTTGACCACGATTTTGGCGTCGCCCGGGTTTTCCAGCAGGAAGTCGGCCAGCTTCTCACCCATCGCCTGTTCCACGGCGGTCTTCACTTCGGAAGAGACCAGCTTGTCCTTGGTCTGGGAGGAGAACTTGGGATCCGGTACCTTGACGGAGATAACGGCAATCAGACCTTCACGGACGTCGTCACCACTGGCGGCGGACTTGGCCTTCTTGCTGTAGTCCTCCTTGTCCATGTAGTTGTTCAGCGTCCGGGTCAGCGCGGTACGGAAGCCCACCAGGTGGGTACCACCATCCCGCTGCGGAATGTTGTTGGTGAAGCAGTAGACCCCTTCCTGATAGGCGTCGTTCCACTGCATGGCGACTTCGACACCGATTCCGTCCTGCTCTGTGGTGAAGTGGAACACCTTGGGGTGGATCGGGGTCTTGTTCTGGTTCAGGTACTCGACGAAGGCCTTGATGCCCCCTTCGTAGCAGAAGTGCGCCTCGCGGCCATCACGCTCGTCCATCAGACGGATGGAGACGCCGGAGTTGAGGAAGGAGAGCTCGCGCAGACGCTTGGCCAGGATCTCGTAGTGGAACAGGGTGTCACTGAAGATGGTCGGGCTCGGCCAGAAGCGGACTTCGGTCCCGGTGCCGGTGCTGTCACCAATCTGCTTGAGGGGTGCCTGCGGCTCGCCCAGGTGATAGGTCTGCTCGTAGACATGACCGTTGCGGCGGATGGTCAGCAGCAGCTTGTCGGAAAGCGCGTTCACCACGGAAACGCCCACACCGTGCAGACCGCCGGACACCTTGTAGGAGTTGTCATCGAATTTGCCGCCGGCGTGCAGCACGGTCATGATGACTTCGGCGGCGGAGCGGCCCTCTTCCGGGTGGATGTCCACCGGAATGCCGCGACCGTTGTCGCGCACGGAGACGGAGCCGTCGGAATGGATCTTGACCTGGATATCGGAGCAGTAGCCAGCCAGAGCCTCGTCGATGGAGTTGTCGACGACCTCGAACACCATGTGGTGCAGGCCCGATCCATCGTCCGTATCGCCGATATACATCCCCGGGCGCTTGCGGACCGCATCCAGGCCCTTGAGCACCTTGATATTCGAGGAGTCGTAAGTATTTTCACTCATAGCTTACTCTCTGCCTTCTCTAACGTTTCGGAGATCTTGCCTTGTTCCACGTGGAACAGCTTGCAGTCACTCGCATCCATCATGTCTGCGAGCTGACCGGTATCGATGGCGGTGATGAACACCTGGGACGCGCACTGCTTCAGCCTTGCGGCCAGCAGACGACGTTTGTCGACATCCAGTTCAGAGGCAAAATCATCAATTAAAAAAATACAGCCGCGGCTGCTATGTTGATTCAAATAGAGCCCTTGGGCCAGCCGCATGGCACAGACCAGCAACTTCAGCTGACCCCTGGACAAAATATCCTGCGCGGGCACGCCGTTCGCCTTGAGCCGCACGTCCGCCTTCTGCGGACCGACCCCAGTGTACCCCAGCGAACGATCCCGTTCGAACCCCGCCTCCAGCAATGCATCGAGGGGAGTGTCTTTTTCCCAGCCTCGATAGAATCCAAGACTGATATCGAACTCCGGCAGAAAATCTGCCGTCATCTCCTTGATCAGGGGGGTAATGGCCTGACAATAACTGGCGCGAAAACCCGCCAGCTCGCCGCCCAGTCGCACCAGCTCCTGATCCCAGAACGCCAGTTGACGATACTGGGTGCTCTGGCGCAACAAGGCATTGCGCTGCTTCAACAGCCGACGCACCCGCCCCCAGAGGGAGAAGAAGGTCGGCTCCTGATGGAAAACACCCCAGTCGAGCCAGGCCCGGCGAGCCTGGGGCCCACCGGTCAGCAGGCTGAAACCATCGGGGTGGATCAACTGTACCGGCAACAGCTCCGCCAGATCGGCCAGGCGCTGGGCCTGGGCACCGGCGATCTTGAGCTGAGTTTCGCCCCCCTTGTCCTTGGCAAGCCCGATGGGCACCTGACGCCCCTCCAGCTCGCACTGGGCAAACAGGGTAAAGGCCCGCTCGCCCTGGCGGATGACCCGCCCGGTCAAATGGGTACGAAACGAGCGGCCGAGACCAAGGTAATGAATGGCTTCCAGCACGCTGGTCTTGCCGCTGCCGTTGCTCCCGACCAGGATATTGAGGCCGGGAGACAGCGCGAGACTGGCGTGCTGAATATTGCGAAAGTCGCTGAGCTGGAGTTTGACCAGGGACACGACTAGATCCGCATCGGCATCACCACGTACTGGGCATCTTGGTTCTCAAAATCCTCAATAATGGCGCTGCTGATGGAATCGCTCAGGCTGATCCGGATTTGGTCACATTTTAACGTATTCAACACGTCCAGCACATAGGAGACGTTGAAGCCGATCTCCATCTCGCCAGCGGCGTATTGTACGTCAAGCAGCTCTTCGGCTTCTTCCTGTTCCGGGTTGTTGGCGGTGATGCGCAGCAGGTTTTCCTGCAGATTGAGACGCACCCCACGGAATTTCTCGTTGGAGAGGATGGCGGCACGAGCAAAGGCCTGGCGCAGATCCTCGCGACCGGCGATCAGGGCCTTATCACTCCCCCGGGGGATGACGCGGCGCCAGTCCGGGAAACGGCCATCCACCAGCTTGGAGGTGAAGATAAAGCCATCCAGGGCGGCGCGCAGGTTGCTGCGGCCCACTTGCAGCCGTACCGGCTTGTCTTCTGCTTCCAGCAGGCGCACCAGCTCCAGCACCCCTTTGCGCGGCAGGATGACCTGATGATCGGGCAACGATTCCCCCACCACCTCGCGGCGGCAGGTGGCCAGCCGGTGACCGTCCGTCGCCACGGTACGCAGGCCGTGTCCTTCGCTCTCGAACAGCATGCCGTTCAGGTAGTAGCGCACGTCCTGGCTCGCCATGGAGAACTGGGTCGCGTCGATGAGTTTTTTCAGCTCCAGCTGGCTGATGTCGAACTCGAGCACGGATTCCCAATCCTCGATGTTCGGGTATTCGGTCGCCGGCAGGGTCGACAGGTTGAAGCGGGAGCGACCGGAACGGATGATGAGGCGCTCTCCCTCGGTGCTGAGGCGGATCTCCGCCCCCTCCGGCAGACCGCGACAGATGTCCAGCAGCTTGCGCGCCGGCACTGTGGTGCGGCCATCCTGGCTGTCGCTGTTGAGATAGACCTGTCCGATCATCTCCACCTCGAGATCGGTCCCGGTCAGCGACAGCAGGCCATTGCTGACATCGAGCAGGACGTTGCCGAGGATGGGCAGGGTCGGCCGGCCACCCAGGGCACCGGACACCAGTTGCAGGGGACGTAACAGGGCCTCACGGCTAATTTCGAGCTGCATCTGTGCTCTCCGTTGTTATTGGGAGGAAAGGATTAGGATCAGGCTGGAACATGCAATCTGCATCTGTGCACTCCGTTCCGTTATCAGGAAGAAAGGGTACGGATCAGGTTGGAATAGTCTTCCTTGATGTCGTGACTCTCTTCCTTCAGCTGCTCGATCTTGCGGCAGGCATGAAGAACCGTGGTGTGGTCACGGCCACCAAAGGCATCCCCTATCTCAGGCAAACTGTGGTTGGTCAACTCCTTGGCCAGCGCCATCGCCAGCTGGCGCGGGCGGGCAACGGAGCGGGAGCGACGCTTGGAGAGCAGATCCGCCAGCTTGATCTTGTAATACTCCGCCACCGTCTTCTGGATGTTGTCGATGGTGACCAGCTTCTCCTGCAAGGCCAGGAGATCGCGCAGCGCCTCGCGCACGAAGTCGATGTTGATGGCGCGGCCGGTGAAGTTGGCGTTGGCGATCACCCGGTTGAGGGCACCTTCCAGTTCACGGACGTTGGAGCGAAGCCGTTTGGCGATGAAAAAGGCCACTTCGTCCGGCAGATGGATCTGGTTCTCGTCCGCCTTGCGCATCAGGATGGCAACCCGGGTCTCCAGCTCGGGCGGCTCGATCGCCACCGTGAGTCCCCAGCCGAAGCGGGACTTGAGACGATCTTCCACCCCGTTGATCTCTTTCGGATAGCGGTCCGAGGTCAGAATGATCTGCTGGTTGCCTTCAAGCAGGGCATTGAAGGTGTGGAAGAACTCCTCCTGGGAGCGCTCCTTGTTGGCGAAGAACTGGATGTCATCGATGAGCAGGGCATCGACGCTACGGTAATAACGCTTGAACTCTTCAATGGCGTTATTCTGCAGCGCCTTCACCATGTCCTGCACGAACCGTTCGGAGTGCATGTAGATGACTTTGGCGTCTTTCTTGCGATCCTTGATGGCATTGCCAACGGCGTGCAGCAGGTGGGTCTTGCCCAGGCCGGTTCCGCCATAGAGGAACAGCGGGTTGTAGGCACCACCCGGATTGTCGGCCACCTGACGGGCGGCCGCACGGGCCAGCTGGTTGGACTTACCCTCGACGAAATTCTCGAAGGTATAGTTCACGTTGGTGTTGCTCTTGTGGTTTGGCTCGGGCTTGTTTTCGGCCTTGTTTTCCCAGCTCTTGGGAGAGTTATTCACAGGATCGACACCACGGGCCGGCGCCCTGGCGACCGCGACGGGATGAGGGCGATTGCCGATATCAAAACGCAGGGTGGGAGCGTCGGCTCCGCACAGCTCGTTGATGATGCCGTTGACCCGGAGCAGGTACTTGTCGCGTACCCAGTCCAGAACAAAGCGGTTCGGTGCATACAGGGTCAGAGTATTGTCACTCAACTCCGCTTGAAGCGGCCGGATCCACATGCTGAATTCTGCCGAGGGCAACTCATCTTGCAGCCGGTTAAGGCACTGCTGCCATAGCGAAGCAGTCACTCTAGACTCCCGTCAATTGATTAAGTAAAGACCGGCTATTCTACGTTTTTAGTGGCCGGATCTCCAGTTGCTGCCGCACGGATCCAGCAAATAAGATCCTTGACTTTCAAGGATCCAACGCCCCAGGATCCCATTTCATCCCCAAAGTTACCCACAGCCGGATATCGGCAATGTGGACAGAATGGCGCGCTGCAACCATAGTTATTTTATATAACCAAATATCATTTATTTTTTATATTTTATTCCAATAACATCAGCGCCAACCCGTGATTACAACTAAAAATACAGCACTACAGAGAGAGGAATCCCCATGAAATCCACCATCAAACTGATTTCCGGCGCCGCCATTCTGCTGGCCAGCCTGTCCGGCCAGGCCATCGCCCAGGAAACCATCAAGGTCGGCATGTCCGGCAAATATTTCCCGTTCACCTTCGTCAAGCAGGACAAGCTGCAGGGCTTCGAGGTGGACATGTGGAACCAGATCGGTGAGCGCACCGGCTACAAGGTCGAGTTCGTGACCGCCAGCTTCTCCGGCCTGTTCGGCATGCTGGAAACCGGCCGCGTTGACACCATCTCCAACCAGATCACCATCACCGACGAGCGCAAGGCCAAGTACGCCTTCTCCCAGCCCTATGTCTATGACGGTGCCCAGATCGTGGTCCGCAAGGGCAACAACACCATCCACGGCATCAAGGATCTGGAAGGCAAGAAGGTCGCCGTCAACCTGGGCTCCAACTTCGAAGAGCTGCTGCGCAAGAACGACCCCAACAAGAAGATCGACATCCGCACCTATGACTCCGCCTTCGAGCAGGATGTCGCCCTGGGCCGCATCGACGCCTTCGTGATGGACCGCGTCTCCACCGCCCAGCTGATCAAGGAATCCAAGCTGCCGCTGCAACAGGCTGGTGCACCGTTCGAAACCATCGAGAACGCCCTGCCCTTCCTGAAGACCCCGGAAAAGCAGGCCGTGCTGAAGAAGGTTGACGATGCCCTCACCGCCATGCGCAAAGACGGCACCCTGACCAAAATCTCCGAAAAATGGTTCGCAGCGGACATCACCAGCAAATAAATGATGGAATTTGACCTCGAGTACACGCTAGGGCTGTTTCCCATCCTGCTCAAATACCTGGGCACCACGATGGAAATGGCCCTGTGGGGATTCGTATTGGCACTCGTACTGTCGCTGATCCTGGCGATAGTACGGGTGTTTCGCGTTCCCGCACTTCACTGGCTGGCGATGCTGTATATCTCGTTCTTCCGGGGTACACCGCTGCTCGTCCAGCTGTTCCTGCTCTATTACGGGCTGCCGCAGCTCTTCCCCATCTTCGTGGGGATGGATGCCTTTACCGCCGCCATCATCGGCCTGACCCTGCACTTCGCCGCCTACATGGCCGAGTCGATCCGGGCAGCCATTCTCGGCATCCACAAGAGCCAGATGGAAGCCGCCCTCAGCATCGGCATGAGTCGGCTGCAGGCGATGCAGCGGATCATCCTGCCCCAGGCGGCCCGCATCGCGACACCATCGCTGATGAACTACTTCATCGACATGATCAAGAGCACTTCCCTGGCGTTTACCCTGGGAGTGGCGGAGATCATGGGCAAGGCCCAGATGGAAGCGGCCTCCTCCTTCAAGTTCTTCGAGAGCTTCATGGCGGTGGCGCTGATCTACTGGGTGGTGGTCATCTTCTTCACCCGCTTGCAGCATCTGCTGGAAGTGCGGCTGAACCGTGCTTATTAAAGGAGGCCTGTCATGATCAACCTAACGGGTCTCTCCAAGGCCTATGACGGAAATCAGGTGCTCAACGGCATCGATCTTGAGGTAAAGAAGGGGGAGATTGTCGTCATCATCGGCCCCTCCGGTACCGGCAAGTCGACTCTGCTGCGCTGCCTCAACCTGCTGGAAACCCCGGATGCAGGGCGGCTCGTCATCGATGACCTCGCCGTGGATCTGGCCAAGGCCAGCGACCAGCAGGCCATCGAACTGCGCAAACGCGCCTCTTTCGTGTTCCAGAACTACGCCCTGTTCGCCAACAAGACGGCGCTGGACAACATCGCCGAGGGGCTGATCACCGTCTGGAAACAGCCGAAGGCGGAGGCTCGTGCCACTGCCCTGGGCATCCTCAAGGACATCGGCCTCGCCGAGAAACAGGATGCCTACCCGGCCTCCCTCTCCGGCGGCCAGCAACAGCGCGTCGGCATCGGCCGGGCCATGGCGGCCCACTCCAAGGTGATCCTGTTTGACGAGCCCACCTCCGCCCTCGATCCCGAGTGGGTCGACGAGGTGCTGGGCCTGATGAAGCAGCTCGCCCGCCAGCACCAGACCATGGTGGTGGTGACCCACGAGATCGAGTTTGCCCGTGATGTCGCCGATCGGGTGATCTTCATGGAAGGAGGCCGGATCGTGGAGCAGGGCCCGCCGGATCAGATATTGGTCGATCCGCAGGATCCCCGTACCCGGGAGTTCCTGCGCAAAGTACTTAAATAGCTCTCTCTTTGGCGGCCTGGCCGCCTTTTTTCTTGAGGGATCCTTGTTTAACCCCGGGTTGCCAGTATAATTCGGGGCCCTTGATCCTCCGGATCCTGCCAGATTTATCCCGCTCGGTCGACGAACGGGGCGAGATGGAAAGGAACGGCGGATTGACGAGAAGCTGAACTCTGTTTAGAATTCGGCCTCTTTTGCTAGTCGTCACACGCTATAGCTGGCGCGTCGGCTAAGTGTGACAATCAAAACTGTACAGAAATACGGAATCGAATCATGAAACGTACTTTTCAACCGTCCAACCTGAAGCGCAAGCGCTCTCACGGTTTCCGCGCTCGCATGGCTACTGCCAACGGCCGCAAAGTTCTGGCCGCTCGTCGTGCCAAGGGTCGTGCCCGCCTGGTAGTCTAATGCCTACCCAGCACACCTTCTCTCGGGAGTTACGTCTGTTAACTCCCGAACACTTCAAACGCGTTTTCGCCGAGCCTGTCCGGGCCGCTTCTCCGCAAATTACGCTTCTTGCTTGCCCCAACTCCCTCGAACACCCCCGTCTTGGCCTCGCCGTGCCCAAAAAGGCGCTCAAGCGTGCCGTCTGGCGCAACCGTGTAAAACGAGTGGTTCGGGAAAGTTTTCGCCTCAATCAAGCCAATCTGCCCGCTATCGACATCGTCGTGATCGCCAAGGGTGGCGTGAAGGAGATGGACAACGAAGCGCTGTTCAAGTTACTGGAAAAGCTATGGCGCACTCTGTCACGCCGTTGCAATGGGTAGCAATCAAACTGATACGCCTGTATCAGCTAATCATTAGTCCCCTGCTCGGGCCGCGCTGCCGTTTCACCCCGACTTGTTCCCAATTTGCGATAGAAGCAATCCGACTTCACGGTTTCATAAAAGGCGTTTGGTTAGCCAGCAAACGTCTATTAAAATGCCATCCCTTATCCGAGGGTGGTTATGACCCGGTTCCGCAACCAAAGCGAAGAAACTGAAGACTATGGAATCACAACGCAATTTACTCCTGATCGGTTTGCTGTTCGTGAGCTTCTTGCTCTGGCAACAGTGGGAGTCCGACAAGGCTCCGAAGCCGGCCCCGACTACCGTGGCCCAAACCGAACATTTCGTACCTGAAGCCGGTCAGACCGGTGATATTCCTCAGGTTTCCGAGCAAGCAAATGGTAACGCCGCGCGCAAGCTGATCACCGTCTCCTCCGACGTGCTCAAATTGACCCTGGACACCCAGGGCGGTGACATCGTCTCTGCCGAACTGCTGGCCCACAAGCTGGAAGAAGGGAAGGAACAGCCGTTCACCCTGCTGACCAGCCAGCCTGCCCACCTCTATGTGGCCCAGAGCGGTCTGGTCGGTCGCAATGGTCCGGACAGCCAGGCCCAGGGTCGTCCCACCTATGAAGCCGCCCAGACCAGCTATCAGCTGGCCGATGGTCAGGATCAAGTCGTCGTTCCGATGACCTGGACCGACAGCAAGGGTGTGGTCTTCACCAAGGAGTTCGTGCTCAAGCGCGGTGATTACGCCGTGGGCGTCGACTACAAGATCGACAACAAGTCTGCCGAGCCGGTCCAGGTACAGTTCTACGGTCAGCTGAAGCAGACCATGACCACGCCGAAGGATCAGGAAGGTCATGCCATGGTGGCCAGTGCCTACCGTGGTGGAGCCTTCTCCAGCGAAGACTCCCGCTACAAGAAGTACACCTTCGACGAGATGAAGGATGCCGACCTGAACAAGACCACCCAGGGTGGTTGGGTCGCCATGCTGCAGCACTACTTCGTCTCCGCCTGGGCCCCGAATGCCAACGACACCAACAGCTTCTACAGCCGCGTGATCCCGGGCAAGGACCAGGCCATCATCGGCTACAAGGCGCCGCTGGTTGACGTCGCTGCCGGCCAGCAGGCCGAAGTGAGCGGCAAGCTGTGGATCGGTCCCAAGCTGCAGGATCAGATGGCCAAGGTGGCAAACCACCTGGATCTGACCGTCGACTACGGCTGGCTCTGGTTCATCGCCCAACCGCTGCACTGGCTGCTGACCGTGTTCCACGGTTTCGTCCAGAACTGGGGTCTGGCCATCATCATGCTGACCCTGCTGGTGCGCGGCATCATGTTCCCGCTGACCAAGGCCCAGTACACCTCCATGGCCAAGATGCGCATGCTCCAGCCCAAGCTGGCTGCGCTCAAGGAACGCTTCGGTGACGATCGCCAGAAGATGTCCCAGGGCATGATGGAGCTGTACAAGAAGGAGAAGGTCAACCCGCTGGGCGGCTGCCTGCCCATCCTGGTACAGATGCCCATCTTCATCGCCCTCTACTGGGCACTGATGGAGTCTGTCGAGCTGCGTCACGCGCCGTTCGCCCTGTGGATCACCGACCTGTCGGTGAAGGACCCCTTCTTCGTACTGCCAATCCTCATGGGTGCCTCCATGTGGTATCTGCAGAAGATGAGCCCGACCACCATCACGGACCCGATGCAGCAGAAGGTGATGCAGTTCATGCCGATCATCTTCACCTTCATGTTCCTCTGGTTCCCGGCAGGTCTGACTCTGTACTGGCTGGTGAGCAACGTCATCTCCATCATCCAGCAGACCATCATCTATCGTCAGCTGGAGAAGAAAGGCCTGCACTCACGCAACTGATGCGCAGCCCATCTTTCCTGATGACAAAAGAGGCGGCCTTCGGGCCGCCTTTTTTATTACAATGTCCCCCACCCTCTTACTCATTCAGCCAACCAGCGAGTCAAGCAAGATGACAACAGATACCATCGTGGCCCAGGCCACCGCCCCCGGCCGTGGCGGCGTCGGCATAGTCCGCGTCTCCGGCCCTGCCGCCGAGCGGGTCGCCGAGATAGTGCTCGGCAAGCTCCCCAGGGTGCGTTATGCCGAATATCTGCCGTTCAGGGACGAGCAGGGCCAGGCGCTGGATCAGGGCATCGCCCTGCTGTTCAAGGCCCCCAACAGCTTCACCGGCGAAGACGTGCTGGAGCTGCAGGGCCATGGCGGCCCCGTCATTCTCGACATGCTGATCCGCCGCATCCTGCAGATCGACGGCATCCGCCCCGCCCGCCCGGGCGAGTTCAGCGAGCGCGCCTTCCTCAACGACAAGCTGGATCTGGCCCAGGCCGAGGCCATCGCCGATCTCATCGAAGCCTCCAGCGAGCAGGCCGCCCGCAGCGCCATGCACTCCCTGCAGGGGCAGTTCTCCGGCAAGGTTCAGCAGTTGGTGGAGAGCCTCACCCGGCTGCGCATCTATGTGGAAGCGGCCATCGACTTCCCGGATGAAGAGATCGACTTTCTCTCCGACGGCAAGGTGGCGGGTGACCTCTACGCCATCATGTCCGAGCTGGACGACGTGCGCGGCGAGGCCAAGCAGGGTGCCCTGCTGCGAGAGGGGATGAAGGTGGTGATCGCCGGTCGCCCCAACGCTGGCAAATCGAGCCTGCTCAACGCCCTCGCAGGCCGCGAGTCCGCCATCGTCACCGAGATCGCCGGTACCACCCGCGACGTGCTGCGCGAGCACATCCATCTGGATGGCATGCCGCTGCACATCATCGACACCGCGGGCCTGCGCGATACCCAGGACAAGGTGGAACAGATCGGCATCGAGCGTGCCTGGGCCGAGATCGAACAGGCCGACCGGGTGCTGTTCATGGTGGACGGCACCACCACGGATGCCGTCGATCCCCACGACATCTGGCCGGAATTCGTTGATCGGTTGCCAAAAAACATCGGCCTCACCGTGGTGCGCAACAAGGCGGACCTGACCGGCGAGGATCTGGCACCGAGCCAGGAGCAGGGCCACGCCGTCTATCGCATCTCCGCCAAGACCGAGCTGGGGCTGCCCGCACTGCGCGAGCACCTCAAGGCCTGCATGGGCTTCCAGGGCAACACCGAAGGGGGCTTCATGGCCCGCCGCCGCCACCTGGACGCACTGGAGCGTGCCGCCGAACGGCTGCTGGTAGCCAGGGAGCAGCTTGAGGTCTATGTGGCTGGCGAACTGGTAGCCGAGGAGCTGCGCCTGGCCCAGGAGTCCCTGTCCGAGATCACCGGCGAGTTCAGCTCCGACGATCTGCTGGGCCGCATCTTCTCCAGCTTCTGCATCGGCAAGTAATGTGGTGAAAAATCAGCAATAAAAAGCAGCCAGTGAGAACATAAGACATTGTAAATATTGGACTTTGTTTTTTACTGGCTATTCTTGCCTGATCTTGTTTCGTGAGAATTTACCCCGAGAGTACCCCAAAGTAACCTCTTGGGGTACTTTTGGGGGACACTTATGAAGATCAGCATCGAATACCGCGCACCGGACGCCGAAGGCAAGCGCGCTCTGCGCTTAACCTACTACGCCGGCTCCTACCTTGACCAAACCACGGGCATCCGCAAGCACAAACGCAGCAGAGAGACCCTGGATCTCTTCCTGTACGACAAGCCGCGTACCCCAGCACAGCGGCTCCACAACAAAGAAACCCAGCGAGCAGCCGAAGCCATCCGCGCCAAGCGACTCTTCGAGTACGAGACTGGTAAACACCATCTGGATTTCTCGAACGCCTACAAGGCCAGCTTCTTCGAGTACTTCCAAGAGGTTACAGACCAAAAAGCGGCAGGTAGCAAGAGCAACCACTCCATCTGGATATCAGCCCTCAAGCATTTACGCCAGTACCATAAGCTGCCGGAGCTGACTTTCGAGGAAGTAGATCAGCTGTTCCTGGAGGGGTTTCGGCATTACCTGATGCACAAGGCCCGCACCAAAAGCGGCACACCACTGAGCCGCAACACCCAAAGTGCCTATTTCAACAAGTTAAGGGCGGCCCTGAACCAGGCTGAGCAGGAACGGCTGCTACCGGATAATCCGGTACGACGTGTCAAAGCTATCCAGGGGGAGAAGAACAAACGGGTTTACCTGACCGAAGACGAGGTACGAGCCCTGGCCCAGGCCGAGTGCCGGTACGACGTTCTTAAGCGCGCCTTTCTGTTCTCTTGTTGCACTGGCTTGCGCTGGTCCGACATTCACAAGCTGACCTGGGCAGAGCTGGAGCCCTTCTATGGCCATTACCGTATCGTATTCACCCAGAAAAAGACCAGCGGCCTGCAATACCTGGATTTGAATGACATGGCGATGCAGCTGATGGGGCGCCCAGGCAAGGCAACAGAGCGGATCTTCAAGGGCCTCAAGTACTCGGCTTGGCACAACATGGAGCTCACCCGGTGGGCGTTGCAGGCGAGTATAACCAAGAAGGTAACCTTCCACAGCGCGCGTCATACCTTCGCCGTCATCCAGCTTAACCGCGGCGTCGATATCTATGCCCTTTCCCGCTTGCTGGGGCACAGTGAGCTGAGAACCACCGAGATCTACGCCGACATTCTTGAATCGCGGCGCCGAGATGCCATGCTCGATTTCCCCAATGTCTTGGGGTGATAGAAGCACCCTCGACAAGATCATGGCCAGGAAGAGCCAACAAATAGGCCAGCGCAACCATGCGCTGGCCTAGATTATCTTAGATAATATAGATCGGATTTCAGGATCGCCCTGCAGCCCAAGCGGTAACTGGGTTTCACTGAATTGGCTTGTGACCGTTATCGTGAACTTTGTGACCACTTTCGTGATAGTTTGTGACCGTTATCGTGATAGTGCAGGCCGGCCGATGGTAAACCGCCCCTTGGCATGTTCACTGATTGACCAACCCAGTTCAGCCAGTTCATACAGTGCCTTGCGAACTCGCGATTGCCGCTTTCGGTTGGTGGCCGCGCTGGACTTATCAGGAAAAGCGTAAGAGACCAGTTTATCTAAACCTACTGGCTTGCTGCGGCCACAATCAATCCAGGCACAAAGCCGCTGATGCAATATCCGGGCAGTGCTACTACGCAGTTGCCGTACCTCAGCCAGATCGATATAGGTATATCGGCCATTACCCAATATGGCATTGGTCAGCAATGGATTAAGCGCCACAAAGAGCCTATCGGTCAGGGGATCGCTGGCATAGTTCGCCAGCAGACGAAAACCACTACGCAAGCCTGCTACCTGTGCTATTACCGACACCTTCCACAACCGCTCGACAGTGCGACGCACCGTATTGGTGTCACGAGGGTTTGCGTAACCAATCTCCTTGGCCAGTTTGCGCAAGCTGCTTTTGACTACCAAGACATCCTGCTGGTTGGCAATCCCACGCAGCTGAAGTAGGTCTCGTAATATCTCTCCGGTTTCACCACTCGCAATAGTCCCAATCTTGCCACTTTCTGATTCAAGCCCAGCTAGGGCAACCAACCCTTGAAGTACGCGCAAATCGTCAGCCCCCAAGGGTTCTGGCCCAGAAAACTCAATCTGATTACCGTTATCCAAACGGTAAATCACCTCCAGCTTGTCACGGCGGCGTTGGCCATTCGAGATCGCCCTAAACAACCCGGGAGCAAGGCAGTGCATATGGTCGTGCCGGGCATGAGTCAATTCAAAGCAAGGCACGTTTGCCCCCAGCCCAGCGTATTTCGTCAAAACCAGCGGGGTACAGCACACCTCCTTCCTTCCGCTCCAGCCAGCGCTCCGGTAGTGGCGGCCCATAATTGCTTTTGCTTACCCCAAACCGCACGTAAAGCTGGCTCTTCTCTACCGATACGCCCAGCTTCTGCGCCTCTTTCTTGGTCATAGTGGCGAGATAGGCCTGCCAGCGAACGTTGTCCACCAGTACCGACGAACCACGGCTTGCCTGCTGCAGATCGCCAGCTTCTTGGAATACCGCAGATTTACTGGTGTGGTGTACAAACAACACAGCGCATCCCTTCAGCATGGCCAGCCGTTCCAGCTGACCCAGCACCAGTGTCATAGCACAGGCTGCATTCTCATCAGCATCGTGAAAGCGTCTCAGTGTATCGATAACCACCAACCTGACCCCCTCAGCCCAAATGGCAATCGCTTCCCACCAATGGCTATCCAGCACATTCGGGCTGGCACCCTGAAGCGATATCAAACGAAGGTATCGTTCAACGTTGGCACGAAGTTCAGCATCAAGACCTCTGCCCAAGGCAAACAAGCGCTGGTGCAGTACAGGCCAAGGGTCCTCGGCAGGCAGGTAGAGCACAGCTCCCCTGCCCAGATTGCCAAGCCCAATCCAATCCGGCCCACCGGATATCTGCATTGCCAGTTGTAATGCCAACATCGATTTGCCCACCCCTCCCGGTGACACCAAAGCACCAACGCAGCCAACAGGCAGCCCCGGGAGGACAAAATCGAGGGGTTTTGGAGGCTCAACAAAAGCCGACCGGAGATCCTGGGGGCAGAGAGATGTAATCAGATCCTGTGTCATACCCACCTCACAACCGCCCATGGCTAGCTTGCCGCACACGCTTGGTTACATGCTCAGTGAGTTCGGCGTCTGCTGAAATGCGGTGGGAGAGCAACCAGTCCAGCAGCTCAACGCGCTTGAAGTAGATCTTTTTGCCTTGTGGCTTGTAATGCGGCAGACGCTTTTCGCTGGTCAGCCGGTACACATAGCAGACAGAAACCCCCAGCAACTCAGCGCACTCCTCGGCAGAAAGCACCTCTTTTTGCGCCTGTCCTTGCTGGATTACCAACTGCTTAAGCTCATAAAGCTCTTTCAGGATTGCCCCATTCGGATCACTGAAAACTGACGAATTTTGTTCGCGCATGCAGATTGTCTCCTAGTTACAAACATCAGCATGCAAGAGCGTATCGGGGACCTAACAAAATCCAGAGCGCTGTAAGTGCCCGTTTTGGGCTCTTACAGCGCTTTCGGGAAAAATTTCACATGTGAAATTCATAAAGTATGGCAAGACAGCACGATGCAGTAGAAGGATTACTGTCATTTTTTGGTTGACAAAGACCGATATGAGCAGTCATCATACACAAACATCTTGTGCGTAGACGCTCTACTGTATGAGATGGGAGAAAATGCAGAGACAGGTGGCCGCCTGTCTCTGCGTTCAAACACCACAAGCAACCCGAAGTTAGTCACTATGGAGGATTTGAATGATGCAAGCATATCAAACAAACGAAGTACTACAAGATGGATGGATCGTAAGAGGCTTCTGTCTTGTTCAGAGCAATGCGTTAGCAAAGGCTATGACACAACCCAATGATGCAGGTCCCCAACCTCGTTTAGAAGTCAAACGCGGGAAATGGGCATTCCCTACCCCCGACAGCGTGAAATCAGCAAAAGATGCAGTTTTCTGCGATGCAGACCGCATCATTGCTCTTTACAACAAACATCATGGCGGCTCTCAGCAAAAAATTACGAGCCCAGTTAAGGCATGGTTTACAAAAGAAGCTTATCGCGCGGGTTGGGAAGATGTCGTGTTCCTGACGAATATCCAAGCTTGTCGGTGTGCAGGCTTCATGCTTCGCGCTCCGGCCCAGTCATGGGGAAAAGTGTAATGTCATCAATACCTAACCTTCTCTCACTAGGGGATATTGCCGATATACGAACTGGGTATACCTTTCGAGAAAGAGTCGATGAGGTCTCATCTAATAGTCAAGCCGATGCTCATGTGGTTCAAATCAAAGATGTTCGCAACATATGGGAGAGAACAAACACCCCACTCATTCAAGCTCAGCGACTTCCTTTGATCCGCTGGGAGGGTAGTAACAAAGCTTTTGCCTCCCCAGGTTCAGTTCTGCTTCCAGCTAGAGGAGCTAAAGGGGGATACTTTCGAGCCTCTTATCTGTCATCTGACCAACAGAGTCAATTGCCTGTTGTGGTCAGTAGCCAGCTTCTAATTATTACTCCGAAACAAGGTGTTCTACCTGAGTTCTTGTGCTGGGCGCTTAACCGCCCGGCAATGCAGTATTGGTTGTCTGAAGGGGCAAGTCAGGGAACCAACATTGTGATGCTCAATACAAAGGTGGCCAAAGAACTAAAACTGGAGATTCCAACCCTAGCCACGCAAGAAAAAATTCTGCACCTGAACAAATTGTGGGAACAGGAGCAACAGCTGACACAAGCCTTGTTAAAGAATCGAGAAACCATGCTGCAAGGCATGTTTCAGAATTTGCTTAAGGAGAAAAAACAATGACAACTCAGATCAATCAGGACGTTATCAACAACACCGTTTGGGGTGCTTGCGATGTCTTCCGCGGCACCATCAGCGCCGACACCTACAAAGACTTCATCCTCACCATGCTGTTCCTGAAGTACATCTCCGATGTCTGGCAGGACCATTACGACAGCTACAAGAAAGAGTACGGCGACGCACCAGAGCTTATCGAAGAGATGATGAAGAGCGAGCGCTTTGTGCTGCCCAAACAATCCAGCTTCTACACACTCTATGAACGACGTCACGAGCCAGGAAACGGCGAGCGGATCGATCAGGCTCTGCATGCACTGGAAGAAGCCAACGGTACCAAGCTCAAAGATGGCAACAAGAGCGTGTTCCAGGACATCAGCTTCAACAGCGATCGCCTCGGCGAAGAGAAGCAGAAAAACACCATACTGCGCTATCTGCTGGAGGAATTTGCCAAACCGGAGCTCAACCTGAAACCAAGCCGGGTCGGCAACCTTGACGTGATTGGCAACGCCTACGAGTACCTGATCGGCAAGTTTGCCGCCAACAGCGGCCAGAAGGCTGGCGAGTACTACACCCCGCCCGAGGTCTCCGACCTGATGGCCGAACTGCTCGATCCGCAGCTCGACGATACCATCTGTGATCCCGCCTGTGGTTCCGGGTCGCTCTTGATGAAGTGCGGCCGCAAGGTGGTGCAAAACCACGGCAAGAAGCGTTACGCCCTCTACGGGCAGGAAGCCATCGGCTCCACCTGGTCGCTGGCCAAGATGAACATGTTCCTGCATGGGGAAGACAACCACAAAATCGAGTGGGGCGACACCATCCGCAACCCCAAGCTGCTGGATAAAAACGGCGATCTGATGCGCTTCGATATCGTGACAGCCAACCCGCCGTTCTCACTGGACAAGTGGGGGCATGATGAGGCCGAGCACGATAAGTTCGGCCGCTTCAAGCGCGGCATCCCGCCCAAGACCAAGGGGGATTACGCCTTTATCCTCCATATGATCGAGACCCTGAAACCCAAAAGCGGTCGCATGGGTGTCGTAGTCCCTCATGGCGTGCTGTTCCGCGGCTCCAGCGAAGGCAAGATCCGCCAAAATCTGATTGACGAGAACCTGCTCGATGCGGTGATCGGCCTGCCGGAGAAGCTGTTCTTTGGCACCGGCATCCCCGCCGCCATCCTGATCTTCAAAAAAGAGAAGGTGGACGACAATGTGCTGTTTATCGACGCCAGCCGCGAGTTCAAGGCCGGCAAGAACCAGAACATGCTGAGCCCGGAGAATATCGCCAAGATAGTCAAAACCTACCGCAACGGCGGCAATGTCGAGAAATACGCCTATCTTGCCTCGCTCAAAGAGATCAAGGAGAACGACTACAACCTCAATATCCCCCGCTATGTGGATACCTTCGAGGAAGAGGAAGAGATCGATCTGCTGGCGGTGCGTGCCGAGCGTGAACAGCTAAAAACTCAGCTGCTCGAGTTGGAAACCGAGATGGCCAACTATCTGGAGGAGTTGGGTTATGGTGCCTAATGGTTGGAACCGCACAACTCTGGGAGAGATTGCCGAATTTAAAAATGGGCTTAACTTCACTAAATCAGACAAGGGTGAGGCGATTAAGATCGTTGGTGTTGGCGACTTCAAAGACTTCGCCGAGCTCAGGTCAACTGATCTACTGGAAACGATTTATGTAAACAATAGGGTTCGAGACGAAGAGCTTTTGGAAGATGGAGACTTGCTATTTGTAAGGTCGAATGGCAATAAAGACTTAATTGGCCGCTGCTTATTTTTTCCTGCCGTCGCCACTAGACTTTCATATTCAGGCTTCACAATACGAGGTCGAGTTAACAAAAAGTTTGCTTTACCTGAATATATTTCCTTAGTCGCGCGTTCATCTCTGATGAAGCAACAAATATCAAAAAATGGTGGCGGGACAAATATTTCCAACTTAAGTCAGCAGATTTTAAGCGACGTTGTATTTTTGCTGCCTCCACTCCACGAACAAAAGAAAATAGCCAAAATCCTTTCCACTTGGGACAAGGCTATCACTACCACCGAGCAACTGCTGGCCAATAGCCAGCAGCAGAAAAAAGCCCTGATGCAACAACTGCTGACCGGCAAAAAACGCCTATTGGATAAGAATGGGGTGAGGTTTAGTGGGGAGTGGAAAGCTCAACGTATTGGTTCTCTTTTAAAAGAGGTTAAGCGGCCAGTTCAATGGGACGATGATCGTCAATATCACCTTTTAAGTGTCAAGCGCCGCTCGGAGGGAGTTGTGCTTCGTGAAATTTTAAAGGGTTCAGAGATTTTGACAAAAAAAATGAACACTGCACTTGCCGGTGACTTTTTAATCTCAAAGATGCAGGTTGTTCACGGAGCCACAGGGTTAGTAACAGAAGAGTTTAATAAGTGTCACATATCAGACTCATACATTGCTCTAAGGCCAAAAGATGATGAAAAAATAGATATTGCTTTTTTCTCTTGGTTCAGCAAACAAAAAATAATGTATCACAAGGCATTCCTTTGTAGCTATGGTGTTCATATTGAAAAGATGACCTTCAATTTCAATATGTTTGTAAAGGAAAAGGTTGTTATTCCAGCCACGCTTGAGGAACAACAAAAAATCGCCGCAGTCCTGTCCACCACCGATCAAGAAATCAGTGCCCTGCAACAAAAGCTCGACGCCCTAAAGCAAGAGAAAAAAGCGCTGATGCAACAGCTGCTGACCGGCAAACGGCGGGTCAAGGTGGAGGAGGCCGCATGAAAAAAGTGACCATTCACCCCATGACAGAGGCCGATGTGGAGTGGTTGGAGCAGCGGCTGATGGACCATGGCAACGACGACTCGATGCTGAGTCTGTCGGCGCTCGACGGCTTTCTGACTGCGGTACTCTCCGGCCCCGAGCTGGTGCCACCCAGCCAGTGGTGGCCGGTACTCTGGGGTGGCACGCCCCCTGAGTGGTCTTCCGAGCATGAGATGAAACAGGCGCTGGATTTGATCCTCGACCATATGAATATTCTGGCCCACACCCTCTGTTATCAGCCTCAGCACTTTATCCCGGTGCTAATGGCCAACTATGTCGAAGGGCAGGAGATCTGCAACGCCGAAGATTGGTGCTTTGGCTATCTGCGTGGCATGGCGCTGGGGAACTGGCCAGCCTTGCCAGAGGCACTGGGCCGCTCCCTTGAGGTGATCCGCCTGCATGGCAGCGATGATCTGCTGCCACAGCTTGCCAGCCTCTCGCTACCGGAACATCAACAGAGCGTGGCCGAAGTGGGCCCTGCCGCCCTGCGGCTGCACGCCCATTTTCTCGCCCAACGGGGGCCAAGCACAGCACCGATATCTGCGCCAACACTCACGCCAGTAACCCCGCCGGTTAGAGCGACCCCCAAGATCGGGCGCAATGACCCCTGCCCCTGTGGCAGCGGCAAGAAGTTCAAACAGTGCTGTTTGCACTGAGTTGAGATGGCAAGACCCCGAACAGACGCCATCGGTAGCACACAGTTGAAGGAGCGTTCAAAGGCATGATCGAATTTACCCCGGAGCAGTTGCTGGCTCAGTTGCGCGAGCTGGATGAGTGTCCCCGTATCGAGGCCAAGCGAGGCAGCGACATCGGTTCATCCGTCATGCAGTCGATCTGTGCCTTTGCCAATGAGCCTAGCCTTGGTGGTGGCTATCTGCTGCTCGGGGTTAACGAGCCAGATGAAACACACGACACCTTTTCGGTATGCGGTGTCAGCCACAGTGACCAGCTCCTCAACACGCTGCAGACCAACTGCCGTGATCAGTTTGAACAGCCGATCCCGGTACAGGCGCAAGCCCATCAGCTGGAGGGCAAACGTGTGCTAGTCGTCTTTGTCCCCGAACTGGAGCCGGCAGCCAAGCCTTGCACCTTTAAGGGGAAGTTCGACAGCAAGAACAAGCGCAAGAGCGGCGTCTGGCGACGGGGATTGAACGGTGATTACGAATGCTCCCAGCTGGAGCTGGAGCCCTTGCTGCTCGCCAAAAATGGCCTAGGGTTCGAGCAGGTTCTGCTGCCTGACGCCCACTGGGATGATCTCGATCCCCACGCCATCGAGCTCTATCGCACGCTGCGCAGCAAGGTTCGCCCTCATGCTGAAGAGTTGCAGGCCAGTGACAGTGAGATGCTCCAATCCCTCAATCTGGTGAAAAAGCGCCTGGGTGAATGGGTACCCAATATCGCCGGCTTGTTGCTCCTTGGCAAACCGCTGGCGCTGCGAAGACTGTTACCCGCCATGCGCGTGGACTACGTGCGCGTCGCCGGCACTCAGTGGGTGGAAGACCCTCAACAGCGCTTCGACACTACGCTGGATCTGCGTGAACCCCTGCTGACGCTGATCCCCAAACTGGAGGCCACCATACTGGATGACTTGCCAAAGCATTTTCGTCTGGAAGAGGGCAAAACCCAGCGAGACGACCAGCCCTTGCTGCCACAGAAGGTGATTCGCGAAGCGGTGGTCAACGCCGTCATGCACCGTGATTATCAGGTTAATCAGCCCATCATAGTGGTGCGCTTTAGCAACCGCCTCGAGATACGCAACGCCGGCTACTCTCTTAAGCCGGAGGCGATGCTGGGGGAGATGGGCTCTATCCTGCGCAATCCGGTGCTGGCTTCTGTGCTCTACGACGTCAGCTTTGCCGAGACCAAAGGCTCCGGCATCCGCACCATGCGACGTCTGCTGGACCAGGTGGGTCTGACCGCGCCTGTTTTCATGAGTCAGGTCATCCAGAACCAGTTTCTGGCAACCTATCTATTGCATCAACTGATGGGCGAAGAGCAGTTGGCCTGGCTCAAACAGTTCGCTCATTTCACCTTGAACAACGATGAGGCGAAAGCACTGATCCTGGCCAAAGAGACGGGAGCGGTGGATAACGCAGGCCTTCGCGCCATTACCGGCCTTGATACGCTCGCCGCCAGCCAGATACTGGGAAGATTGCATCATCAGTACCAGTTGTTGGTCAAAGGGGGGGCAGGCTCCTCCACTTACTACGAGCTGTCAGCGCCTCACGAACTCCCGCTGTTTGCTGCTGCCAATGATGAGGGCCCCCGCTCAAATGCGGGTGACCATGTGGCAAATACGGGTGACCTCGACGCAAATACGGGTGACCTCGCGGCAAATAGAGGTGACCTCGGCTCAAATGCGGGTGACCTCCCGTCAGATCTGCTCGCTCGTATAGACCAACTCACCCCCAAAGCACGCAGAAATAACCTGTGGCCAGTGATTCTGTGGCTCTGTGCCATGCGTCCTTACAAGACTGAGCAACTGGCCAAAACGCTGAACCGGCGGGAAAACGCACTAAAAGCGTCCCATTTGAACATTATGCGGGAACAAGAGGGCTTGATTGGCTATGCCTACCCAGAAGTGCCCAATCATCCGGAACAGGCTTACCAAACCACAGAGAAAGGACGCCAATGGCTCGCTGCACGAGGAATTGAACTCAATGACTGATCATCACCACGCACCCAAGTTTCAAGAAGAGTTCAGCGCCAAGATCCCAGCCCTGACCCTGCTGACCAAGCTGGGCTGGACTTTTCTGTCCCCCAAGCAGGCGCTGGCAGCCCGTAACAATAAATATGACCAGGTCGTTCTGAGCCAGATTTTGCGCGAGGAGCTGAGCAAGCGCGCCTTTGTATATGCTGGCAAGAGGTATCCGCTGTCCGCCAAGTCAGTCGACAATCTGGTAAGTGAGCTGTGTACTCCAGCGCTTAACGAAGGGCTGATGACCGCCAATGAACGGATCTATAACCATTTGCTCTATGGCATGTCGGTCACCGAATTCATTGACGGCAAGAAGGTGAGCCCGACCATTGCCTTGATCGACTGGCATAACCCGCACAATAACCGCTTCACCTTTACCGAAGAGTTTCATGTCACCCGAGCCAGTGGCATAGAGTCTCGTCGCCCCGATATCGTCTGCTTCGTCAATGGCCTGCCATTGGCGGTGATCGAGGCGAAACGCCCGGATAGCAACGCCAAAAAGGGGCCAACCGTCAAAGAAGGGATCTCCCAGACTATTCGCAACCAGCTACACGGTGAGATCCCGCTGTTGTTCGCCTATAGCCAGTTGCTGCTCTCCATCAGCGGAATCGAAGGACGCTATGGCACCTGCGGTACACCGGAAAAATTCTGGGCAGCCTGGCGTGAAGAGGACATAAGCGACGCGCAGATGGCCGAGATCAAGAATCGGCCGATTCCCCAAGATACCCTCTCGACACTGTTTTATCATCGCCCACCGGCCACACAGGATTGGTACCAGACTCTATTAGCCGCGGGCGAGTTGGCGGTGACAGACCAGGATCGGCTGCTTATCAGCCTGCTGTCACCTGATCGGCTGCTGGAGATGACCCGTCTGTTTACCCTATTTGACAAGAAAGCCGGCAAGATAGTGGCCCGCTATCAGCAGGTATTTGGCATCAAGCGACTGATCGAGCGGATCAGCCAAAAGCGCCCTGATGGCGGCCGCCAAGGCGGGGTGATCTGGCACACAACAGGATCAGGCAAGTCGTTCACCATGGTCTTCCTGAGCAAGGCGATGATCTTGCATGATGCGCTGAAAGCCTGCCGCATCATTGTCGTTACCGACCGGGTGGATCTGGAAAGCCAGCTCAGCAAGACCTTCTCATCCAGTGGTGAACTGGCTGGCAAGAAGGACAAGGACGCGGCGATGGCCACCTCCGGCCCGCGACTGGCCGAGCAAATTGGCAAGGGTACCGAGCGCATCATTTTCTCGCTGATCCAGAAGTTCAACACTGCTACCAAATTGCCTGAGTGCGTCAACAAGAGCCCGGACCTCATCGTGCTGATTGATGAGGGGCACCGTAGCCAAGGGGGCGAAAACAACATTCGCATGCAACTGGCCCTGCCCAATGCCGCCTTTGTGGCCTTTACCGGCACCCCTCTACTGAAAAACGACAAGACGACCAACAAGTTTGGCCCCATCCTGCACGCTTACACCATGCAGCGAGCCGTTGAGGACAAGGCGGTCACCCCCCTGCTCTATGAAGAACGCATCCCGGATCTCGATGTGAACGACAGGGCGATTGATGCCGGTTTTAACCGCATCGCCACCAACCTGACCGAGGAGCAAAAGGCTGACCTGAAGCGCAAATACACGCGCAAAGGTGAACTCTACAAAGCCGATGACCGGCTCCAGCTAATCGCTCGCGACATAGCCGAGCACTTCGACAAAAACATTCCGGAAGGGCTGAAAGGTCAGCTCGCCTGCGACAGCAAGTCTTCCGCCATCAAGTACAAGCAATATCTCGATGAGGTTGGATTGTTCGAATCTGCCATTGTTATCAGCTCCCCCGATAGCCGGGAGGGCAATACCGATGTTGATGAATCAACCCTCCCTCTGGTCGTGCAGTGGTGGAAAGATAACGTGGGTAGCCAGGATGAGCAGCTCTACACCAAGCAGATTATCGAACGCTTCGCCGACAAGGATGATCCGCTCAAGCTCTTGATCGTGGTAGACAAGTTACTGACCGGTTTCGATGAGCCCAAGAATACGGTGCTTTACATCGACAAACCCTTGAAGGAACACAACCTGATCCAGGCCATCGCCCGAGTTAACCGGTTGCACCCGGACAAAGAGTTTGGCTTGCTCATCGACTACCGCGGCATTCTCTCGGAGCTAGATACCACTATCGCCAAGTATCAGGATCTCGCCTCACGCACTCAGGGCGGCTACGACCTTGACGACATCGCCGGCCTCTACAACCAGATGAGCTCTGAATACAAGCGCCTGCCACAGCTCTACAAGGACCTGTGGAACATCTTTGCCGGGGTAAAGAACAAGCAGGACATAGAGCAACTGCGCCAGGTGCTGGTACCCCGAATGGAAGAGGTAGAGGGAGAGCTGGTAGATGTGCATCTCAAGGTGCGTGAAGACTTCTATGAGGCACTCTCCCGCTTTGCCAGTTGCCTGAAAGTAGCTCTACAGTCGGCCTCGTTCTTCGAGGACACCGCCTTTACCGAAGCGGATCGCCGCCATTACAAAGAGACGCTGCAACAGTTCTCCAGCCTGCGGCAAACAGTGCAACAGGATGCAGGTGAACGAGTCGACTACGACGAGTATGCCCAGCAGGTGAAAAAGCTGCTCGACAAGCATGTGGTTGGTGTCGAGGTCAAAGAGCCCGGTGGTGTGTATGAAGTTGGCAAGATGGGACTGCAAAAACCGCCGGAAGAGTGGAGCAAAGAGAAGACCCGCAACGAGACTGACATCATCAAGACTCGCGTCACACGCATGATTGAGCAGGATCTCATGGATGACCCTTATGCTCAGGAGTCTTTCTCAACCTTGTTGCGCCTCGCCATTGAAGAGGCGGAAAAACTGTTTGATCACCCTCTCAAGCAGTACATGCTGTTCCGCGAGTTTGAAGAGCAGGTACAGGAACGCCGCCTGAACGATATGCCTGATGCTTTTGGCACTAACCGCCATGCTCAGGCCTACTTCGGTGTCTTTAAAAAGAACCTTCCACAACTGTTTGACAACCAGGATGCTCAGGTTGAAGAAAAGTGGGTCAAACTCGCTTTCGAGATCGACCGGTTGGTTGATGCCTCGGTCGCCGAACACTCTATCAACCCGCAAAATATTGAAGCCGATATTCGCAAGAAGCTGCTGCCATTGCTGTTCACCGAGTGCAAGTCCATCGGCTGTGGCATGGATCAAGCCAAGCGCATGGTGGAAATGGTCGTGCAGATTACCCGAGTTGGTCACAGTGGGATGTAACTGCAGATGAGCACCTCCGGCAACATGGCCAATAGGCTCCAGCACTTTTCCTATGGTGGCGAGCTTATCAGGTTCGAACGGCTCACCAGACCCAAGGCAGGCAAACTGCTGATCAAGGTGCATCCTGACTGCCGGGTTGAGGTGATGGCTCCGCCGCAAACGCCAGATGAAGAGGTGCTTGCGGCGGTAAAAAAGCGTGCCCGCTGGATCTACGAGCAGTTGCGTGACTTTCGTCAGCAGTTGGAACATGTCACGCCACGCCGTTATGTCAGTGGCGAGAGTCACCTTTACCTCGGCAAGCAATACCTGCTCAAGGTCATCGTTGCACCAAGCAGTGTGCAAGGGGTCAAACTGCTGCGAGGCAAGCTGGAAGTATCAGTCAGGAAGCCAGGACCCGAGACAGTGAAGGCTCAACTGACCCAGTGGTATAGAACCCGCGCCAGAGAGCTTTTCGCCAAACGTCTCGATGCCATGCTGGAACAAGCCTTGTGGGTTGTGGATCGCCCTCCGTTACGCCTGCTGAATATGCAAACCCAATGGGGAAGCTGTTCGCCCAATGGCCGGATCACACTCAATCCTCATTTGGTAAAAGCCCCTAGAGAGTGCATTGATTACGTCATCCTCCACGAGCTTTGCCACCTAGCCGAGCACAACCACAGCGAGCGATTCTGGCGGTTGCTCAGCCAGGTGATGCCGACTTGGGAGAAGACTAAGCTGCTACTCGACGGGATGGCCCACCGACTGCTGACATCCTGAAATATGAGGGGCAAAATTCCAGATAGATAGGAATCCGCTCCCCATATTTCAGCACACCAGAGTCCATCATCCCTTCAAACAAGATGACCAATATTCCAAAGAGAAAAACGGCACGAAATTTCCAGATAGATAGGAAGTCTTCGATCAGGATTCCACATAACTCGTTCTGAACAGGCATTCCACTATGTGGAAAATTCACACCACTTTTCCAGATAGATAGTTATGTGGAAAGAAACTGGACAGGAATTGGTTGGGAATGACAGTGTTCATTCCATGGCTCCACATCCTGCGTGATTCCACGCAATCATGTTTGTTACGAGCGAACAAACTTCAATACTTTCAGTGCTTTGTTGATTTTTTCCTGAGCGAAGTCCATGGTGATATGGAGTTTGGTCACACGATCACCTGATTGCATCCTTTATCCGCTACACCTGAGGCCCATCACCATGAACAGCATCGTCATCCTGATCCTCCTGTTTTCATTCCTGATAGGGTTTGGCGCCTTTGCTGCGTGGCTGTATATCGAGAAGCGTCGCATGGGTGCCTCGGATAAATGACTCGCTATTTTGCTGAACGGACCTCTTTTGCCACGCACGAAATCAGATGGCGGGAGCAGCCCAACATTTCCTGGATCACCGAGTAGCTGTGTCCGGTGCTCAACAACTGTGCGATGTGCTGACGCTTCTTTTCATCTTTCTGGCGACCGCGATATTTCCCCTCATCCCTGGCCTTGGCAATACCCTGCTGCTGCCTGCGTCTGCGATCTTCATAATCTTTGCGAGCAACTGCTGCGAGCATATCCAACAGCATGCCATTTACAGCCTGCAAAATGGCGCTGGTGAACTCGGAGCGGCAGTCCCCCTGTAACGCCACCCAGGAAGTCGGAAGCTCCGGAGAAACGATTGAGAGCTGTTTCTGAGCCAGCAACTGCTTCAATGTTTGCCAATCCGTCTGATTGAGACGGGCCAGACGATCAATCTGCTCTACCAGCACAATGTCACGATCTGCAGCGTCGCGGATCAGCCGCATAAGCTCAGGCCTGTCCAACGTTGCACCAGACTCATTCTCCACATAGAAACTGGCTATCTGATGGCCATGCTCTGCAGCAAAACCAATCAGCAGCTCTCGTGCCCGCTCAGCATCCTGTTCCACAGTCGATGCACGTAAATACGCCCGTATGAACATTGAGCCCCCATCAGTCTGTTTAAAGTGGTTCCTAATTATTGGTTCAATATAAGTGGTTTCAATATGATTTTCGAGAGGGCATTAAGTGGTTTTTATGGGGTATACCTTTTTTGAAACCACCGCATGACGATCAAAACACGACCTTTCGATAGCCTTTTGATCTGACAGCACAAAATTTAAGTATGATCCGTCACCACAAAGTCGCTTTTGAGTTGTATTTGAGTATTTAAGCGACGTTGCCCACGATTCCTGATCTGCTGAATGGGATGCCAAAGGAGGAAATCTACAGAAGCTGGGCTTTGAGGTGAGTCATCTTTTCGACTCGCCGAACAAGCCAGCAGCCAAGCGTAGCGCGGCAGTTCTTTACCCCATGGTTTGGTAATTTCCCCGTCTGCTGTTCTCTTACCCGCTATAGGGAATAAATGTTAAATACCGCCTATGGCGTGTAAATGATACTTACCCTCTATAACAGGTAAACATTGATATACCTGCCATAGCGTGTAAATTGGAAGAAGGCACGCTACCAGGTTGTCGAATCATGAAAGTAACCAGCGCCAAGCAGCTGAGCGCCTGTATCAAGGATGCCAGGCTTTCTCAAAAGCTCTCTCAAGGCAAAGTGGCCGAGAAAGTGGGGATTAGGCAAGACACAGTCTCCAGCTTCGAGCTCAATCCTGAATCCACCAAGCTGGAGACCCTGTTCAAGATCCTCGCGGCACTCGAATTGTCAGTGGATATCAAACCCCGCAATGAGTCATCCGAGAGTCCGGCATCGGGCTGGAAGGAGGAGTGGTAATGGCCAATCTGGCTGTCTACATGAACGGCTATCGGGTAGGCACATTCACCAAAACTACCAGCGGTGCCCATCAGTTTCAGTACCATGAGTCATGGCTAGCACAACCGGGCAGCCGTCCGATCTCACTCTCCATGCCATTGCGCCATCAGGCCTACCGGGGCAATGAAGCCTATAACTTCTTCGACAACCTGCTGCCAGATAATACGGAGGTGAGAAACAGGGTTGTAGCACGCTATCAAGCGGCATCAACCCAGCCCTTCGATCTGCTCAGTTGCATTGGCCAGGATAGCGTAGGGGCATTACAGCTGGTTACCGAAGGGCACGATGTTCCAGATGTCAGGCGAATCGACTACAAGGCACTTTCCGATGACGAGCTCGAGCAGATCCTGACCAGCTACAAATCAGGAATCCCTTTGGGGATGGTCAGGGAGCAAGAGGAGTTCCGGATCTCTATCGCCGGGGCGCAAGAAAAGACTGCGCTGCTCTATATCGATGGCCGTTGGTACTTGCCACTCAACGCAACGCCGACAACCCACATTATCAAACTCCCTATTGGCAAGATTGAAAGCCACTCCTACTCGATAGACCTCTCCCAGAGCGTAGAAAACGAATATCTCTGCACTCTGAGTGCCAAGGAGTTTGGTCTACCCGTACCTCACTGCTTCATGATGCAGGTTGGCCAGGTCAAAGCACTGGCTGTGGAACGCTTCGACAGACGTTACGCTGCCGATCGCAGTTGGATCATGCGCCTTCCCCAAGAAGATTTCTGTCAGGTATTGAATGTTCCGTCAGCACGGAAATACGAGAGTCATGGAGGACCAGGGATCACTGACATCATGAAAACCTTGCTGGGCTCTGCGACACCAGAACAGGATCGCTACCTGTTCATGAAATCTCAGGTCCTGTTCTGGCTGCTGGCAGCCACCGATGGCCATGCAAAGAACTTCTCGGTCTTTATTGAACCGGAAGGGCGTTTTCGCCTGACCCCTTTTTACGACATCCTATCTGTCTATCCAGTGTTTGGCGGCCGAGGCCTCAACCGAAGGGACGCCAAGCTCGCTATGGGCCTAGCAAGCAGCAAGGGAAAGAAATACGCCATTGAGCAGATATTCCCGCGTCATTTCTTCCAAACGGCAAAAGCTGTGGGATTTGAGCGTTCTGCTATGGAAGAGATCCTGACAGAACTGGCCAACTCCGTTGATGATGTTATTGAGCGTGTTACCCAGCAATTGCCAGCAGGCTTCCCCGATGCCATCAGCAGCACCATTCTAGAGGGCCTAAAAGCCCGCTCAGCCAGGCTGATAAAGGGCTGGGATTAAATTGACGGTATGTGGGATGATTGCACGGTTAGCCAAACCACCTATGGGAAGTTTGCACGGTTCGAAGAGTAAAAGCGGCTTTCCAGGCACCGGACGGTGCTATGGGCGGTTCAAAATATGTTCAAAACTCACCTAAAAAGCGGTTTTGAATGCGTGTAGTAGCATCGCGTTGATTCATATGGGAAGGCTGCACGATCGAGAATGGACTATGTGGGAACGCTGCACGATAGCAGAAACCCGTGAGCGGCCTCTCAATATGCTGTTTTAGTTACTTTTACCCCAAGCGGCCCCCGAAAAGCCACTAACATATTGAAGATAATAGATTATTTACATTCTGCATCGGCAAGTAAGTCCGCAGAGCAGGCAATGAAAAGCCCGGGTTCATCCCGGGCTTTTTTTGTGCGCTTTTCATCCACCAACCTAGAGGCGGCGCAGGCACCACATGAAGTAAGCACCCCCTAACAGGGTGGAGACCAGACCGACGGGCACCTCCTGGGGAAAGAGGAGCTGCTGGCCGATCCAGTCCGCCGACACCATCAGCAAAGCACCACAGCCTGCGGCGCCGAGCAGGTGCCAGCGCGCCCTCACCAGCCCCATCAATCTGGCCAGGTGCGGCGCCAGCAGACCGGCAAAGGAGAGCGGGCCTATCACCATGGTGGCACTGGCGGTGAGCACGGCCACCAGCAGCAGGATGGTGAGCTGGGCGCGGCTCAGGCGAATGCCGAGCGCCGTCGCTACCGCCGGCCCCATGGGCATGAGATCGAGCCAGCGGCTCACCAGCAGGCAGGCTGCCAGCATCAGCAGCGCCAGCACCACCAGGGCAAGGGCCACCGGCTGGGTGACGTAATAGGTGGAGCCGGACATCCAGGAGAGCAGTTGCTGCACCCGCAGGTCGCCATTGGCCAGGGCGATGGCCTGCAACGGCTCGAACAGCGCCGTGATGGCGATGCCAGACAGCAGTATCCGCTCCGGCTGGAAGCCGTTGCGCCGGTTGATAAGCACCAGCAGCAACAGGCAGGCGAAGGCGCCCACCAGCCCCCCCAGCAGCATCATGGGCAGCGGCAAGGCGGGCAGCAACAGGGCCGCCGCAATCACCCCCATGAAGGTGCCACCGCTTACCCCCAGCAGTTCGGGGCTCGCCATGGGGTTGTTGCTGACTCGCTGCAACAGGGTGCCTGCCAGCGCCAGCAACACGCCTGCGGCACCCGCTGCCAGCGTGCGCGGCAAGCGCCACTCCAGCTGGGCCTGCCACCGCAGCCAGCTCGGCCAGCCCCAGCCGCCCATCCCCTGCCCAAACAACAGGGAGGCGATCACCGCCGCAGCCAGCCCCAACACCATCAGGCCGACAAGGCGAGTCGGCGCCGGATGGCGGGCCAACTGCAGGGAGGAGTTTGCCTTAGGCGCACTCTGCTTGATACCAAGACGCGGGATAAGCCAGAGCAGCAGCGGCGCCCCCAACAGGGCCGTCATGGCGCCGGTCGGGATCAGCACAGGCCAGAACCGGCTCAGGGTCTGCAGCAGCAGATCGGTGGCCGCCAGCAACAGGGCGCCGAGGATGGGTGCCCACAGCAGCCGCTGGGCCAGTTTTCTGACCCCCAGCAGCCGCACCATGGCGGGCGCCGCCAGCCCGATAAAACCGATCAGCCCCACCACACTCACCACGCAGGCGGTGACGAACACGGCGAGACCCAGACCAGCCAGGCGCAGATGCTTGAGGGAGACCCCCAGGCTGCGTGCGCTGGCATCGTCCAGCTCCAGCACTGCCAGCGGGCGCACCAGCACCACCGCCAGCATCGCGGCCAGCAGCAACCGTGGCAGCAGATAGCCGACGCCGCTCCAGCTGTTCTGGGCCAGAGATCCGCTCCCCCACACCAGCAACCCTTTGAGCTCCTCCTGGAAGAACAGCAGCAATCCCATGCTGATGGCGGCCAGATAGAGGTTGATCACCAGCCCAGCAAAGACGATGACCACGGGATTGAGCTGGCGGCGCCAGGCCAGGGCGAAGACCAGCCCCATGGCCAGGCTTCCCCCGGCCATGGCGATCCACTCCCGCCCGATCAGCAGCCAGGAGGGGGCGAGCAGGGTCACCATCATCAGCGCCAGCTGGGCGCCGGAAGCCACCCCCAGGGTGGTGGGCGAGGCCAGGGGATTGCGCAGCACCTGCTGCATCAGGGTACCGGCGAGCCCGAGGGCGGCACCGGCCAGCAGGCAGATGGCTAGGCGCGGCAGCCAGCTGAAATGAACCACCGCCTGGCGGGCATCGTCCAGCTCGGGGGAGAACAGGGCCTGCCACCAGAGCGCCCCCGGCAGTTGACGCGCCAGCTCGGCGCAAGCCAGCCCCAGTGTCAGCACCAACAGGCAGAGACCCGGGCGCAGCAGGGGCGAAGAAAGAGAAGAGCTCATTGATTTGATCCCCCGGTTGCACTGTGGACAGCCTGCTCCCGCAGGGCACCGTCCAGCAGGGTGGCGAAGCGGCGGGCCGCCAATATGCCACCAAAACTCCATGTCGCAGGCAGATGGATCACCGGATTGTTCTGTACCAGCGGGAGATGCTGCCACAATCCAGGCTCCTGAAGTTTTTCACCAACTCCTACGGGCACGGGGTCCACCACCACCAGCCTGGCCTCCGGCATCCCGAGAAACTGCTCCAGGCTCGCGACCGAGAATCCCCAGGCATTGGTCTCTCCCTGCCAGGCGTTGCGAAGGCCGAGGCGCTGCATCACTGCCTCGAACAGGCTGCCACGGCCAAACACCCGCACATGGCGCTCATCGATGAATTGCACCACCAGCAAGGGGGGCAGATCGGCGGGCTGCGCCGCCTGCATCTGTGCCAGATCCAGCTCCAGCGCGGCGAGCTGGCGTTCGGCCTCGGTCTCTTTGTTGACCAGGGCGGCTATGGTCAGGGTCGCTTCCCGCAGTCGCTGCCACAGATCGGTGCCCGGTTCATACAGGGCGATGGAGTGCACCGGCGCGATGCGGGAGAGGGTCGGCGCCAGGGGGGCCGCCAGCGGCGAGATGAGAATAAGATCCGGTTTGAGCTCCGCCAGCAGTTCCCGGTTGGGTTGGGCACGCAGCCCGATATCGATCACCCCGGCAGGAAGCTGGGGTTCACCGACCCAGGCGCGATAGGGGGCCACATCCCCCACCGCCATCGGTGTCACTCCGAGCGCCAGCAGGGTTTCGGCTATGGTCCAGTCCACGGTGGCGATGCGGGGCGTGGCGCTGGTGGCGGTGACAAGCTGCCCGGCCTCCCCTGCCAGGGGCAGCAGCAGACTGAGCAGACAGGGCGCCATCTTCAATAAACGGTTCAAGAGCGGCCCCCGGTCAGACGATGGCGATGGCGTGGTCATGGGCCGGATGGCGAATGACCTCCATGGGGATGCCATAGATGGCGTTCAGGGTCTCCCCTGTCATGATCTGTTCGGGCTCGCCGTGGGTCAGCAGACGGCCGGAGTGCAGCGCCACCAGCCGATCGCAGAAACGGGAGGCCATGTTGATGTCGTGAATGACGATGATGACCCCGAGGTTGAGCTGGCGGCTGAGCTGCTTGACGAGCGTGAGCACCTCCACCTGATGGGCCACGTCCAGGGCGGCCAGCGGCTCGTCCAGCAGGATGAAACGGCTCTCCTGAGCCAGCAGCATGGCGAGCCAGACTCGCCCCCGCTCACCGCCGGAGAGGGTATCCACCAGCCGATCGGCAAAGCGTTCGGTGTGGGTCAGGGCGATGGCACGCTCCACCTGACGGTGATCTTCCGCTCCCATCCGGCCCAGCAGTCCGCGCCAGGGGTAGCGCCCCATCTCCACCAGTTCGCGGCCGAGCAGGTTTTCGGCACTCGGCAGGTGCTGGGGCAGATAGGCCACCTGACGGGCAAACTCCCGGTTGCCCCAGGCAGACAACGGCTGGTCATCGAACAGGATCTCCCCGCCGCTGTGGGGTTGCTGGCGCGCCAGCAGCTTGATCAGGGTCGATTTGCCCGACCCGTTGTGGCCGATGAGGCCATAGACCCGACCTTGCTCGAAGCGAAGGCTGGTGGGGTGCAGCAGCGTGCGGTCATTGACCGCGAAGCTGGCGGATTTCATCTCGAACATAAGCAATTCCTGTGCTGGCTTGCTGCCAGTCTCATCGGTGCCAGCATCAGGCCGGCACCTTGCCATCCAGATGGGCGACCGCATCCCGGCTCACCTGCTCGCGCTGCTCGCCGGTAAGTTCGGTGAGGCGGCCCTGGCGCATCTCCAGCAGGCGATCGGCCAGAGAGAAGTAGTGATCGTCGTGGCTGATGGCGATCACCGTCTTGCCCATCTCCTTGAGACGCGGCAACAGCACCTGATAGAAGATGCGGCGGAACTGGGGATCCTGATCCGCAGCCCACTCGTCGAACAGCATCACCTCCCGCTGCTCTGCCAGGGCCAGCAGCAGGGCGACCCGCTTGCGCTGGCCCTGGGAGAGGTCGATATCGGCGATGAAGCCATCCTCGATGGCAAGCTTGCTGCCCATCTGCAACCGCTCAAGCCACTCGGCGACCAACGCCTCTTTCGGCTCGGGCCCCAGCAAATGCTGGAACAGGTGGTAGTCGGTGAAGATGGCGGAGAAGAGCCCCAGATAGCCGTTGCGATCGGTGATCGGCTCCCCATCCAGCAGGATCCGGCCAGAGACCGGTTGATAGAGCCCGGTCAGCAGCATGGCCAGGGTCGACTTGCCGGAGCCATTGCCACCGATGAGGAATATCTGTTCCCCCCGCTCGATCACCAAATTGATGGGGCCCACGGAGAAACCGCCCTCCCCCTGGTAGTGAAAGCTCACCTGCTCCAGCTCGATGCGCTGCCAGGGGCGAGGCGCAGGCGGCAACGGGAATGCCTCGTCCGGCTCCGCCAGATTGAGGGCAGCTATCTTGTCGAACGCCACCTGGGCGGCGATCAGGGTCGGCAAGGCTCCGATCCCTTGTAGCAAGGGAGTGCGCAGGAACAGCAGGGTCAGGGCGAAGGTGGCGGCCACATTGGTGTTGGCCCAGCCCAGCCCGTTGGCCAGAAAGAAGACCAGGCCGATGGCACCCAGCATCATGATGTTCGACCAGTTCACCGCGCTCAGGTGGTAGGTATCGGCGCGGATGATCTGCTCCCGGTAGTCCCGGGCATTCTGCTCATAGAGCTGGTGGTAGACGAAGTGGGCACGCTCGCGGTTGAGCGCCAGCTCCTTGCTCCCGGCGATGATGGACTGGTAGTTCTGGTAGAGCCTGTCTTCGGCCTGGCGCATGTGCGCCAGGTGGCGATAGACCCGGTTCACCAGCAGCCAGCCCACCACCATGGTCACGGTGACCCAGAGGGCGGTAACACCGAGCAAGGCGGGAGAGAGCAGGCCAAGGTAGATGATGGAGCCCAGGGTGAGCACCAGGCCCTGTACCAGCTCCGGCAGGCGCACGAAGGCGATGGTGATCTGACCGATGTCGCTGGAAAGGGAGGCCAGGAGCGGCCCCTGCCCTATTTGACGCAGACGGGCGACGTCGGTATCCAGCAGTTGCTTGAGCAGGCGGCCACGCAACCGGTAGACGAAATGGTGACCCAGGGTGGTCAGGGCCAGTTGGGATCCGAGCGTGATCACCAGCAGCAGCAAGACAAGGCCGACAAGCTGACCCAGGATCGGCAGCGGATCCCCGACTGATTCGATAAGTGATTGATTGATGAAGGCAATGACGCCTATCCCACTGACAGCACTCAGCAGGCTGAGCAGGGTAATGGCGATGAAGGGCCAACGGTATTGGCGATAAACCAGTGACAAGAGTTCCATGACAGGCCTGTAGATGAATGGAAGGAGGGCGGGAGCCTTCGCCCCCGCCCGGCCTGTCGCTTACCAGCGGTAGTTGACGGTGCCGACTATGCTGCGCGGCTCGCCGTAGTAGCAGTAGTAGTCGCAGCTCGCCACATAGGTGTCGTTCAGCAGGTTGTTGACGTTGATCTGGGCACGCCAGTTCTTGGCAAAGTCATACCCGATCATCGCATCCCATACGGTGTGTGCCGGTACCTGGGCGGAACCATAGATGGGGGAGTAGTCCGCATTCACCGCGCCGATGCCGACGCTGGAACCCACATAGCGCACGCCGGAACCCAGCTCAAGACCGGATACCGGGCCCTGCTGCACCTTGTAGTTGCCCCAGAAGGAGGCCTGGTGGCGCGGGATCAGGCTCGCACGACGATCGCCGTTGCCGGTGTCGTTGGTCTTGGCATCGGTATAGGTATAGGCAGCGGTCAGGCGCAAGGCCTCGGTGGCCTGCACGCTCCCCTCCAGCTCGACCCCCTGGGAGGTCACTTCACCGGCCTGGGTCTGCTGGCCGGAGCCGGTAGAGACCAGGGAGTTGGTCTGCTCCAGATCGAACAGCGCCAGGTTGATGTAGCCATCGAGGAAGCTGGGTGCGTACTTGACGCCGGTCTCGTAGAGCTTGCCTTCCAGCGGCTTGTAGGAGTTGCCGGTGTTGGGGTCTATCCCCGGCAGCACTTCGAAGGATTCCGCATAGGCGAAGTAAGGGGAGAGACCGTTGTCGGCCAGGTACATCAGGCTGCCGGAGAGAGAGAGGTTGTCGTCGTACTGTTTCTCGTTCTTGCTCTTGGCTTCGCTGATGTTGTGGGTTTCCACGTAATCGAAACGACCGCCCGCGGTCAGCAGCCAGCGATCATCCCAGCGGATCTGGTGCTGGGCATAGAGGCCGCTCTGACCCTTGGTGCTCCTCTGATGGGTCGCGGTGGATTCATCAAAACCGGGGAAACCGCTGTAATCCGGGTTCATGGTGTTGATGGCGCCCATGCCATAGTTGTCGGCTTCCTGGCCTTCATTCACATGGCGCTGCAGATCCACCCCCAGCAGCAGGGTCTGCTCCGTGCTGTCGGTGTTCCAGTAGCCCACCATCTGGTTGTCCATGGTGGCGCTCTTGGTATCCCCATCCCGGTAGACCAGGCCGCGGTAGGCGGTGGTGCCTTCATAGGTCGGGAAGATGTAGGTCTGGCGCAGCAGCAGATCGTTGTAGTTGAAGCGAACGTTCTGCTTGAACTCCCAGGTCTGGTTGAGCTGGTGGGCCAGCTCGTACCCGGCGGAGATCTGGGTATTGCGATTGCGGTCGTAATCCGGCTGGCTCAGGTTGGTGGAGGGATCGATCTGGCCGCCGGAGGTATTCAGGGTGCCGTAAACCGGGAAGAAGCCGTTGGTCGGCACCCCTTCATCGTGCTTGAAGCTGGAAAGCAGCGTCAGCGTGGTGCGATCCGAAATATCCAGAGTTACGCTCGGCGCCAGATAGGCGCGCTCGTTGTAGGTGCCATCCAGCACGCCGTCCCGCTCGTTGTAGAGGGCCACCAGACGATAACGGCTGTTGTCGGTAAGAGAGTCAGAGACATCCACCCCGACCTGGCGCAGATCCCGGTTGCCCAGTTGCAGGTTCACCAGACCCTGCGGGGTCGCTGTCGGACGCTTGCTGATGGCGTTGATGACGCCTCCGGGAGGGGCTTCGCCATACAGAATGGAGGCCGGGCCTTTGAGCACTTCCACGCTCTCAAGGCCGAAGGGTTCCGGGGTCCAGACATAGTAACCGGTGCTGAACAGGCGGTTGCCATCCAGGTAAGAAGCCGCATCGAAGCCGCGCACCTTGAACCAGTCAGCATCCGTGTCCGAACCATAGGACTGGGACAGGACGCCGGAGCGATAGCGCAGGGACTCGTCGAGCTTGAGTACGGCGTGCTGGTCCAGCTCTTCGCGATTGACCACGGAGACGGCACGGGGGGTCTCTGCCATGGGGACCTCGACCTTCATGGCGGTCCCGGTCACGACCATGGTTTCACCCGCCTTGGGCAACTCTTTATCCGTCTGTTCCGCCGCCAACACGGGCAGGGACGCCAGCAGACAGGAGAGCGGCAGCAGCTGTGCGCCTCTCTTTCGCATCACGGCATTCGGGGTATTTTTTTGCGCAATCATATAAGTGTCTCAAATATCAATAAGTTATGTTTGATTTCTTATTATGGGTGCCCAATTGGACCGGTCAGCCCGGCGCCTCAGGCGAATAAAGCAGCGCCATGCTACTACAGGTGCCGTGATCGAATCGATTCAATAATTGCTAATCATTTGCATCTGCATTGTTAATTGATGTTTTGAAGTGTCGTTTGACAACGAAAGGTGCGATGAGGTCACAACAGGTGGAAAGAAGGCAGCATGGCGGCCACGAGACCGGTTTTGGCAACAAAAAAGTGGACAGGATCCTTATCCCCAAGCTTTATCCATATTTATCCACATGCTTTGGCGGTAAGATCCCCGCTCTTCACTTTTTCGATGACATCAGGATCCATTCCATGGCCAAACTCAACCTCGTCGTCGGCTCCATGCTGGGGGCCTCCGAATATGTCGCAGATCATGTGGTCGGCCTGCTTGAACAGGCGGGCCACCAGGCGGAGATCCACAACCCCGCCAGCCTGGCCAGGATCCTGACCGAGCCAGAAGCCATCGTGTTGGTGGTCACTTCCACCCATGGTGCGGGGGATGTACCCGACAATCTGCAGCCCTTTGCCCGGGATCTTGCCGAGCAGCAGCCGGATCTCGCCGCCTTCAAGTACGGAGTGATCGCCCTGGGGGATCGCAGTTATGACACCTTCTGCCAGGGCGGCAAGACGCTGGATCGGCTGCTGGCCGGGTGCGGTGCCAGCCGACTGGGGGATCTCCTGGAAATAGACGTGACCCAGCACGAGATCCCCGAAGATGCCGCAGAAACCTGGATCCACGACTGGATGACCTTGATCGGCTGATCAGGGCCAGGGAGATCCGGTCACGACCCCCGATCTCCCTGGTTATCCCCAGCTCCCTATCCACCAGGTTATTAACAGGGGGATCCGGATAAGTTTTTCCCGAGAGCTCCCCACATGAGCTCGGATAATTGTGCATAACTTAGGTGCTAAGCTCTGCAAAACCTATAGTTATTCATGTATTAGATCTTGACGACCATGCTTCTGTGTATAAAAACCCATGTTATCCCTCCGTTTGCCCCCTCTGGATCCAAGCTTTTCCACAAGCAGCGATCGACCTTAACCGAATGATCTTTATGATCAAAAATGCCTTATCAACAGAAGTCGCGGATCCTAATAAAAGATCCAATAAAAGATCGATCTAAAGATCCTTAAGATCTATTTAACTGATCCCTGATCCATACTGATCCTGAAGTAGACGTTCCCCTCCGGATGCTAAACAGATAGAATGATCCGCCCTTCAGACCAGGCAAACAAAGATCTTCAGGCGTGCAGATCAAGGTGATCCCCAATGCAATACCATGAACAATTTGATGTGATCGTCGTCGGTGGCGGTCATGCAGGAACCGAAGCAGCAACAGCGGCAGCCCGCATGGGTCTCAATACCCTGTTGCTCACCCACAACATAGATACGCTGGGGCATATGTCCTGCAATCCGGCGATCGGCGGGATCGGCAAGGGACACCTGGTCAAGGAAGTCGACGCCCTTGGCGGGATCATGGCGCAGGCCATCGATCTCGGCGGGATCCAGTTCCGCACGCTCAACTCTTCCAAGGGCCCTGCGGTGCGGGCTACTCGTGCCCAGGCGGATCGCCTGCTGTACAAGGCTGTGGTGCGTCAGACCCTGGAGAACTACCCGAACCTGAAGATCTTCCAGCAGGCCTGCGACGATCTGGTCATGGACGGGGATCGCGTCGCCGGGGTCGTTACCCAGAGCGGGATCCGCATCAGCGGCAAGACGGTCGTACTGACCGTTGGCACCTTCCTCAATGGTCTGATCCACATCGGCATGGAGAACTACAAAGGGGGCCGCGCCGGGGATCCTCCCTCAATTGCCCTCGCCCAGCGCCTGCGTGAAATGCCGCTGCGCATCGATCGCCTCAAAACGGGCACGCCACCACGCATCGATGCACGCACCGTCGATTTTTCCGTGATGCAGCAGCAACATGGTGACGATCCTCGCCCGGTCTTCTCCTTCATTGGCAACGCCAGCCAACATCCGCGCCAGATGCCTTGCTACGTGACCCATACCAATGAGCAGACCCACGAGGTGATCCGCAACAACCTGGATCGCAGCCCCATGTACGCCGGGGTGATCGAGGGGATAGGCCCGCGCTACTGCCCGTCGATCGAAGACAAGATCACCCGCTTTGCCGACAAGACGGCGCACCAGATCTTTGTGGAACCGGAAGGCCTGACCACCCACGAGCTCTACCCGAACGGGATCTCCACCAGCCTGCCGTTCGACGTGCAGGTGCAGATCGTCCGCTCGATCCGTGGCTTCGAGAATGCCCATATCACTCGCCCTGGCTACGCCATCGAGTACGATTTCTTCGATCCGCGGGATCTCAAGGCCAACATGGAGAGCAAGTGCATCGAGAACCTCTTCTTCGCCGGCCAGATCAACGGCACCACCGGCTATGAAGAGGCCGCTGCCCAGGGCTTGATGGCCGGTCTGAACGCGGGCTTGCGCGCCCAGGGCAAGGAAGCCTGGCACCCACGCCGGGATCAGGCCTACATGGGCGTGATGATGGACGATCTCTCCACACTGGGGACCCGCGAACCCTATCGCATGTTCACCAGCCGTGCCGAATATCGCCTGCTGCTGCGGGAAGACAACGCGGATCTGCGCCTGACCGCCATCGGCCGCGAGCTGGGTCTGGTGGATGATCATCGCTGGAGCCTGTTCAATGCCAAGGTGGAACAGGTGGAGCAGGAACGTCAGCGCATGCGCTCGACCTGGATCCACCCGCAGCATCCGTCTCTGGAGGCCGTCAACGCCCTGGTCAACACTCCCCTGACCCGGGAGCAGAGCCTGGAAGAGCTGCTGCGTCGCCCCGAGGTGACCTACGATGCCCTGATGGCCATCGAGGGTGTGGGGCCTGCATTGACCGATGCGGCTGCCGCGGATCAGGTGGAGATCCAGATCAAGTACGCCGGTTATATCGAGCGTCAGCACGACGAGGTGGAGAAACAGCTGCGCAACGAAAACACCCTGCTGCCGCTGGATATGAACTACCGCGACGTGAACGGTCTCTCCAACGAGGTGATCGCCAAGCTCAACGATGCCAAGCCAGAGACCATTGGTCAGGCGTCCCGCATCTCCGGCATCACCCCTGCGGCCATCTCCATTCTGCTGGTGCACCTGAAGAAACACGGCCTGCTGCGTAAAACCGCCTGAGGAATTCCCCGTTGGACAACATGCTGCAAAGATTGAACGGCCTGCTCATGCAGGCCGGAATTGTTATCACCGAAACCCAGAAGACCCAGTTGGTGCAGTTGGTCGAGTTGCTGCACAAGTGGAACAAGGCTTACAATCTCACCTCGGTGCGAGATCCGGACGCCATGCTGGTCAAGCATATCCTCGACAGTCTGGTGGTGAGTCCTCACCTGCACGGTGAACGCTTCATCGATGTGGGAACGGGTCCGGGTCTGCCCGGACTGCCGCTGGCCATCATCAATCCGGACAAACAGTTCGTGCTGCTCGACAGCCTGGGCAAGCGGATCAACTTCATCCGCCAGGTGATCCTGGAACTGGGGTTGACCAATGTGACCCCCGTCAAATCCCGGGTGGAGGAGTATCAACCCGAGACCGGATTTGATGGTGTACTGAGCCGGGCTTTCGCCTCCCTGGAGGACATGCTGAGCTGGTGTCATCATCTGCCGTCACCCGAGGGCAGCTTCCTGGCGCTCAAGGGACAATACCCCGAGCAGGAGCTGGCACAGTTGCCTGACAGCATTCGTCTGGTTGCCACCCACAAGCTGGTGGTGCCGGAACTGGAAGGCGAACGCCATCTGCTGGAGTTTAAAGCCATCCAGCCCGAATAGGGCCGCCGCATTCATTTAGGGGACAGTGTGGGAAAAGTCATTGCCATAGCCAACCAGAAGGGTGGAGTGGGTAAAACCACCACCTGTGTGAATCTGGCCGCCTCCATGGCCGCTACCCGGCGCAAGGTGCTGGTGATCGATCTGGATCCGCAGGGCAATGCCACCATGGGCAGTGGCGTCGACAAGTACGATGTCGAGCGCACCGCCTATGAACTGCTGATCGAAGATGCCCCCATCGGCGAGGTGATCATCCCCGAAACCTCGGGAGGCTATCACCTGATCGCCGCCAATGCCGACGTGACCGCGGCAGAAATCCGCCTGATGGAGTTTTTTGCCCGCGAGATCCGCCTGCGCAACGCCCTGGCCTCGGTCAGGGAGAAGTACGACTACGTCTTCATCGACTGCCCGCCTTCTCTCAACATGCTGACGGTGAACGCCATGGCCGCCGCCGACTCCGTGCTGGTGCCCATGCAGTGCGAATACTATGCGCTGGAAGGGCTGACCGCCCTGGTGGACACCATCAGCAAGCTGGCAGCCGTGGTCAATCCGGAGCTGAAGATCGAAGGGGTGCTGCGCACCATGTTCGATCATCGCAACCGGCTGGCCAATGATGTGTCCGATCAGCTGAAGCAGCATTTCGGGGACAAGGTCTATCGCACCATCATTCCCCGCAACGTAAGACTGGCGGAGGCGCCGAGCTTTGGCGCGCCAGCCATGCACTATGACAAATCATCGGTGGGGGCCAAGGCCTATCTGGCCCTGGCTGGCGAGATCCTGCGCCGCCAGGAACAGGAGTCCCAGCCGCTCACCGCAGATCGAGAGAGCATATGACGCCGAAGAAACGTGGGCTGGGCAAGGGGCTGGACGCCCTGCTCAGCACCAGCACGGCCGCCCGCCAGAAACAGGTGATGAGCGACCAGCGCACCGAACAGGCCATGGCCCCGACCAATCAGGGGGAATTGCGCAAGCTGCCGGTGGAGTGGCTGCAGTCCGGCAAATACCAACCGCGCAAAGATATGTCCCAGGACGCGCTGGAGGAGCTGGCCAACTCCATCCGTGCACAAGGGGTGATCCAGCCCATAGTGGTTCGCTCCATCGGTGAAAACCGTTTCGAAATCATTGCTGGTGAACGCCGCTGGCGCGCCTCCCAGCTGGCCCGTCTCGAAGTGGTGCCCTGCCTGGTCAAGGATGTCGCCGACGAGGCGGCCGTCGCCATCGCACTCATAGAGAATATCCAGCGTGAAGATCTCAACGCCATCGAGGAGGCCGTCGCCCTCCAGCGCCTGCTGACGGAGTTCGAACTGACTCACCAGCAGGTTGCCGAGGCGGTAGGCAAGTCCCGCACCACGGTCACCAACCTGCTGCGTCTCAACCAGCTCAACGAGGACGTGAAGCGCTTCGTGGAACACGGCGACCTCGACATGGGGCATGCCCGTGCCCTGCTGGCCCTGAGCGGCCAGGCCCAGTCAGAGCTGGCCAAACTGGTGGCCCAGAAGGGGCTGACAGTGCGAGATACCGAGAAGCTGGTGCAAAAAGCACTGGAACCGGCAAAAACCAGGGTTGAACCCGTCCGCGATCCGCAGTTTGGTTATCTCGAGCGCCAGATTTCTGAAAAAATTGGCAATCAGGTGCAACTTCAGCCGGGTAAGAAAGATAGCGGCAAGTTAGTAATAAGTTACGATAACTTGGCAGATTTGGACCGGGTATTGGGCTATTTTGGCCTGTCAGAATCGTGATTTTTACGCTTTTTGTAGTAATAAAACATCCATTACTTTCGATATGAACATAACCTTAATTTCGCGCGGAAAGCCGCAAAAATTAAGGATTTTTGCCATGTTGCAATAGCCGTCTTCACGGGTATAATTTGACCGGCTTTTCGAGCTGTGAACCTGGGGTCTTCGGATCCCGATTTTTTACAGTTCTGTAATGTTCAGGGGTAGGTTGGTGAAGCAGAAAATAGCCTTGGAAGGTTTGACGCTGGCCTTGGCTATGCTCGTTTGTCAGCTGGTCCTGATCCTGGCGATCGCCACCGTCTGGTTTTATCAGGCGGGAGAGTTCGCCGGACAATCCTCTCTCTACGGAGGGGGGATGTACTGGGTTCCTCAAGCCCTGTTCACGCTCTGGGTTCTGCGCCGCAAGGTGACGAAAGAGAGCGTAGGCCTGGTTTTGCGGGACTTTTATGGTGGGGCAGGGATTAAGCTCATTACTACAACAGGACTTTTCGCCCTGCTGTTTGGCGCCGGGATTGAGGTCGACACCGCCTCGTTCTTCGCCACTTATATCCTCGCCCTCGTTGTACAGTGGATAGTTTCATTCACGCTTAACAACCACTATTAGGAAAACTCATGTCTGCAACCGGAGAAGTCCTGACTCCTCAGGGATATATCTCCCACCACCTGACCCACCTGCAGGTAGGGTCCGGGTTCTGGACGGTGAATATCGATTCCATGATATTTTCCGTCGTGCTAGGCGCCCTGTTTATCTGGTTGTTCCGCAAGGTTGCCGTCAAGGCCACCAGCGGTGTGCCCGGTAAGCTGCAGTGCTTTGTGGAGATGCTGGTCGAGTTTGTGAATGGTAACGTCAAGGACATCTTTCATGGTCGCAACAAGGTCATCGCACCTTTGGCCCTGACGGTGTTCGTGTGGATCTTCCTGATGAACTTCATGGACCTGATCCCCGTTGACTTTATCCCTCACGCTGCACAGTTGATGGGTGTTCCCTATCTGCGTGTGGTTCCCTCTGCTGACGTTAACATCACCATGTCCATGGCTTTGGGCGTGTTCTTCTTGATCCTGTACTACAGCATCAAGGTCAAGGGTATCAGCGGGTTCGTGAAGGAGCTGACGCTTCAGCCTTTCAACCACCCTGCTGCCATCCCGGTTAACTTCATCCTTGAAACCGTCACGTTGATTTCCAAGCCTGTTTCATTGGGTCTGCGACTGTTCGGCAACATGTATGCTGGCGAACTGATCTTCATCCTGATTGCGGGTTTGTTACCCTGGTGGTCACAGTGGATCCTGTCCGTGCCTTGGGCAATCTTCCACATCCTGATCATCACTTTGCAGGCGTTTATCTTCATGGTTCTGACCATCGTCTATCTGTCGATGGCGCAGGAAGACCATGGTTGATGCAACTCAAATAATCCTTTTTATACAATCAATTACATCTAAATAAATGGAGATCCTCATGGAAAACTTGAACATGGACCTGCTGTACATCGCTGCTGCAATAATGATGGGTCTGGCGGCTATCGGCGCCTCCATCGGTATCGGTATCCTGGGTGGCAAGTTCCTGGAAGGTGCAGCTCGTCAACCTGACCTGATCCCTGTTCTGCGTACCCAGTTCTTCATCGTGATGGGTCTGGTGGATGCGATCCCGATGATCGCCGTTGGTCTGGGTCTGTATGTGATGTTTGCGGTTGCCTAAGTCATTACGACTCACGCAGAACCCATTAACTAACTAAAGAGGACATCGGCTGTGAATATCAACGCCACCCTCCTCGGCCAAGCAGTTGCTTTTTTCATCTTCGTAGTGTTTTGCATGAAGTACGTATGGCCGCCGCTGATGGCTGCCATCGAAGCCCGTCAGAAAGAAATCGCTGACGGCCTCTCTTCTGCAGAGCGTGCCAAGAAAGATCTGGAGCTGGCCAAGGCCAACGCCACCGATCAGCTGAAAGAAGCCAAGCTTCAGGCTGCTGAAATCATCGATCAGGCCAACAAACGCAAGGCCCAGATCATTGATGAGGCCGCTGTCGGAGCCCAAGCTGAGCGGGAGAAAATCCTGGCTCAGGGCCGTGCAGAGATCGAAGCTGAACGTCATCGTGCCAAAGAAGAACTGCGCAAGCAGGTTGCTGCTCTTGCCATCGCGGGTGCAGAGAAGATCCTGGCACGCCAAATCGACCAGGCTGCCAACAGCGACATCGTCGACAAACTGGTAGCAGAACTGTAACGGGAACGGGGCTATGTCTGAACTGACTACAATCGCTCGCCCCTACGCCAAGGCTGCTTTCGAGTTTGCCGTTGAGCACAAGGCGGTTGACCAATGGCTGGAGATGCTCGATTTCGCCGCTCAGGTGGCAGAAAACGAGACCATGCACAGCCTGGTAAACGGCTCCGTTGCTGCCGAAGAACTGGCAAAGCTGTTTGTCGGTGTCTGCGGTGAGCAGCTCAACGAGCACGGTCAGAACCTGATCCGGGTGATGGCCGAGAATGGTCGCTTGGGTGTGCTGCCGGCGGTCGTTGCCGAATTCGTCGCGCTCAAGGCTGAACTGGACAAAGAAGTTCAGGCTGACGTGATTTCGGCGATCGAACTGACCGACCAGCAGAAAGCCAATATTCAGGCTTCTCTGGAACAACGTCTCGCGCGCAAAGTGAAGCTGAATTGCAGCACAGATGCGTCCTTGATGGCCGGGGTGCTCATCAAGGCCGGTGATCTCGTTATCGACGGCACGGTCCGCGGTAAGCTGGATCGCATGGCCGATGCGCTGCAATCTTGATTGGGGTATTAGAGCATGCAACTGAATTCCACTGAAATCGCCGAGCTGATCAAGCAGCGCATTGCGCAGTTTGATGTCAAAAGCGAAGCGCGTAACGAAGGTACCATCGTTTCTGTAAGCGACGGTATCATTCGTATCCACGGTCTGGCCGATGCCATGCAGGGTGAGATGATCGAGCTGCCGGGCAACCGCTTCGCTCTGGCATTGAACCTGGAGCGTGACTCCGTTGGTGCCGTAGTAATGGGTCCCTATGCCGATCTGGCCGAAGGGATGAAGGTAAAGGGTACCGGCCGCATTCTGGAAGTGCCGGTCGGTCGTGGTCTGTTGGGCCGGGTGGTCAACACCCTGGGTCAGCCGATCGACGGTAAGGGTCCGGTAGACAACGACGGCTTCTCGCCGATCGAAGTGATCGCCCCGGGCGTTATCGAGCGTAAGTCTGTTGACCAGCCAGTCCAGACCGGTCTGAAAGCCATCGATGCCATGATCCCTATCGGTCGTGGCCAGCGTGAGCTGATCATCGGTGACCGCCAGGTTGGTAAGACCGCCATCGCCATCGACACCATCATCAACCAGAAAGATTCCGGCATTAAGTGCGTCTACGTTGCGATCGGCCAGAAGGCCTCCACCATCGCCAACGTGGTGCGCAAGCTGGAAGAGCACGGCGCCCTGGCCAACACCATCGTGGTCGTGGCTTCTGCCTCCGAAGCGGCTGCTCTGCAGTACCTGGCTCCCTACGCCGGTTGCTCCATGGGCGAGTACTTCCGTGACCGCGGCGAAGACGCACTGATCATCTATGATGACCTGTCCAAGCAGGCCGTTGCCTATCGCCAGATCTCCCTGCTGCTGCGCCGTCCGCCTGGACGTGAAGCTTATCCGGGTGACGTCTTCTATCTGCACTCCCGTCTGCTGGAGCGTGCTGCTCGCGTCAACGCCGAGTACGTAGAGAAGTTCACCAACGGTGCCGTGAAAGGCCAGACCGGTTCCCTGACCGCCCTGCCGATCATCGAAACCCAGGCCGGTGACGTCTCCGCGTTCGTTCCGACCAACGTGATCTCCATCACCGATGGCCAGATCTTCCTGACCTCCCAGCTGTTCAACTCCGGTATTCGTCCGGCGGTTGACCCGGGTATCTCCGTATCCCGTGTGGGCGGTGCTGCTCAGACCAAGATCGTCAAGAAGCTGTCCGGTGGTATCCGTACCGCGCTGGCCCAGTACCGCGAACTGGCGGCATTTGCCCAGTTCTCTTCCGACCTGGACGATGCCACTCGCAAGCAGCTGGATCACGGTCAGAAAGTCACCGAGCTGATGAAGCAGAAGCAGTACTCTCCGATGAGCGTGGCCCAGCAATCCCTGGTGCTGTTCGCCGCCGAGAAGGGTTATCTCGCCGATGTCGAACTGAGCAAGATCGTCGACTTCGAAGCCGCTCTGCTCTCTTACGCCAATACCCAGCATGCCGAGCTGATGGCTGAAATCAATGCCAAGGCCGACTACAACGACGCGATCGTTGGCAAGCTGACTGCGTTGCTGGATGACTTCAAGGCAACCCAGACCTGGTAAGCGTGTGTGGCAGCGCAAGCTGCCACCTGATGGAGAGAAGAGATGGCCGGCGCAAAAGAGATACGTAACAAGATCGGGAGTGTGAAGAACACTCAGAAGATCACCAGCGCTATGGAAATGGTGGCAGCGAGCAAGATGCGCCGTGCGCAGGAACGCATGTCTGCCAGCCGTCCGTACGCTGAAACCATGCGCAAGGTGATCGGCCATATCGCTCAGGGGAACTTGGAATACAAGCACCCCTACCTCATCGAACGTGAGGTGAAGCGAGTGGGTTACATCGTCGTCTCCACCGACCGTGGCCTGTGTGGTGGTCTGAACATCAACCTGTTCAAGGCTGCCCTCAATGATATGAAGCAATGGAGCGCGAAAGGTGCCAAGGTTGACCTGGCATTGATCGGTAACAAGGCCTCCAACTTCTTTGAACGGCACGGCGCCAAGGTGAAAGCCCACGTCTCCGGACTGGGTGACAACCCGAGCGTCAATGACCTGATCGGTTCAGTGAAGGTCATGCTGAAGGCTTACGACAACGGTGAGATTGACAGGCTGTATCTGGTGTACAACAAGTTCGTCAACACCATGGTTCAGCAACCAAAAGTCGATCAACTGCTGCCTTTGCCCGTAACAGAAGACAGCAAGCTCGCCAAGAAGCACCACTGGGACTACCTCTATGAGCCGGATCCCAAGCAACTGCTGGATACCCTGCTGATTCGCTACGTCGAATCCCAGGTCTACCAGGGTGTGGTAGAAAACTTGGCAAGTGAACAGGCAGCCCGAATGGTTGCCATGCAAGCCGCGACTGACAACGCCGGCAACCTGATTAACGATTTGCAACTGGTATACAACAAGGCCCGTCAGGCCAGTATTACCCAGGAGCTCACAGAGATCGTTTCCGGTGCTGCTGCGGTGTAAGGCAAGGGTTATCAAAGGTTTAGAGGATTTGACATGAGTAACGGTTTCATCGTCCAAATCATCGGCGCTGTGGTGGACATCGAGTTCCCGCAGAATGCCGTGCCCCAGGTGTACGATGCACTGAAGGTTGTCAGCGAAGGCCAAGGCCAGGGTCTGGTACTGGAAGTTCAGCAACAGATCGGCGGCGGCGTCGTGCGTTGCATCACCATGGGTTCCTCCGACGGTCTGCGTCGTGGGTTGGAAGTAGTTAACAGCGGCAAGGCCATCCAGGTACCGGTCGGTACCTCGACCCTGGGCCGTATCATGAACGTACTGGGCGACCCCATCGACGAGAAGGGTCCGATCGGCGAAGAAGAGCGTTGGTCCATCCACCGCGAAGCCCCCAGCTACGAAGATCAGTCCAACAGCACCGAGCTGCTGGAGACCGGCATCAAGGTTATCGACCTGGTATGTCCGTTCGCCAAGGGTGGTAAGGTTGGTCTGTTCGGCGGCGCCGGCGTAGGCAAGACCGTCAACATGATGGAGCTGATCCGTAACATCGCGATCGAGCACAGCGGTTACTCCGTGTTCGCCGGTGTAGGTGAGCGTACCCGTGAGGGTAACGACTTCTACCACGAGATGATGGAGTCCAACGTACTGGACAAAGTATCTCTGGTTTACGGTCAGATGAACGAGCCGCCCGGAAACCGTCTGCGCGTGGCGCTGACCGGCCTGACCATGGCCGAGAAGTTCCGTGACGAAGGTCGTGACGTGCTGTTCTTCGTGGACAACATCTACCGTTACACCCTGGCCGGTACCGAAGTATCCGCACTGCTGGGCCGTATGCCCTCCGCAGTAGGTTACCAGCCGACCCTGGCCGAGGAGATGGGTGTTCTGCAAGAGCGCATCACCTCCACCAAGACTGGTTCCATCACCTCCGTACAGGCCGTTTACGTGCCTGCGGATGACTTGACCGACCCGTCTCCGGCGACCACCTTCGCCCACCTGGATGCGACCGTCGTACTGTCCCGTCAGATCGCGGCACTGGGTATCTACCCGGCCGTTGACCCGCTGGACTCCACCTCCCGTCAGCTGGATCCGCTGGTGGTTGGCAAGGAGCACTACGAGACCGCTCGTGGCGTTCAGACCGTACTGCAGCGCTACAAGGAGCTGAAGGACATCATCGCCATCCTGGGTATGGATGAACTGTCAGAAGAAGACAAACTGACCGTAGCCCGTGCCCGTAAGATCGAGCGTTTCCTGTCCCAGCCGTTCTTCGTGGCCGAAGTATTTACCGGTTCTCCGGGCAAATACGTGCCGCTGAAGGAAACCATCCGTGGCTTCCAGGGCATCCTGAAGGGCGAGTATGACGATCTGCCGGAGCAGGCGTTCTACATGGTTGGCGGCATCGACGAAGTCGTCGAGAAGTCCAAGAAACTGTAAGCCTCGATAGGAGGGCCCATGGCTGAGATGATCTCCTTTCACCTGGATGTGGTGAGCGCCGAAGGAAAACTGTTTTCCGGTCGCGTGCAATCCGCCCAGGTATCAGGCTCCGAAGGTGAGCTGGGTCTCCGCCACGGTCATGCTCCGTTGCTGACTGCCATCAAGCCGGGCCTGGTCCGCTTGATCAAGCAAAATGGTAGCGAAGAGGTGCTGTACATCTCCGGCGGCATGCTGGAAGTACAACCCGAAGCCGTGACCGTGCTGGCCGATACCGCCATTCGCGCAGACGATCTGGATGAGGCGAAAGCCCAGGAAGCCAAGCGTCGTGCCGAAGAGCGGATCAACAGCTCCCATGGTGATATCGACTATGCTCAGGCGTCTGCCGAGCTGGCCAAAGCGATGGCCCAGCTGCGGGTTATCGATATCGTCAAAAAGAATTACCGCTAATCACGGTGATGCAAAAAGCGACCTTCGGGTCGCTTTTTTTTTGCCCGTTGGATAGACTCCGCCCAGCATTTCCACCTGTTTCAAAGGCTAGCTATGTCTCTCAACGTCGTGATCCTGGCTGCGGGCAAAGGCACCCGCATGCGTTCCTCCCTGCCCAAGGTGCTGCACCCCGTTGCCAGCAAGCCCATGGTCTCCCATGTGATCGAGACCGCCCGCCAGATCGGTGCCGAACAGCTGCACCTGGTCTATGGCCACGGCGCCGAACTGCTGAAGGAGCGGATCCAGGCATCCGACCTGAACTGGGTGCTGCAGGCTCAGCAACTGGGGACCGGCCATGCCGTCGCCCAGGCCATTCCGTTCTGGCATGACGAAGACGACGTGCTGGTGCTCTACGGCGATACCCCGCTGATCCAGCCCGAGACCCTGCAACGGTTGCTGGCCGCCAAGACCGACGATGGCATGGCGCTGCTGACCGTGGTACTGGACAACCCGACCGGCTATGGCCGCATCGTGCGGGAACACGGTCAGGTGGTCGGCATTGTCGAGCAGAAGGATGCCAACGTCGAGCAACTTGCCATCCGCGAAGTGAACACCGGCGTGCTGGTGGCCAACGGTGGTCAGCTGCGCAGCTGGCTCTCCCGCCTGGACAACAAGAATGCCCAGGGCGAGTTCTATCTGACTGACGTCATCGCCATGGCCCATGGGGATGGTTGTGCCATCGCCGCCGTCCACCCTGACAGCACCATGGAAGTGGAAGGGGCCAACAACCGGGTGCAGTTGGCCCAGCTTGAGCGCAGCTACCAGCAGATGCAGGCCGAGAAGCTGATGATCGCTGGCGCCACCCTGATCGATCCGGCCCGTTTCGATCTGCGCGGCACCCTGGAAATCGGGGAGGAGGTGGTGATCGACGTCAACGTCATCATCGAAGGCAAGGTGGTGCTGGGCAATCACGTGCGCATCGGTGCCGGCAGCGTATTGAAGGATTGCGTGATCGGCGACCACACCGAGGTGAAACCCTACTCCGTCATCGAAGGTGCGCAAATTGCCGACCAGTGCTCGGTCGGGCCCTTTACCCGCCTGCGCCCGGGTGCCGTGCTGGAGCAGGATGCCCATGTCGGCAACTTCGTCGAGATGAAGAAGGCTCGGCTGGGGGTGGGCTCGAAGTGCGGTCATCTGACCTATCTGGGTGATGCCGAGATCGGAGCCGGGGTGAATATCGGTGCCGGCACCATCACCTGCAATTACGATGGGGTGAACAAGTTCCAGACCATCATCGAGGACGATGTCTTCGTCGGCTCCGATACCCAGCTGGTGGCGCCGGTGCGGATCGGCAAGGGGGCGACCCTGGGGGCGGGTTCCACCATCACCAAGGATGTGGCGGAAAACGAGCTGGTGATCACCCGGGTGCCCCAGCGCCACATTCCGAACTGGGCTCGCCCGGTCAAGAAGAAGTGATGCCCGATCAATGAAATGCAAACCGGCGCCCGAGGGCGCCGGTTTTTTTGCTTATGGCTGATGGCTGGTGTCACTGGTCGATGGCTGGGGGGCCGCCCATGCGGTGGCGGAGGGACTGTTCTCCATCACCTGATACCAGTCGAGCTTGCGAGTCAGCCCCATGACCAGCGCCAGGGTGGCGAACAGCAGCAGGGCGCCGAGCAACAGGGCTGTCTCCTCGGCCTGCAGCAGCCCGAACAGAATGGCGTAGACCAGCCCCAGCAGGGCGGCGAATCCCATGCCCTGTTTTGGGCCGCCCAGCACATGGCTCAGGTAAAAGCCGTTGAGGGCCACACTGGCCAGGGCGGCAATGAGATAGGCCAAGGTAAAGCCGAGATGCTCGGTCAGCGCCAGCAGCACCAGATAGAAGATGGCCAGCCCCATGCCCACCAGCGCGTACTGGATGGGGTGTACCCGCAGCCCCTTGAGCAGCTCGAACATGAAGAAGCTGATGAAGGTGAGGCCGATGAACAGCAGGGCATATTTGGCGGCCCGCTCGTTCAGCTGATAGTGATCCACCGGTTGCACCAGGCTGACGCTGAATGACGGCAGTTTGGTGCCCGCTCCCTTCATCATGCGGTTGAAGCGGCTCTCCATGTCGGTGGCGAACCAGCTGGTCTGCCAGCTTGCCTCGAACCCTTGATCCGCAAGGGTGCGTTCACCGGGCAGAAAGTCGCCGAGAAAATTGGGATGGGGCCAGTTGCCGTTCAGGTGAAACCGGCTGTCCTGTCCGAGCGGCACCACTTCCAGCGCATTCATGCCCTGCAGATCCAGCTCGATGTGAAAGCGGCCATCTTCGTCTGGCAAGGCGTTGAGCGGGGCATGGATCCCCACTCGCCCGTCCCCCAGCTGGGCACCAGGGGCAAACGGGATGCGTTGCTCTCCCCATTGCAGTTCGGGTACGCGGCTGATGCCCCGGGCATCGGAGAGGATCAGGCTGAGATAGGGTTTGCCCGGCACCAGGGCGGGATCCGCCGGGTCGAAGCTCAGGTTCGGGTTGCCGGCCACCAGCCCCTTGTCAGCCTGGCTGGTGGGCATCAGGCCGGAGAGGGAGAGGCGACTGTGATAAATCTGGGCCTGATAGATACCGAGCTTGCGCGGGGTCACCTCCATGCTGGCCCGCACGTCCAGCCTCTGGGGCAGCAGGTAGCGATAGACCTGCTCCTTGCGAACGAAATGTTTGCCATCCTGCTCGACGGTGACGGTCCGGGTATAGGGCTGTACCAGTACGGGCCCCATCAGGCGCTGGGGCCCGCTGTGGCTGGCCATGATGCTGTGAATGGCCTGACTGCGATAGGCCTGGCGCTCCCGATTCAGCTCCATGATGGCGTGAACCGGGATCATCATCAGCAGGCAGAGCAGCAGCAGCAGGGCGATCTTGTGGGTGAAAATCTGTTTGACCATGACACGTCTCCTTGTTGTTGAACGGGAGTGTGCCGGGGTCGCGTGAAGGGAGGATGGGGCAGTGTGAAGTGGTGGTGAAGGGGGATAAAAAAACCGGCGCCAGGCGCCGGTGTTGCTGGCATCAGAGTGTCTTCAACCGGGCCGGCAGGGCGGCGAACACCTCCTCCCTGGCCCTGAGGGAAGCGAACTGCTTGCCCGGCTTCTGGATAACGGTGTGGACGAAGATGAGCGTCTTGTCCTGTTTGCTGGCCCAGCCGACGAACCAGCCGATCTGCTGCTCCCTGTCCAGGCTGCCATCCAGCAGCTTGGGGTAGCCCATGCCGGTCTTGCCGTGGATCTGCCAACCGTCGATGTCGGGCTGACGCATCAGGTTGGCGGTATGGCGCAGGGTCTGGGCGGAGACCGGCAGCTTGCCGCTCACCATCTTGCCAAGGAAGCGGGCTTGCTCCTGGGGGCTGATGGCGAGGCTGGTGCTGAGCCAGGCCTGGGTCAGACCGTCGTGCTTGCCCGGGTTGCCTTCGAGATCCCGGTTGCCGTAGTCGAAGCTGTCCACGTAGTGCTGGAAGCGAGCCTCTCCCAGCCACTCGGTGAGACGCTGCGAGTACCAGATGACAGAGAATTGCATCCAGCTGCTCGGGGTGGTGGTCTGTTTCCACTCCGGCAGGAAATCAGGATCACCGGCCTTGAACGGCAGGGCCGGCAGTTGTTCATCCACCAGAAAGCCGCTGTCATAGCCCATCAGTGCCAGCGGGATCTTGAAGGTGGAGGCCGGGGTCAACTGGGCGGCACAGTCCCCCTGGGTGCTGACGGGTTTGCCGGTGCCATCGGCAAACAGCATGCAGCCAGAAGCGGCGCTGGCAGGCAGTGCACAGAAGAGGCCGGCGGCAAGCAGACCGGACAACAGCATACGGGGCATATCTATCTCCTTGATTAATATGAATGCGCATCGACGGGGACGGTCGTCATCGAGGAGGTGCAGCTTAGCCCGGCTCTGTGTGCTTGGTGTGAAGTGTCCTCAGTTGCCGGGCAGCCAGAGAGTGGCCAGCACCCCCCCGCCCGGCTGATTGGCAAGAGCAAGATGGCCGCCATGCTGGCGTGCCACCTCCATGGCAAAACTGAGCCCGAGGCCGCTGCTCTTGCCCTTGTCTGGCCTTGGCAGGGAGTAGAAACGCTCGAAAATCCTGGGCAGCGCAAAGTCGGGAATGCCTGGACCCTGATCCCGCACCCGGAAGCAATAACCCCCCTCCTCCATGGCGCCGCTCAGCACTAGGGTACTGCCGGCGGGGGCGAAATCGAGGGCGTTGTCCAGCAGGTTGCCAAGGGCCTGCTCCACCAGCAGGGGATCCCACTTCTGCTTCTGACCTTCCCCCAGCTCGGCATGCAGGGCGATCTGGCGGCGCTGGGCCTGGATCTGGCGGGCGTCGAGCACCCGTCTGCCCAGCCGGGCCGGCTCGACGGATTGTCTGTCCAGCCCCTGCCCTGATTCGAGGCGGGCGAGTTGCAGCATGCGTTCGATCAGCTGCTGCATGCGGGCCGTCTCCAGATTGATGTTGCCGATAAAGCGCTTTGCGATGTCCGGCGGCGGCGCCTCGGCCAGGATCTCCCCCGCCCCGCGAATGGCCGCCAGCGGGCTTTTGAGCTCGTGGGTCAGGCTGTGGACATAGGCCTCGATATAGGCCTTGCCGTCCAGTTGGCGGCGCATGGTCTCCAGGGAGTGGCCTAGCCTGTCCAGTTCGGGGCTGTAGAGGCGCGGCAGGCTGGCGGGCTGACCTTGGCTGATTGCATCCGCATAGTGCACCAGCTTGCCGATGGCGCGGTTGAGCCACCACACCAGCAAGGCGCCGATGAGCAGCGAGATGAACAGCAGCAGGGCCGCCCCTTTCAGCAACTGGTGTTCGCTGCGCTCTATCATGGGCTGCAGGGTGCTGTTGGGCTTGGCGACGGTGAGGGAGCCGATGATCTCGGCCCCTTCCCGCAGCGGAGCTGCCACATACATGGTCGAGCTGGCAGCATCGTCGGGATCGGTGCGGGTGCTGCGGGCGCCATATTCGCCACGCAGGGTCAGGTAGACGTCGTTCCAGCGCGAGTAGTCCTTGCCCAGATCCACCCCGTCCGAGTCGTAGACCACCCTGCCTTTTGCGTCGGTCACATAGATGCGGTACTCCGCCTGCTGCTTGAGGTGGCCATCGATGAGGGCATTGATGGGACTCTGGTTCAGGCGGGCGAAGGCGCTGGCCAGCCGACCATTCGCCATCTTTCCTTCCTGCATGTCGTCCAGGGCCAGGGGGGCCAGCATCTGCGCCATGTCCACCAGGGTATCTTCGGTGGCGCTGCGTACCCCGGGCTTGATCTCCTCGACGAAGATCTCCAGCACGAACCAGGCAGCTAGGGCGAAGATCAGCACCAGGCCGCACAGCAGTTGCAATCCGATTCTCATCTCATTCCCCTGCCGATGCCCGGCCACCCCGAGTTCATGCCAGCTCCAGACTGTAGCCCAGCCCGCGGTGGGTCAGGATCAGGTTGGCGTCAGGGTCCCGCTCCCGCAGCTTGGCTCTCAGGGTCTTGATGTGGGTGTCGACGGTGCGATCCAGACTCTCTTCCGCATCCTGCCACACCAGATCCATCAGCTGCTGGCGGGAGTAGACCCGACCCGGCGCCTGCATCAGGGTCTTGAGCAGCAGGTACTCATAGCGGGTGAGCGTCAGGGGCTGGCCCAGGAAGCAGATTCGTGCCCGCTCCTCGTCCAGGGCGAGTGGCTGTATCGGCTGGGAGGGGGCGGGCTGGCTGCGGCGCAGGATGACCCGCACCCGGGCGCACACCTCACGGGGCGAGAAGGGTTTGGCCACATAGTCGTCTGCCCCTATCTCCAGCCCGATCAGCCTATCTATCTCCTCGCTGCGGGCGGTGAGAAACATCAGGGGAATATCGGTCAGTGCCCGCACCCGCTTGCACAGTTCGAAACCGCTGATGTCCGGCAGCCCCACATCCAGGATCAAAAAATCCGGTCGCGTCTGTTCCAGTCGCGCCAGCAACGGCTGACCGAGGGGGAACCACTCCACCTCGAAACCATCGGTCTGCAGGGCATAGAGCAGGGTATCGGCAATGCTGGCTTCATCTTCCACCAGCCAGATGAGTCGTTTTTGCATGGCGTCCTCGTCGCAAATCGGTTCCTCATTCTGGCATCGAACCAAATCGGATCCTATTTGCCGTTTGATTTTTCCCGAAAAGGCATTAATATTTCGCCATTCTTTCGAATCGAAACTTATAAATGACCAAACGCAACACACAGCAGCGCCGTCACACCATAGTGAGTCTGGTGCAGGATCAGGGGGAAGTCAGCGTCGATGCCCTGGCCAAACACTTCGCCACCTCCGAAGTGACCATCCGCAAAGATCTGGCGGTGCTGGAGACCGGTGGCCTGTTGCTGCGTCGCTACGGCGGTGCCGTTCCCCTCCCCAGCGAGATGGTGGTGGACAGCAACCCGGAACAAGTTTCGAATCGAAAGCTGGCCATTGCCCGCGCCGCCGCCGAGCGGATCCGCGATCACAACCGCGTCATCATCGACAGCGGCAGCACCACCAGCGCCATGATCCCCATGCTGGGCAACAAGCGCGGCCTCATCGTCATGACCAACTCCCTCAATGTGGCTGGTGCCCTGCGCGAGCTGGAAAACGAGCCCACCCTGCTGATGACTGGCGGGACCTGGGATCCCCATTCCGAATCCTTCCAGGGGCAGGTGGCGGAGCAGGTGCTGCGCTCCTATGACTTCGACCAGCTCTTCATCGGCGCCGATGGCATCGACCCGGAGCGGGGCACCACCACCTTCAACGAGCTGGTGGGCCTCTCCCGGGTCATGGCCGAAGTGTCGCGGGAGGTCATCGTCATGGTGGAGTCGGAGAAGATCGGCCGAAAAATCCCCAATCTCGAGCTGCCCTGGTCCGGCATCCATACCCTGGTGACCGACGAGGGGCTGAGCAATGCGGCCAGAGAACAGATTCAGGCCAGGGGGATCACGCTGATTTGCGCCCCCGTGGCCGTGTGACCTGAACAAACCATTATCCAACCGAATTAACGTCTTACGTTTCAAGGAGAAGTCTATGTGTGGCATCGTCGGGGCCGTCGCCCAACGTGATGTGGCTGAAATCCTGGTAGAGGGCCTGCGCCGTCTGGAATACCGTGGCTACGATTCGGCCGGTGTCGCCGTGTTCAGCGCCAACCAGCCGCTGCAGCGGGTGCGTCGCCTCGGCAAAGTGGCCGAACTGGCCAAGGCACTGGAAGAGCAGCCCGTCCACGGTGGTACCGGCATTGCCCACACCCGCTGGGCTACCCATGGCGAGCCGTCCGAGCGCAATGCTCACCCCCACGTCTCCGAGCATATCGTGGTGGTGCACAACGGCATCATCGAGAACCACGAAGAGCTGCGGGAAGAGTTGAAGGCGCTGGGCTATGTCTTCAGCTCCGACACCGACACCGAAGTGATCGCCCACCTGGTGCACCACGAGCTGAAATCCGCCCCCAGCCTGCTGGTGGCCATGCAGATAGCGGTGAAGCAGCTGCGCGGCGCTTACGGCACCGTGGTGATGGACAGCCGTGACGACAGCCGCGTGGTGGTGGCCCGTTCCGGCTCCCCCCTGGTGATCGGCCGCGGCATCGGCGAGAACTTCATCGCCTCCGACCAGATGGCCCTGCTGCCGGTGACCCGCCGCTTCATCTTCCTGGAAGAGGGTGACGTAGCCGAAGTGACCCGCCGCGACGTGCACATCTTCGATACCCACGGTGAGGCCGTGATGCGCGAGGAGCTGGAGTCCGAGCTCTCCCACGATGCCGGTGACAAGGGCGAATACCGACACTACATGCTCAAGGAGATCTACGAGCAGCCCAAGGCCATCACCAACACCCTGGAAGGCCGCCTGGGCAGTGATCACGTGGTGGTCGAGTCCTTCGGCAACGGCGCCCGCGCCATTTTCGACAAGGTCGAGCACGTCCAGATCGTCGCCTGCGGCACCTCCTACAACTCCGGCATGGTGGCCCGCTACTGGTTTGAAGAGATCGCCGGCGTCTCCTGCGACGTGGAGATCGCCTCCGAGTTCCGCTACCGCAAGTCGGTGGTGCGCCCCAACAGCCTGCTGGTGACTCTTTCCCAGAGCGGAGAAACCGCCGATACCCTGGCCGCCCTGCGCCTGGCCAAGGAATCCGGTTACATGAGCTCCCTGGCCATCTGCAACGTACCGGGCTCCTCCCTGGTGCGCGAATCCGACCTGGCCTTCATGACTCGGGCTGGTGCCGAGATCGGGGTGGCGTCCACCAAGGCGTTCACCACCCAGCTGGCCGGTCTGCTGATGCTGGTGGCCTCCGTCGGTCACTGCCGTGGCAACCTGAGCGCCGCCGCCGAGGCCGAACTGGTCAAGGCGCTGCAAGCCCTGCCTGTGCGTATCAAGGAGAGCCTGGCCCTGGCCAAGCAGATCGAGACTCTGGCCGAAGAGTTTGCCGACAAGCACCACAGCCTGTTCCTCGGTCGTGGCAGCCAGTACCCCATCGCCATGGAAGGGGCGCTCAAACTCAAGGAGATCTCCTACATCCACGCCGAGGCCTATGCCGCCGGTGAGTTGAAGCATGGCCCGCTGGCGCTGATCGATGCCGAGATGCCCATCATCGTCGTGGCGCCGAACAACGATCTGCTGGAGAAGCTCAAGTCCAACGTGGAAGAGGTACGTGCCCGTGGCGGTATCCTCTATGTGTTCGCCGATGCGGACGCCGGGTTCAAGAGCGACGAGACCATGCGGGTGATGAGCCTGAACCACGTGGAAGAGATGATCGCGCCGATCGTCTATACCGTGCCGTTGCAGCTGCTCTCCTACCACGTCGCCCTCATCAAGGGCACCGACGTGGATCAACCGCGCAACCTGGCCAAATCCGTGACTGTGGAATAAGCCGTCGCCGGAAATGAAAAAAGAGCCGCATTGCGGCTCTTTTTGTTTTGGCAAAACAGGCTACGACAGCCGCAGGTTGGTGATGGTGACGTCGTCCAGGGAAGGCACAATGATGCCGCTGGAGATGCTCTTGGCGATCGCCTGGTTGCGGTTGCGCGAGTCCGTCTTGTTGGTGACCTGATTGAGGTGGAAGTTCACGGTTCGCTCGCTGATGCCGAGGATGGTGGCGATCTCCCAGGAGGTCTTGCCCTCGCTGGCCCAGAACAGGCACTCCTTCTCCCGATCCGACAGCTCGGCCAGGTATTTCATCAGGTCTGGCCTGGCCTTGATGAGGGTCAGGGCCGAGTTGAAGATGTAGCTGGCGCAGAATGACAGCAGGGGAACGTTTTCAAACATCAGATCGGAATTGGACTTCTCCTTGCTGATGAAAGAGAGGATGCCGTGTTCCCCCTGCGGCGTGTGCAGCGGGAAGGAGACGCCGTTCCTCACCCCGAAGTCGGCGGCGAGGTTCATCACCTCCCTGCTGGCGCTGGGCAACCAGGGGGCATCGCAATCGAGCTTGTTCCAGAAGATGGGCTGGGTCTGCTTCAGTCCCAGGAAGACGACCGGATCCTGGGTCAGGTAGTGCCGTTCCGAATAGGCATCAAACCAGCTGGTGGGGCAGTTGTTGAACAAGGCCACATGGGATTTCTGCATGCTGATAGGGAAAATAATCAGCAAACGGAAGTAATCAAACCCCATCTGATGACTGAAGCGCTCCAGTTGTTGCTGGATCTCGCTGGTCTTCTTCGCCTTGGTGAACCGATCTATGTGTTCCCAGATCGCATCGTTAAACATGTAAGTCTCCTTTTTCGATCACTTATCTTGCTGATCGAAAAGACATTTTTTAGTTATTTAAAATGGTGTTGCGACTACCAACGCCAGTTATTCCCGTACTTGTCTAAAAAGTATCCTGTTTTTTCGGCCAGAGGCCAAGAAAATCATCTGATTGCCAGTGACCCTACTCTTTGAGACAATGAGAATAGTTATCATTGTTAAGATTTATATCATGAACAAGTTTTGGGGTTTGGCCTTGTTGCCACTGTCAGTCCACTTTGCTGCTGGCGCCGACGAGCTGGTTGCACCGGCACTGAAAAACAGCATCGCCGCCGGGAAAGCCTCCCAGCTGCGTGTGGAGAAAGCCGCCGATGGCGCCGTCGCCGCCAGGATTGAGCTGCAAAATGCCCAACTACAACTGCGGGATCTGGAAGCCTACAACCGCTACATGCAGTCTCTGGTGGCCGATCAGCAAAACGAGCTGGGCAAGCTGAACCAGCAGTTGGAGGCGGTACAGGAGACCAGACAGGGGCTTGTCCCCCTGATGCTGCAGATGCAAGCCGATCTGGAACAGCTGGTACAGGATGACATCCCGCTGCGCAGGGAGGATCGTCTGGCGCGGGTTGCTGCCTTGAAAGCGACACTGGCCAGAGCCGATGTGAGCGAGGCGGAGAAGTTCCGCCAGCTATTGCAGGCCTATCAGATTGAAGCCGAATACGGCAGCAGGCTGGACCATTATTCCGCCGAGCTGGTGCTGGATGGCGCACCGCGCCGGGTCGACGTGCTGGCACTGGGCCGGGTCTCCCTGCTGGCGATGACCGCCGATCGCTCCCAGGCGTGGCGCTGGTCTGCCGAGCACAAGCAGTGGCAAGCCCTCGACGGCCAGTGGCTCTCCCCCATCGCCGAGGCGTTGGAAATGGCTGCCGACAAGAAAGTTCCCCAGTTGTTGAATGTCCCCCTTTCCGTCAGCCGTGGTCAGGAGGCCCAGTCATGAGCGTCACCATGAAGTGGTTACCCCTTGCCCTCGCCCTCTCTCTGGGCACCACAGCCGCCGTGGCCGAGGAAGCCTGGCAGCAGCAGGAACAGGCCCGTGAACAGAAGGCTCAGCAGGATCTGGCGTCTGTCTCCAGGGAGCTGAGCACTGCCCGTACCAAGCTGGCCGAGGCCCAGCGCCTGAGCAAGGAGCTGGCCAGTCAGTTCGCGGCCAATGAAAAGCAGCTGGTGGAGCTCAATACCCAGTGGGAGCAAGCCTCCGGCGACATGAACGACATCTTTGCGGTCACCCGTCAGGGCGCCAGCGATGCGGTCAAGTTGCTGAGCGAATCCGCCGTCGAGGGCCAGTATCCTGATCGTCTCGCCCCGCTGAAAACCATGGCACAGGATAAACAGGTGCCTGATCGCGCCGCCCTTGCCCTGCTGCCAGCCACCTTGCTGCAGGAGATCCGCGAATCGGGCCGGGTTGCCCAGTTCAACGGCAAGGTGCTCGATGCCCAGGGCGTTGCCAGCGAGCAGACGTTGACCCGGATCGGCAGCTTCGCCCTGCTGGGCGATGCGGGTTTCTTGCAACCGGAGGCCGAAGGCCTGAGTCCGGTGCTGGGCCTGCCAGGCAGCGTGCTTTCCGCTGTGGCCGCTTATCAGGGTCAGGAGGGAGAAGCGTTGCCGCTGGATCCCTCCCACGGTGTTCTGCTCGATATGCTGGCCCAGGCGCCCACCTTCTGGCAGCAAGTCCAGCAGGGCGGCCAGGTCGGCGCCATCATCGTGCTGCTGGCAGCCATCGGCCTGGGGATCGCTGGAGTACGGCTGTGGAGCCTCTCTCGCGAACTGGGTCGGGTTCGTCGCCAGCTCAAGAGCGGTGAATATCATGCCGACAACGCCCTCGGCCGGGTGCTGACGGTGGCTGACAAGCATCCAGAACTGAGCATGGAGACCCTCGAACTGCGTCTGGATGAGGCGATCCTGCAGGAGACCCCTCGCCTGGAGCGCGGCATCGGCATGGTCAAGGTGATCGCGGCCATCGCCCCCATGCTGGGTCTGCTCGGGACAGTGACCGGTATGATCGGCACCTTCCAGGCCATCACCCAGTTCGGAACCGGCGATCCCAAGATCATGGCGGGCGGCATTTCCATGGCCCTGGTCACCACGGTGCAGGGTCTGGTAGCGGCCATTCCGCTGATCCTGGCCCACAGCCTGTTGCAGTCCCGTTTCACCGAGCTCTCCAACGTGCTGGAACAGCAGGTGGCCGGAATCCTGGCCGAGCGGGCCGAAAGCAATGGTGACAGGGTGGAGCGGGTAGCATGATGCTCGACATCTGGCAGCAGTTGCAGAGCTTCATGGGCCGTGGCGGCCCGGTGCTCTGGGTCATTCTGGCCTTGCTGGTGCTGATGTGGATTCTGATGATCGAGCGGCTGCTCTACCTCAACCTGGGGTTTGCACCGTTGCAGCGTGAGCTGCTGGGCCGCTGGCAGGCGCGTCGCGAGCGTCACAGCTGGCACGCTCGCGCGATTCGCGGGCGCTGGCTGGCAGAAGTGGAGCTGGCGCTCAACCGTCATCTGATCTTCATCCGCACCCTGGTGGTGCTCTGCCCCATGCTGGGGTTGCTGGGTACAGTGACCGGCATGATAGGCGTATTCGATGCGCTGGCTGCGGCCAACCGCTTTAACCCGGAGAGCATGGCGGGCGGGATCTCCCGCGCCACCATCCCCACCATGGCAGGCATGGTGGTGGCCCTCTCCGGCGTGTTGTTACTCAGCCGGCTCGAGAGTCAGGCCAAGCGTGCGCTGGCCAAGACCCGGGACGGCCTGCGAGAAGAGAAGGTAATGCAATGAGACGGCAATCCAAACGCCAGCGCGATGAAGTGCAGATCGACATGACCCCCATGCTGGATATCGTCTTCATCATGCTGATCTTCTTCATCGTGACCACCTCCTTCGTGCGCGAAGCCGGGCTTGAGGTACACAGACCCCAGGCCAGCCAGGCCAAGGCGCAGAAATCGTCCAGCATCATGCTGGCGATCGGCGCTCAGGGGCAGATCTTCCTCGACCGCAAACAGGTGGATGTGGAGCGGGTGCAGGCCACCCTCGCCCGACTGTTGGCGGAGCAGCCCGAGGCAAGCCTGGTGATCCAGGCCGATGAACGGGTACCCCACGGCAAGGTGGTGCGGGTGATGGATGAAGCCAAGGCGGCAGGCATCGCCAACATCGCCGTGGCGGTGGCACCGAAATGAAACACAAGTTGATGAGCCTGGGACTGGGGATCGCCCTCAGTCTGGGCATCCTGTTGTTCATGGCCACCCTGGTGGAACCGCCCGGAGGGGAGAAGGCGACCACAGAGCAGAAATCCATCGTCATCAACATGCAGAACGAGGTGACCGAGGTACAGGTGCGTGAGCGGCCGGTACCCCAGGAGCCGGAACCCCTGCCAGAGCCGCCTGCCGCGCTGGCTTCGACGCCACTGCCCATGCCGGCGGCGGCCCCGTTGCCTTCGGTACAGCCGAGCCTGGATCTGGTCTCGACCCTGAGTGCGGTACAGGTCTCTGCCCCTGGCGTGGCGACCAGTCCCACTCCGGTCGCGAGCGGCAATTTCCATGGTCAGCAGCAGGGCGCTGGAATCGGTGCCGGTGACCTCTTGATGCCACTGCAACGGGTTGAGCCTGTTTATCCCTACCGGGCCCAGCAGGCCGGCATCGAGGGGGCGGTGACCCTGCGTTTCAGCGTCGATGCCGATGGGCGGGTACAGGATGTGGAGGTGGTCGAGGCCAAGCCGAAGCGCCAGTTCGAGCGAGCGGCCATTCAGGCGATCAACAAGTGGCGCTATCAGCCGAGGCCGGGCGCCACCGACAAGCTGGTGCAAGTCATCACGCTCAAATTCAAATTGGAGTCATAACCATGTTGCGGATCTGGATCTGTCTGCTGGCCCTGGTCAGCCAAGCCTGTCTGGCGATGGAGGTGAGCCCTCATTTCTCCCGCCAGTTGGAGCCCGTGATGAAGCTCTATCAATCCGGCCAGTGGCAACAGGCCCAGAGCAAGGCGGCTGTGCTCAAACCCGGTTCCGAGGCTGAGCACGCCTGGCTGGCGCAGTTACAAGCCTCTCTGGCCGCCAACCTGCAGCAGACCGCACAGGCGAGTCGCTACGTGGAGCAGGCTCTTGCTTATAAAGAGTGGCCAGAGCAGCAACGACTTCAGTTGTTGCGTCTGCGAGGGGATATCCAGGCCCAGCAATCCAACTGGTCCGGCGCCATCGCCAGCTACAAGGCCGCATTGGCCATCAAGGCTGACGATGCCTTGCGTCTGCGCTTGGCTGGCCTCTATTACCACAACAAGCAGTACGGCGAGGCAGCCAGCCAGAGTGAACAACTGTTGAAGAAAAGCTGGCAGAAGCAGGCAGCCATCATCCGCCTCTCCGCCCTCACTGCATTGCAGCGTTACGGCGTGGCTGCGGATCAGGCCGAAGAGTTGATCCGCCGCGAGCCGAAAGAGAGCAAGTGGTGGCAGCAGGCTGTGTCGCTCAATCTCTCCGCCAAGCGTGGTGATCGAGCGCTTGCACTGCTGCAAACTGCCATCGACCGTCAACTGATGGATGATGCTGCCGCCCGCAACCAGCTGATCCGCCTGTATGCCTGGCAGGGACTGCCCTATCGCGGTGCGCGTCTGCTGGAGTCTGCCATGGCCAAGGGACAGATGAAGCAGAGCGCCGAGAATCGCCAATTGCTGGCCCAGTTGTGGGAAGGGGCACGTGAGTGGCCGAAGGCTGTGGACAGCTGGCAGCTGCTTGCCCGGGAACATGCTCACCCCAAGGCCGCCATGCGTGCCGCCGAACTGCTGCTGCAACAAGGCAAGACGGATGCCGCCATGACCCAGCTCGCGGCCATCAAGTCGGTGAAGGGAGAGCAGGGCAACAGAGCCAAGGCCCTGCTGGTGCAGGCACACCTCAATAAAGAACAATATGCTCAGGCGCTGGTGTTGGCTCGCGAGCTGCAACAGCAGAACAACTGGCAAGACAGGGCGACCAGCTGGGTCAACTACATTCAGGCCCAGACTGACGGTATGAACAAAAAAGCGGCATGAAACTGGGGTAAACTCTCATTTCATGGGGTTTAGCCTGCTTTTTCAGCAAACGAGCGCATTTTTACAAAAAGCTCTTGTCATCACGGCGCGGCTCCCTATAATGCGCCCCTACCAGCACGGCGGACCACGCCGAACTGATGAGCCAGCTTCCTAGCGAAGTGGGCGCCGAAAGAAAAGCGAAAACAACCGCTTGACTTTCGAGGTGAGGAGCGTAAGATGCGCCTCCTCAACGCGATAAGCGTGACGCTCTTTAACAATTTGAATCAAGCAATCTGTGTGGGCACTCGCAGCATCGAGCATCAAAAACAATTTTTGATATCAATGTCTGATGAAGTGACCAAAGCAACTTTTAGTTGCAGCAGTTAATTCAGCAATTCGTTGAGCCGCTTTTCGAAGCAACCAAACTTAAATTGAAGAGTTTGATCATGGCTCAGATTGAACGCTGGCGGCAGGCCTAACACATGCAAGTCGAG
>NZ_JBFODF010000045.1:0-23860 GCF_040908165.1 Aeromonas sp. R6-1
GCCGCTGACGCCGGCGGTGCGCAGCAGGCTCTCGCCGCGCTCGATGCCGCCCCGCATGTCGCGGATCTGTCCCGCCATCCAGGCGTTGTCCACCGCATCGGCCACCAGGGTCAGCGCCGTGTTCAGCGGCACCCCGGCCTTGAGCATCATGGAGAAGCTGCGGGCGAAGCGGGCCAGCAGGGAGCGCTCTATGATGGTGCCGACGATAGGCAGCCTGAGTTGCCATCTGTGCCAGGTCAGCCTGCCCTTGGCCGTGGCGACCCAGCGCCGCCAGCCGACGACGGAGCCCACCAGGATGGCGAGCAGCAGCCACCAGTAGTTGACGAAGAAATGGGAGGTGGCGAGCAGGATCCGGGTCGCCAGCGGCAACTCCACCCCGAACTTGGCGAACATGCCGGCGAACACCGGGATCACCATGATGTTGAGGATCACCATGGCAATGCCGATGGCCATCATCACGAAGCTGGGATAGCGCATGGCGGTCTTGATCCGCTTGCGGGTCTCCAGCTCCAGATCGAAGTAGTTGGCGAGCTGCAGGAAGGCTTCCTCCAGCTGCCCCGTGTTCTCTCCGACGTGGATGATGGCGACGAACAGGCTGCTGAACACCTTGGGGTGGGCCTGCATCGAACTCGACAGCGGCCGGCCATTGCCGAGATCCTCCCCCAGGGCGTGCAGCGCCCGCTTCAGCGGCTTGCTGTGGGCGCTCTCCTCCAGCCCGGCGATGGCGCGCAGGATAGGGATGCCTGCACGGGTCAGGGCATACATCTGGCGGCTGAACACCACCAGCTCCTCCAGCTTGACGCCCCCCTCCAGCAGCAGCGACCAGTCGATGCTGGCGGATTTCGCCTTGCCCGCTTTCAGCTCGGTGGGCATCACCCCGCGGCGCATCAGCTGCTCGGCGGCGGCCAGCTCGCTGACCGCTTCCACCACGCCGCTGACGGCCTGGCCCTGGCTGTCACGCCCCTTGTAGGCAAAACGGTTCATGGGCGACCCCGGCAGAGTGATTCAGTACGATCCAGATGCCTCATGCGTTACCCCAGGTCCTCGGCCAGCCGAAGCACCTCGTCCACCGAGGTGATCCCCTCGCGGGCATAGTCGAGCGCCGTCAGGGCCAGGGGACGGTAGTGCTCGTGCGCCCGTGCCGCCCGGGCAAACCCCTCGGCATCGTTGCGGCGCAGGGCATCCATCATGGGTTGATCCAGCTCCAGCAGCTCGTACACCCCGATCCGGCCCGCATAGCCGGTGAAGTTGCAGCTCTGGCAGCCCCGCCCCTTGCGATAGCGATGCTGCCCCGGCGATTCACCGGAGAGCACCGTGAGCCAGGTGGCCTGCCCCTCGTCCGGCGCCGTCTCGCAGGCGCAGTGTTCACACACCCGCCGCACCAGGCGCTGGGCCACCACGGCCCGCAGGGCGCTCGCCACCAGATAGCCGGGCGCCCCCATGTCGATGAGACGCAGGGCGCTGGTCACGGCGTCGTTGGTGTGCAAGGTGGTCAGCACCAGGTGGCCCGTGATGGCGCCGCGCAGGCCGATCTCCACCGTCTCGTTGTCCCGCATCTCCCCCACCAGCAGGATGTCCGGATCCTGGCGCAGGGTGGAGCGCAGCACCTGGGAGAAGGTGAGCCCTATCTTGGGATTGACCTGCACCTGGCTGATGCGGGGCAGACGGTACTCCACCGGGTCTTCCACCGTGATGATCTTGTGGCTGGCCTGGTTGAGCTCGGAGAGGGCGCCGTAGAGCGTCGTGGTCTTGCCGCTGCCGGTCGGGCCCGTCACCAGGATCATGCCGTGAGGGCGTTTGAGCTGACGACGGAAACGGGTCAGGATGGCGGGGGGCATCCCGGTCTCGGCGAGCGACAAGATGCCGGAGGATTGATCCAGCAGCCGCATCACCACGGACTCGCCATACTGCACCGGCATGGTGGACATCCGCACATCCACGTCGCGGCCGCGCACCTTCATGTTGAAGCGGCCATCCTGGGGCAGACGCTTCTCCGAGATGTCGAGCCCGGCCACCAGCTTGAGGCGCAGCACCAGCGCCTGGGCGATGCGCACCTCGTTGAGGATGTTTTCGTGCAGCACGCCGTCGATACGCTGGCGAATGCGCAGCACCTTCTCGTCCGGTTCGATATGGATGTCGGAGGCCCCCACCTGTACCGCGTCCTCGAACAGGGAGCGCAGCAGCTTGGCCACCGTCGCCTCCCCCTCGTCGGTTGCGGCATTGAGGCTGCCGGCCCCCAGCTCGAAGCCGGTCTCCTGGTGCTCTTCGTGCAGTTGCACCGCGAAGTTCTCTATCTCCCGGGTGCGGCGATAGAGGCGGTCGAAATACTCCAGCAGCTGGCCTTCACGGGCCACGGCCAGCACCAGTTCCCGCGGGCTGAGCAGGGCAGCGATGGCGTCGAGGGCGCTCAGATCCGCCGGATCCGACATCACCACGGTGACCTTGTCATCGCTCAGGTTGACGGCCAGCGCCCGGTAGCGGCGCGCCTGCACCTCGGGCAACAGCGCCACGGCCGAGACGTCGATGGTGAGGTTGTTGAGATCGAAGAAAGGCACATCCAGCTGACGGGCGAGGAAGGTCAGCAGTTGCACCTCGCTGATGAAGCCGAGATCGATGAGGGTGGTCCCCAGCTTGCGGCCGGTCTGGCGCTGCTGCTGCAGGGCGAGCTGCAGCTGATCATCCGAGATGATCTGTTCCTGTACCAGCAGGTCGCCTAGGCGCATTTTCAGTCTGGGTTGTGCCATTGTTGCTCCGATCTCTGTTGCTTCACGCCCGCTGCCTGGTCCGATGGCATGGGCTCATCGAACTGCCGCTTTAATCAATGGGTCAGTTGGCCAATTCGTTGTTCAAGCCATTGGGTGGAGGCCTCCCCCAGATTGCCGTGCAACTGGGCATTGCGATAGGCATCCAGTGCCCGTTGACGGTGTCCCTGACCATCCTCCGCCACCCCCAGTCCCAGCCACCAGCGCCCCTGATCCGGCTGCTGGCGCAACAGCCTGACGTACATCTCGGACGCCTGGACAGGCTGCCCCAGCTCCTGGGCAAGACCGGCCCAGGTGGCGTAATAATCCAGATTGCTGGCAATATCGGGCTGATAGCCGGTGAGCCAGTCCAGCGCCTTCTGCCGATCCCCGCCGCTGATGGCCACACGGGCCAGCAGCAGACGCAGGTCCGCCTGCGCGGGATCCAGCCTCAGCCCCTCTTCCAGCACCTGGGCGGCCTCGGTCAGCCGTCCGGCGCCATAGAGCAGGCCCGCCAGCTGTTCCCGCGCCCCCTGGTTGTGGGGATCGTGGGCCAGCACTTCGTAGTAGCCATCCTGCGCCTCCTGCATCCGTCCCTTGGCCATGGCCGTGGTCGCCTTGCGCTCGGCCAGGGTGGCCAGCTCGGCGTCGGAGAGTTCCACCGTTTCGATCTTCAGGATCCCGGGTTTGCGCGGCGCGGCGGGTGCAGGCGCCTCTTCGGCGCTCTGCTCCGCGGCCAGCTCGGCATAGAGGTCCGGCTGCAGCTCCTCGTCGCTCGGGATCGTCTCGCCCCCCAGCGCTTCCTCCGGATTGCCCTCATCGGCGAGCACGGCCTCATCGGCCGGAACCTGCTCGGCTACGGAGGGGGCCACTCTCGCGGCGGTCGACTCGGCACTGGCGGCGGGCACCTTTGCCACTGGCGCGGCAGAGGAGACCGCCTGCGTGGTGGCCACCACGGCCAGGGGCGAGGATGGCGCCACCGTAGGGGCGGTGCGGGGGGCCTCGACCTGCGCCGCTGGCAGGGAGGCTCGCTGGCTCTGCTGCCAGAAGATCCAGGTGCGCCAGCCGAGGATCCCCAGGGCCAGGGTACACAGCAGGGTCAGCACCAGCATCCACCAGCCTTGCTGGCGCACCGGCGCCACATAGACGGCGGCTCCCTCGGCCTCTTGCTGACGCCTATCCAGATCTTTCAGCATCTGATTGATCACGCTCATGACCAGACTCCATACGCCAGGGCGGTGCCCAGCAACAACAACAGGGGCCACCAGAGGGTGAGACGGCCACGGCGGGCATCATCGGTATCCCGGATGGCGAGCCGGACCAGGGCGCTGTCGATCCGCCGCACACCGCGGCCATAGGCCAGCATCAGGCACTTCTGCGCCAGTATGTTGATGAGGCGGGGAATGCCGCGGGATGCGCGCCACAGCCTGCGCAGGGCGCGGCCATCGAACAGGGCGGCCCCGCGATAGCCGGACACCTGCAGCCGGTACTCCAGATAGGCCCGGGTCTCGTCGAGCCGCAGCGGCCGCAGGCGGTAGGAAAAACCGATGCGCTGGCGCAACTGGCGAAGACGGGGCTGCCCGAGCCTGGCATCCAGCTCGGGCTGGCCGAACAACACGATTTGCAGCAGCTTGCTGGATTCGGTTTCCAGGTTGCCAAACAGCCGGATCGCCTCCAGGGTCTCGTCCGGCAGGGCTTGCGCCTCGTCGATCAGCACCACCACCCGACTCCCTTGCCGATGCAGGGAGATCAGATGGCGGTGAATGCGATCCGTGAGATCCAGCTCGCTCTCCCCCGCCAGCGTCAACCCCAGCTCCAGGGCCAGGGCCGTGCGCAGCTCCCCCGGAGTGAGATGGGGGTTGGGCAGCCAGGCCAGGCGCACCGGGCAGGCCTCGGAGCCGAGCTCGCTCAGCAGTTTGCGACAGAGCAGGGTCTTGCCGGTGCCGACCTCGCCGGTCACCTTGATGAACCCCTCCCCCTGGGAGAGTGCCCAGTTGAGCACCTGCATGGCCTCCTCGTGGGGGGGCAGGCCGTAATAGAAACCGGTGTTCGGGGTCAGGCCGAAGGGGGCCTCCCGCAGTCCGAAGTGACTCAGATACATGCTCCCTCCCGGCCAGAGTCCAGGGCGCGCAGCCGCAGACAGCCCCGGATCAGCGACATGGCGCCACCGCCGTCGGGCAGGGCAGACTGGCAGCAGCCGGGAGGCGCCACCACATGGGAGAAGGAGTGCTCAACAGGCGCGTCATCCCGGATCAGCCCTTGGGGGGATACCATTTGTCGAGCAGCTCGGAGGAGCGTTGCAGCTCTTTCTGCCAGGTGTCCTTTTCCACCACGGTGGGCTTGAGCAGGATCACCAGCTCCACCTTGCGGTTGCTCTCCCGGCGGTTGGTGAAGGCCTCGCCGACCCAGGGGATGTCACCCAGCAGGGGCACCTTGCTGACAATCTCCTGCCTGTCGGTCTTCATCAGACCACCGATGACGATGATGTCCCCATTGTTGGCCTGCACCACGGTATCGGACTCGCGGATGGAGCTCTTGGCCAGCGGCAACACCAGGGGATCGGCGGTGCCGACGTTGATGGTCTTGCTCTGCTCTTCGGTGTCGATGACGGAGGGGTGGATATGCAGCAATACCTTGCCCTGCTCGTCGATCTGGGGCGTCACGTCCAGGGCTATCCCCGAGAAGAAGGGGGTCAGCTCCACGTTCGGGGTGACGATGGGGGCCGAAGTCCCCGAGGTGGTGGTGGTGGTCGAGGCGTTGGTGACGAAGTATTCGTCCGTCCCCACCTTGATCACCGCTTTCTGGTTGTTGGTGGCCGTCACGCGCGGGCTGGAGAGGGTGTTCACGTCCCCCTGGGTCTTGAGCAGGCTGACCGCGACGTTGAAGTTGCCATCGGAGATGGTGAAACCGGCGCCGCCCCCCAGAGCCCGGAAGACCTGGTTGGGGGTCGAAGCGATGGGGCTGTCCATGAGGGAGCCGCCCCCCGTGATGCCCTTGCCGCCGTCCCAGCTTGCGGAGAGGCCGCTCCAGTCCACCCCCTGCTCGTAACCCTCGTTGAGGGACACTTCCAGGATCCGCGCCTCCAGCACCACCTGGCGCTTGAGGTGTTCGCCGGACTGGTCCAGGAACTCGCGCACCGCCTTGAGCTCCTTGGGATAGGCACGCACCGTGACCAGGCCCGCCTGGGGACTGGTGATGACGGCCCGCCCTTCCCCTGTGCCGATCAGGGTCTGCAGGGCATCCCGCAGATCGGTCCAGTAGTCGTTGTTGCTGTCCGTCTCGATGCGGGTGCCGTTGCTGTTGGTGTTGTTGTCACCGCTGGCGGTGTTGCCCTGGCTGTTGTTGTTGCCGCTGTTGTTCAGGCCGTTGTCGAAGTTGTTGTTATTGCCATTGTTGTTGTCGTTGGCCGTCACCCCGCCTGTGCTCACCGAGGTACGGGAGAGACCGCGCCGGGCCATCATCAGGTAGTTGACCGGAATGGTCTCGGTGCGCAGACCGGCGGGATAGACGTGGAACACGTTGCCCTTGCGCTGTACGTCGAAGCCGTACATGTCGCCGACGGTCGCCAGCGCCTCCTGCAAGGTCACGTCCTTGAGCTCTACCGAAATGACGCCCGCCACACCGGGATGGACCGCCACGCTGTAGCGGGAGCCCTTGAACAGGGAGCCGAAGAACTCCACCGCGTCCACGTCATGGGCCGCGATGCGCATCCGCTTCTCGGGAATGGTCATCGGCTGCTGGGGACGATTGAGCTGCAACAGCTCGCTCTGCACCGAGGGCGGCAGGGAAGTCAGGGGGGCGGTCGGGCTCTGCTCGCTCATCGCCTGCTTGAGTGCATCTTTGGCCTGTACCGGCTCGGGGTGACGATAGGTAGTGCAACCCGCCACCGCCAGCGCGAGGGGAAGCAGACAAAAAGGGTGTTTTTTCATGTTATTCGTGCACCTGACTCGCTATGAAACTCGACAAACCTGGCCCGCACCATCCCGTGCGACACCCACTTCACATCCGGATCTTGCTGCCAAACAGGGTCAGTGTCTGGCGTTTGCCCGCTTTTTCCAGCACCACGCTGTCGGCGCTGATCCCCACCAGCCGGAATCCGTTGACCTGCTGGCCGACCCGGTAGCTTTGACCGTCGAGCACCGCCAGGGCGGGCCCGCTCCCCAGGATGACGCTCTGCAACCTGGGCAGACCGGCCTCCTTGGCGACACTCGCCGCCGAGCCGGATCCCGCCAGGGGCAAGGTGGGATCCTGCAGCACCTCGGCCTGGGCCTGCAGCGCGAGCAGGCTCCCCCACAGGGCCAGCCAGCGCCAGGATGGGAAGGCAAAAATGCGGGATCCCGTCCCGCCGACATGCCGCTTAACCACGGATGAACTCCTTGCTGGTGCTGAGGGTGTAGATCTCCATCGCTACCGCCGCCTTGGGATGCTCGACCACCCGGTAGTCAAAGCCCTTCCAGTAGAAGTGGCGAGGCAGGGCTTCGAGCGCTTTCAGGTACTGGTAGACATCGAAATAGCCGCCCTCCAGCTGAAGCCGGATGCCGTGCCTGAACAGGTTCACCTTCTGCTCCCCGGCCATCAGCGGCTCGGGCTTGAGGGAGGTGAGCGCCAGCATATGCAGGTTGGCGGAGCGGGACAACAGGGCCTCCAGCACCGCGGGCATTTCGTGGGCGGGGATCAGATCCACCGTCTGAGCCAGCAGCTCGGCATCCATCTGGCGCAGAGTGGTCTCGACACTGGCGAGCTGCTCGCGTACCTGGGCATCGGGATCCCGCCCCAGCCTGGCCTGCTTGCCCTGGTTTTCCAGGGTCAGGATCTCCAGATCCCGCTGCGCCGCAGCCAGGGCCTGCCGATCCTGGCCCAGCCGGGTATCGGCGTCATCCAGCCAGCCATAGATGCCCATGGCCCCGAGCAGCACGACCCCGGTCAACAGAATGAGGATCCGCTCGCGCAGGCTGAGGGCTGCGATCTGCTGCGCCCATCCCTGCCATTGTGCCTTCATGTCCATCAGGGAGTCTCCCGCGCTATGCCACTGAGCTGGAAGGCAAGCTGGCCCTCCTTGTCCCGACTCAGGGTGAGCTCGCCAAACTGCTTGCCAGCCAGGGAGGGGGTCTGCTTGAAGCGGTTCACCCAGGCGGGCACGTCCTGACTGCGTTCGGCAACGCCCGCGAGGTTGATCCGCCCGTCGCTTATCTCGATCCGTTGCAGGGAGAGGCGGGGATCCCGCAGGCGGGCCAGGTCCGCCATCACCCCCGCATAGCCCTGGGATTTTTGCAGGGAGAGGTGGCCAAGCTGCTGCATCAGCGCCTGTTTGGCCCCCAGCTCTTCCCGCTTGTCGGCCAGTTGCCGCTGCAAGTCTGCATTCGCCAGATGGCGCGCCAGCTCCGCATCGAGACGCCTGGCCTCGCCGCGCTGCACGTCGAGCTGTGCCCGCACGCCAGCCAATTCACGATCGAGGCCCTGCTGTTGCCAGCCATAGAAGAGGGTGGCCCCCAGCAGCAGCACCAGGACGCCGCCCCAGACCAACGCCATCTGGGGCAGGCTGGCCCACAGGCGTCTTGGCCGGAATTCGGCGCCATAGAGGTTGATATGGTGTTTCATCAGTCGCTCCTGCCCAGGGCCGCGCCATAGGCACTGAGGTATTCGACTCCTGCCAGTACCGCCTTGTTTGCCATGGCCGACACCGGGAAACCGAATGTCTGTTCCAGGTGACGCACCAGTACCCCCATGGCGGAGGAGGCGATGGCCAGTTGCAACTGGCCGGGCTCGGGCAACTTGAGATGGCCGGCCAGATAATCGATGGATCGCTGGATCTCCAGCGCCAGCGCGTCGAGCTGGTCGGTATCTGGCTCATGGCTGCCGGTGAGGCTCGCAAATCCGCGCAACTGGCGGGAGAAGCAGAGTCCGCCCCGATGGAAGACCAGCAGTTGCAGCTCCTGCCCCCGGGGTTGCCAGAGCAGCATGCGCACCATCTGGTCCGCCTCGTAGAGGGCCGTCATGGCCAGCTCGTCACTGACGATGGCCTCCAGGGTCGCCGCGCCGTTGACCGCATCCGCCACCTGCTGCACCCGGCTCTTGGGCATGCAGACAACGTTGATGCGCGGACGCCCGGCAGGGGGCGTCGGCAGGTCCACATAATCCATGGCGAGCTGCAACACCGGCTCGTTGACGAAATCCTTGATGGCCCAGGGCAGGGCCCCCGCCATCTCGGCATCGGGCACGGCGGGCTTGTCGATCTGGATCTGCTGATAAAGGCTGGCCGCGAGGGCCACCCGCACCTTAGACTTGGCCAGACCGTGCCGGGAAAACAGCTCGGCCAGGGCCTTGGACCAGTCGTGGGGGCCGTTGACAGGCTGGCTGGCAAACACGGGAACGGGGTCCACGCAGGCCAGCAGAATGCGATCGCTGGCCAGCAGGATCCCGACCTGATGGCTGGAGGGAGAACGCCTGAACAGTGACTTCATCTGGATCTTCACCTGGCCGCGTAAAACGGACTAAACCTTAACATAAACAGGCTATTAGCCTCCAACTTTATGACAAACGACGCATCGACGGCCACGCTGGCACCCACGGGAGACGATCCCATGGCGCCCCTTCAACTCCCCTCCCCCCTGCACCGGATCCGACATCCTCTGCTGGCAGCCCATGACGTCACGCTCTGGTGCAAGCGGGACGATCTGATCCACCCGACCCTCTCCGGCAACAAGTGGCGAAAGCTCAAATACCATCTGCAACAGGCACAGATGCTGGGCAAGGGCCACATACTCTCCTTTGGCGGCGCCTACTCCAATCACATCCACGCCCTGGCCGCAGCAGGACTCAGACTGGGACTGCGCACCACGGGCATCATACGCGGTGAAGGGGATACCGTCAGCAATCCCACCCTGAAAGCGGCCAAAGGCTGGGGCATGGATCTCGTTTTTGTCGACCGGCAGAACTATCGCCGGCGCCAGGATCCCGAATGGCTTGCCCGGTTCGAGGATGACGACACCCTGCTGGTACCGGAAGGAGGCAGCAGCCCGCTGGCCATCCCCGGGGTGGCCGAGCTGGTCGACGAGGTGCCCTTCTCGCCGGATCTCTGGGTGCTGCCCTGCGCCAGCGGCGGCACCCTGGCGGGACTCATCGCGGGCAAGCGGGCACAGGAGCAGATCCTGGCCATCGCGGTGCTCAAGGGGGCCGACTTCATCACCGGCGAGGTATGCCGGTTGCATCCGGCGGCGGCCACCACCCCGGGCTGGCGCATTGCGCTGGATCACCACGACGGCGGCTATGCCAGGTTCAGTCCGGCACTCTGGCAATGGGTGCAGGCATTCAGTGCAGAAACCGGCTTGCCGCTGGAACCCATCTACAGTGGCAAGGCGATGTGGGGGCTGTTTCGCGAACTGGCGGCAGGCCGCATTGCGCGCGGCAGCAAGATCATCTTCATCCACACAGGTGGCTTGCAGGGGCTGGCGGGCCTGCAGGAGCAGGGCCGCCTGTCACCCCGGCCGGGGCGCTAGTCAGGCAGGTTGAGGGGCTCGGGGTCGGCAAACCAGGGACCTTGACCGGCATGCACGCCCAGGTGTCGCAGCATCTTCCACTCGTCGCCACTCTCCACCCCCACCGCGATGACCCGGGCCTGGGTATTGGCACAGCCCCCCACCAGACTGCGTACCGCCATCTGGTTGACCTGGCGCAGGTGGATCTCCCGCACCAGGCTGGGGTGCAGCTTGAGGAAGTGGATCTCGAACTCCTTGATGTACTGGGTGCTCACCACGTCCTGGCCCGCATGATCGATGGCAAGCCTGCACCCCAGCATGCGCATCGCCCGAAGCGGCCGCTTGAGGGCTTCGTAGTGGCGGGTCACCTGAGACTCCGACAACTGCAGGATCAACCCCTCGTTGGTACTGCGCGGCAACTGGAACAGCTCGAAGAAGAGCTCGCGCTGGAACTCGCGGGTGAGCAGGTTCTGGGCGCACAGAGAGAGGCTGATGGGGCAGCTCGATGCCGGTCGCTGGCGCAGCAGTCGCAAGGCTCGGGCCACCACCAGTCTGTCCAGCGGCAGCAGCAGACCGGCCTTCTCCGCCATGGGCATGAAGACCCCCGCCTGCAGCTCCCGGCCCTGCTCGTCGTGAAGGCGGATGAGCAGCTCCTGCTGCAACACCACCTGATCCCGCTCCTGCTGCACAGGCTGGACGTAGAAGTCGATGCCCTGCTCCTCGATGCGACGGCTGATCAGGGTGCGCCAGCGCACCGTTCCCTTGCTGCTCGCCTCCTCGTTGAGGGATTTCTCGAACAGGAACCAGCCGCTGTGTCCTTGCAGGCGCGCGCTCTTGAGCGCCAGCTCCGCCTCTTCCTGCACCTTGAGCAGGGAATCCTGTGCCTGATAGCAGACCGCACCGAGATAGACGGCGGTGTCGGCATTGACCGCTTCGGGCCAGTGCAGTCGTTGCAGACTCTTGAGCAACTGGCTGGCGCCGTCCACCATCTCGCTCTCTGACATGTTCGGCAGCAGCACGGCAAAGACCTGACCGGCATAGCGCGCCTGCAGGGCTCCGCTGTGCTTGCGCACGAAGGCGGCGATGGTGGCGCTCGCCTCCATCAGGAGTTCCTGGCTCGGGCGCCCGCTCAGCTCGGGATCCAGCTCTTCCAGACCGGCCAGCTCGATCAGCAGCACACCGCCGCTGATCACGCTTGCCTCCATGATGGCGCTCTCCAGCCGGTTGTCGAAGAAGAGGCGGTTGCCGATGCCCGTCGTCTTGTCGACGAAGGCGTTGCTGCGGATGAAGTTGTCGAAGCGGCTGCGCTCCTTGCGGGCGTCGGCCAGCTCGGTCAGCAGATGGGTGAGGGCCTGACTGGCCGAAACAGGCCACTCTTCGGCAGGGTCATGGGCCAGCTTGGTCAGCTTGCCATCCAGGATCAGCTGGGCACGCTCCGCCAGCAGCTCGGCACCGCGCAACTGCTGACGCAGCCAGCGGATGGAGTACCAGAGCCCGAACACCACGATGAAGATACCCAGAGAGATGCCGAACATCGCCTTCATGGAGTACTCGAACTCCTTGAACGGCCTGTCCAGTTTGAAGTCGGCCCGCATCCCGGCCTGATTGGGGATCGCCTCGCTGTAGGCGATCAGCAGGCTCTCGTCCGTCTGCTGCTGCACATCGCGAAACCAGTAGACCCGCTGCTTGTCCTGACGGATCTCCAGCTCCACCACATGGGAGGCCCGCAACAGGGAGGGCAGCCAGCGGGCAAGGGCTTGCTGGTCATCGGTCACCCCGAGCTGCTTGTCGATGATCTCCACCAGGGAGTCGACCCGGTTCTGCTGCAGCTCCATTCCCATCTGGCGGAAACTGAAGACCCCGCCGAGCATCACCATGGCCATGGCCGAGATCACGCACAGCGTAATAAAAGAGACGAGTTGAGTGGTCAGTTTCATGTGCCTTTCCGTAGCCGACAGCATCCATAGGGCATCATGGTATCAGCCCAGACCAAACGCCGCCTATGGATGAAGATCCCGCTTCTGCAAATAAGCGGGCGGCTGCGTCATGCGGCGCCGTAGTGCAGGTCGCAAAAGAGGCATCAAGGGAGCAAACGAGGGGACACAGGCTGAGGAGCGGACAGAAAAATGGTCCCACAACGGGGACCAAAAGAAACACTCATATCAAAACTAACACTCTGTGCTACTGACAAAAATAGATACAGGAGTATTGAACACACGGTGAGTCAAACCGCACCGCTACTTTAGCCACTTCAGATAAGCTGGACAATTGTCATTTATGACAGGTCAGCGATTGAATCTTGTTCAGGTGTGTAGCCATATCCTTTATTTATCAATTAATTATCGTTTTTGTTCCAAGTGTGACCAACTTGGCTCAAATCGATGCAGCTAATGCTATGATGCTTGAGTCTCAATCGGGTTGTTTCATTTCAGGGAAGAAGGGGACCCACCATGTCTGCACGATCTCCGTTATGGATTCCTCTGGGCCTCTTCTGTTTGCCCCCGCTGCTGATGCTGTTGCTCACCCCCCTGTTGAGCGACAAGCTGGCTCACCACCTGTTGCAGACAAAGGAAAGGGCTCTGCTCGACTACCAGCAGGAGCGCAACCAGCTCCTGGATCACGATGTCCCCGCTCAACTCGCCCACTTTGCCTTCGATTGCGGCCCCACAGACATGGCGCTGCTGCGCTCACCCCAGTATTACAACCGCCATATTCGCCTGGCCGGCCTGCAGCTTGCCAACGGGAGCGGCTGCTCCACCCTGGGCCCCGCCCTGCCCCAGCTTGCCGACGCCGGCATACCGGCCTCCCCCGACTTTCATATATCCAGCACGGCCCCCATGTTCGATACCGAACGCGAAACCCTGGTCTATGCGAGACGCAACGGCAATCTGGCCTATTGGGTGCTCGACAGCAGCTGGAGCCATGAGCTGCTCCGCACCCCCTGCAACGACTGTTTCTACCTGGAGTTCAACCACAAGCACCCGACCCAGTCCGGGCTCTTTTTCCCCCGTGGCAACAAGCACATTCGAGAAGAGACAAACCCGATGCGGCTGCTCAGTTTCGACCCCCAGCATCAGGTGGAACAGACCCTCTGGGCTGGCGAGGCACTGAAACGCTACGCACGCTCACAGATACACCGCGATGGCCTCTGGTCGGCCGGGGCGCTGGGGGCGCTGCTGGCGGCCCTCTACTGGGGCCTTAGAAACTACCGGCGCTCCCTCAAAGGATTGCTGCAAAGAGGGCTGGCTCGGCGGGAGTTCATCCCCTTCTATCAGCCCATAGTGGACAGCAGAAACCGAAGGGTGGTGGGATTCGAGGCCTTGCTGCGCTGGCAGCGAGGACGGGATCTGGTGTCGCCAGGCACCTTCATCGCCTATGCGGAGGAGCAGGGGCTGATCCTGCCGATGACGGATCAACTGCTGGAGCGCATCCTGGCGGATCTCCCCGTCCTGGCCCCGCACCAGTGGGTCAGCGTCAATCTGGTGGCGGGCCATATCGAGCAGCCTCGTCTGCGCACCCAGTTGCAGCGCCATGGCTGGCCCTCGCCGGCCCGCCTCACCTTCGAACTCACCGAGCGGGATCCCATCAAGCACATCCAGGGGGCCATGGCGGAGATCGCAGCCCTGCAGGAGAGGGGCTATCACTTCAAGCTGGATGACTTCGGCACCGGTTATGGCGGCTTTGCCTACTTGCAACGGCTCGGCATTCGCCAGATCAAGATCGACAAGATGTTCGTGGATACCATAGGCACGGACGACCTCAAGCGCAGCGTGCTGGATGCCACCATCGCCTTCGGCCTCAAATCGGGCATGGAGATGATCGCCGAAGGGGTCGAAACCCAGGAGCAGGTGGATTATCTGTATCGCCACGGAGTCCACCTGATCCAGGGCTACGTCTATGCCAAGCCCATGCCCCTGAGCAAACTGAAGATCTGGCTGATGGCATGGCAAGAGGGCGAGACAACCAGCCCCTCCGACCCGCACTGAGGCGGTATCTGCCCCGCCTCTCACCCTTTGCAACAAAATGATGCTCCGCATGAGGAGCATCTCCCCTTATCATGGGTCTGTGCACCTTGGGTGCACCAAGTCGCTCCATACCCCGTCGGCCGAGGCCGCCCCGAGATGAGAACCACTGCCTATGAAGTCTTTTATCCGACAAGAGATTGCTCTGCCTGCCGGTCTGCTGACCCTGCTCTTCTTCAAAACCCTGGGGAGCGACCTGCTGGCAGAGACAACCCCCCTTGCGGTCTACCTGCCGGTGTCGCTGGCCCTGCTTGCCATCGTGACCTGGGCCATCTTCTCCGTCGTGCGTCACTCTGACGCCCTCGCCATCAAGCTCGGGGAACCCTTCGGTACCCTGATCCTGACCCTCTCGGTCATCTCCCTGGAAGTGGTGATGATCTCCTCCGTCATGCTGACCGGCGATCCCAATCCCACCATGGCCCGGGACACCATGTTCGCGGTGGTGATGCTGGTCACCAACGGTCTGGTGGGCTTCACCCTGCTGTTTGGCGGCTGGCGCTATCACACCCAGAACTTCAATCTGGACGGGGTCAAATCCTATCTGGTGGCCATCATTCCCCTGGCACTGCTCTGTCTGGTCCTGCCGAACTTCACCCAGGGCGGCACTCTGGGCAGCCTCTCCAAGGCCATGTCATGGATGCTGATCATCATCTCCATCCTGCTCTATGGTGTCTTCCTGCTGATCCAGACCCGCAGCCACAGCCACTTCTTCGTCGACAGCGATCACGAGGATCTCGAGGATCACCACGGCCCGCTGCAGAGCAACGTCTATCACACCCTCTTGCTGCTCGCCTACCTGGTGGTGGTGATCCTGCTGGCCAAGACCCTGGCCATCCCCATCAACTACGGGGTGCACGTGATGGAAGCCCCGATGGCGCTGGGTGGTTTCATCGTCGCCTGTATCGTGCTGGCTCCCGAAGCGGTCGGCGCCATCAAGGCGGCCTTCAACAACCAGTTGCAGCGGGCCATGAATCTCTACTTCGGCTCCGTGCTGGCCACCATCGCCCTCACGGTACCCTCCGTGCTCTTCATCGGCTCCCTGATGGGGCAGGAAGTGCGCCTGGGCCTCTCCCCTGCCGACATGGTGCTGCTCATCACCACCCTCATGGTCTGTAAAGTGACCTTCAGCAGCGGCCGCACCCACGCCCTGCACGGCGCCACCCATCTTGTGCTGTTTGTCGTTTACCTGTTCCTGATGTTTGAACACGGATAAGGCTGCCAGCACTCACCCCAGTGCTGTTCGTGATTTATCTGTTCCGGATGTTTGAACACGGATAAAGCCGCCGCCTCTGTCTGCTGCCACTCTGCGCAGCGCACTTCCGATGGCCCCGACGCGAGGCGCGGGAGACGGAAATGAAAAGACCGCCCCATGGGCGGTCTTATTTATGGTTACTCAGGCTCCAATTCAGAGGCTGGGCAGAGTCCCGGCCGGGATCAGGTCGTTGTAGCTGGCACGGCCCAGCAAGTCGGCCGCTGCCTCGATGTCCGGTGCAAAGTACCTGTCCTTGTCATAGAAGCTGACCTCTTCCCGCAGACGGCCCTTGGCCAGCTCGATGAGCTCGGTGGAGCGCAGGGGAGCGCGGAAGTCGAGCCCCTGGGCCGCTGCCAGCAGTTCCACCGCCAGGATGCCGCGGGTGTTCTCGGCCATGTCCGCCAGCCGGCGACCGGCGAAGGTGGCCATGGAGACGTGGTCCTCCTGGTTCGCCGAGGTGGGCAGGCTGTCCACCGAGGCCGGGTGGGCCAGGGTCTTGTTCTCGGAGGCGAGCGCCGCCGAAGTGACCTGGGCGATCATGAAACCGGAGTTCACCCCGCCGTTGTTCACCAGGAAGGCCGGCAGGCCGGACATGCGCGAGTCGATGAGCAGCGCCATGCGCCGCTCGGACAGCGACCCGATCTCGGCGATGGCCAGGGCCAGGTTGTCGGCGGCAAAGGCCACGGGTTCTGCGTGGAAGTTGCCGCCGGAGATGATCTCCTCATCATCGGCAAACACCAGGGGGTTGTCGGAAACCGCGTTCGCCTCGCACACCAGCACCTCGGCGGCCTGACGGATCTGGGTCAGGCAGGCACCCATCACCTGGGGCTGGCAGCGCAGGGAGTAAGGATCCTGCACCTTCTCGCAGTTGTGGTGGGACATGCCGATCTCGCTGCCGTCCACCAGCAGGTGGCGGTAGCAGGCGGCCGCATCGATCTGGCCGCGCTGGCCGCGCACCTCGTGAATGCGGGCATCGAACGGCCGGCGGCTGCCGAGGGCCGCTTCAACGCTCATGGCCCCTATGGTGATGGCACCGGCGTAGAGATCCTCGGCATGGAACAGCCCTTCCAGCGCGAAGGCGGTGCTCGCCTGGGTGCCGTTGAGCAGGGCCAGCCCCTCTTTCGGCGCCAGGGCTATGGGCTCCAGCCCGGCAATCTTCAGGGCAGTGGCGGCGTCGATCAACTCGCCCTTGTGACGGGCCTTGCCTTCACCGATCAGCAGGCAGCTCATGTGGGCCAGGGGCGCCAGATCGCCGGAAGCGCCGACGGAGCCCTTCTTCGGCACCACGGGGTAGACCTCGGCGTTGATAAGGGTCATCAGGGCCTCGAGCACCGTCAGCCGGATGCCAGAGAAGCCACGGGCGAGCGAGTTGACCTTGAGCACCATCATCAACCGCACGGTGGCGTCATCCATGTACTCGCCAATTCCTGCCGCATGAGAGAGCACGATGGAGCGTTGCAGCTCGTCCAGCTGCTCCACCGGGATCCGGGTATTGGCCAGCAGGCCAAAGCCGGTGTTGATGCCATAGACCACCCGGTTTTGCTCGATCACCTTGGTGACCACGGCGGCGGAGGCGTGGATCCCCGCCAAGGCAGCCGGATCCAGGCTGACGTGTACCGGCTCGCGGCTGACACGGCGCAGGGTGGCGAGGCAGAGTTTGCCCGGTTGCAGATTGAGTTCGAACATCTTATTTCACCCCTTTGCCGGTGGCGTCGATCATCGGCAGATCCAGTTTCGCCTCATGGGCACAGTTGATGGCAATCTCATAGCCGGCGTCGGCGTGACGCATCACCCCGGTGGCCGGGTCGTTGCGCAGCACGCGGCCGACCCGCTTGGCGGCATCGTCGGTGCCGTCACAGACGATCACCACGCCGGAGTGCTGGGAGAAGCCCATGCCCACACCGCCACCGTGGTGCAGGGAAACCCAGGTCGCGCCGCCGGCGGTGTTGAGCAGGGCGTTGAGCAGCGGCCAGTCGGAAACGGCGTCGGAACCATCCCTCATGGATTCGGTCTCGCGGTTCGGGCTCGCCACCGAGCCGGAGTCAAGGTGGTCACGGCCGATGACGACCGGAGCCTTCAGCTCGCCATTCTTCACCATCTCATTGAAGGCCAGGCCCAGGCGCACCCGATCCTTGACGCCGACCCAGCAGATCCGCGCCGGCAGGCCCTGGAAGGCGATGCGCTCGCGGGCCATGTCGAGCCAGTTGTGCAGGTGGGGATCGTCCGGGATCAGCTCTTTTACCTTCTGGTCGGTCTTGTAGATGTCTTCCGGGTCGCCGGAGAGCGCCACCCAGCGGAACGGGCCAATGCCCTCGCAGAACAGCGGGCGGATGTAGGCCGGCACGAATCCCGGGAAGTCGAAGGCATTCTTGACCCCCTCTTCCAGCGCCATCTGGCGGATGTTGTTGCCGTAATCGAGCGTGGCGGCGCCGCGGGATTGCAGGGTCAGCATGGCTTCGACCTGACGGGCCATGGAGCGGCGAGCCGCCACGTTGACCTCGTCCGGTGCGCTCTTTTGCAGATCGCGCCATTGGGCCACGCTCCAGCCCTGGGGCAGGTAGCCGTGTACCGGGTCATGGGCGGAGGTCTGGTCGGTCACCACGTCCGGCGTGATGCCGCGAGCCACCAGCTCGGCGAAGACGTCGGCGGCGTTGCCGAGCAGGCCGACGGAGACGGCGGTGCCGCTGCGTTTGGCCTCCTCGATCATGGCCAGCGCCTCATCCAGGCTGTGGGCCTTCTTGTCGACGTAGCGGGTACGCAGACGGAAATCGATACGGGTCTCGTCGCACTCCACGGCGATCATGGAGAAACCGGCCATGGTGGCGGCAAGGGGCTGGGCACCGCCCATGCCACCCAGGCCCCCGGTCAGGATCCAGCGGCCTTTGGGCTCGCCGTTGAAGTGCTGGTTCGCCACCGCGAAGAAGGTCTCGTAGGTGCCCTGCACTATCCCCTGGGTGCCGATGTAGATCCAGGAGCCGGCGGTCATCTGGCCGTACATCATCAGACCCTTTTTATCGAGCTCGTTGAAGTGCTCCCAGTTGGCCCAGTGGGGCACCAGGTTGGAGTTGGCGATGAGCACCCGCGGCGCATCCTTGTGGGTCTGGAACACCCCGACCGGCTTGCCGGATTGCACCAGCAGGGTCTGATCGTCCTCGAGCCGGGTTAGTACCTCGACGATCTTGTCATAGCAAGCCCAGTTTCGGGCGGCGCGGCCGATGCCGCCGTACACCACCAGGGACTGGGGATGCTCGGCAACATCCGGATCCAGATTGTTCATCAGCATCCGCAGTGGCGCTTCGGTGAGCCAGCTCTTGGCGGTCAGCTGGGTGCCGTGGGGAGCACGGATCACGCGGCTCGGATCGTGGCGGGGATCCTGGTGTTGTACAGACATAGACACTCCTTGTTTAGCGATGCAGTCAGGCGGCGCGGTGCGCCACTACTTGGTCAACTGGTGAACCAGGCGCGCAGCCACGCGGGCACTGCGGTTGTCCTGATCCAGGTTCGGGTTGTACTCGGCCAGATCGGCGAGCCTGAGCTTGCCGCTGGCCCGGATATGGGCGATGAGCGGTTCGATGACCGCCAGCTCCACGCCGCGAGCAGCGGGAGCGCTCACTCCCGGCATCACCGCCGCCGGCAGCACGTCGAGATCGATGGTGAGATAGAGGTGGTCGCAACGGGCGATGAAGGCATCCAGCCCGCCTAGCAAGGCTGGCAGCTCGGTCTGCGTCATCGCCTCGTCCAGCACGTGCCAGACTCCCAGCGCCTCGGCGCGGGCAAAGAGCGCCGCGGTATTGGCGGTTTCGGCCACCCCGAGACAGGCATAGTGAAAGGGGGTGCCCTGGGCGGCGCACTGCTCGGCAATCTGGAAGAAGGGGGTGCCCGAGCTCGCCTGCTCCTGTTTCATGCGCAGATCGAAGTGGGCGTCGAAATTGATGATCCCGACCCGCCCTTCGCCGCCAAGATGACGGTTCAGGCCGCTCCAGCTGCCAAACGCCACCTCGTGGCCGCCTCCCAGCACCAGGGGGAAGTGCCCCTGATCCAGTGCACTCGCGACCCGCTCGGCCAAGCGCCCGTGGGCGGCATCGAGATCGCCGTCCTCACAGGCCAGATCCCCGCCGTCATAGACGGGGGCGCCCAGGTGCCAGGCCGTGTTGGCCAGTAGCTTGCGCACCGCCAGCGGTGCACCGGCCGCACCGACCCGCCCCTTGTTGCGGCGCACCCCTTCGTCACAGGCAAAGCCGAGCAGTACCACGCCGGGTTCGCGATTCCCCTGCCAGGGTTGCACCCTGTCGTGCCAGCGCAGGGCCAGCTCGCCGTCTTCGGGATCCTGACGCCCCTGCCAGACCGACATGTCGATCCCGTTGAACTTATCCATGAAGGGTTTCCTCCCCGTTGACCACACGGCTCACCAGCTGATCGACACCGATGAGGTAGCTGAGCTCGGCCGGATGGCCGCAGTTCCAGACAAGGAAATCCGCCAGCATGCCGACCTTGAGCTGCCCCAGCCGTTCCTGCTCGCCAAGCGCCCTGGCGGCGTGGCGGGTCACCCCGGCCATGGCCTCCACCGGGGTCAGGCCAAACAGGGTGCAGGCCATGTTCATGGCCATGCGCAGGGAGACGATGGGAGCCGTGCCCGGGTTGATGTCGGAGGAGACAGCCATGGGTACCCCCGCCTTGCGCAAAGCGGCGACCGGGGGCAGCTTGGTCTCCTTGAGGAAATAGAAAGCGGTGGGCAGCAGGGTGGCGACCACGCCACGGTGGGCCAGCGCCTGGATCCCGTCCTGATCCAGATATTCCAGATGATCCACCGAGAGGGCGCCGAAGTGGGCGGCGAGCGTGCTGCCCCCCAGGTTGGAGAGCTGATCCATGTGCCCTTTCACCGCGAGGTTGTACTGATCCGCCGCCAGATAGACCTGCTCGGTCTGGGCAAGGGAGAAGCCGATGTGCTCGCAGAAGACATCCACCGCATCCGCGAGACCTGCCTCGGCCGCCGCCGGGATGATCTCCTGGCAGATGGTCTCGACCCAGGAGTCGGGATCGTCGCGATACTCCGGCGGCACCGCATGGGCTGCCAGCAGCGTGGTCTTGACCCGGATGGGCTGCGTCTCTCCCAGACGACGGGCCACCCGCAACATCTTGAGCTCGTCTTCCAGGGTGAGGCCGTAGCCGGACTTGATTTCGACTGTGGTGACCCCTTCCCGGATCAGGGACTTGATCCGCGGCAACGCCAGCTCATAGAGCCGCTCCTCGCTGGCTGCCCGGGTGGCGCGCACCGTGCTGATGATACCGCCCCCCTTGCGGGCGATCTCCGCATAGGGGACTCCCTTCTGGCGCAGCTCGAACTCTTCGGCGCGGCTGCCGGCGAAGATGAGGTGGGTGTGGCAATCGATGAGACCGGGGGTGACCAGCTTCCCCTTCATGTCCTGCCAGGAGGCGGCATAGGGGCCCTTGAGATCCTGCATGGGGACCAGAGCGTGGATCTTGCCATCCCGCACGCCAAGGGCATGGGGCTCCAGCAGGCCGTAGTCCGCCAGATCGGGGCGCAGGGTGGCGGGTGTCACGTTGAGCCAGACCCGCTCGCAGTTCAACAGTTCCTTGTTCATACCGACCTCTAAATGTATATACAATAATTTATAGCCGATCTCTGAAAAGAAAGAAAGGATCAAGTTCACATCTTGATAACAGCAGCTTTATTAGAGTGTAAGCACAAAAAAGCCCACCGAGAGGTGGGCTTTTAAATGCTTAATATGTATATACAATTATGCGAGGCGCGTCTTGGAGCTCAGCTTGTAGCGGGAACCCGGCGACAACAATCTGGCATAGGAGACCAGAAAGCCGTCTGACCAGGTTCGCCGGTGCAGCAGCAGGCAGGGGGTGTCGACCCTCACTTGCAGCAGTCCGGCTTCACCAGCACTCGGCAACACGGCTTCTACCACGTGCTCCATCTCGGAGAGGGGGCAGATCTCCATCAGATAGCTGTTTGGCGTCTGCTGGGTGAAATCCTGCTCGCCATAGCCGGGCAGTCGCTCGGCATCGACGAAGCGCTCCTCCAGTTGCAGCGGCTCCCCATCGGCCTGATGGACGATGAGGCTGTGAAAGGTGGGCGCCCCGACCCGCAGGCCCAGACGCACCGCGACTTTCTCGTCGGCGGCCTGACGTTGCAGCCGGATCACCCGCGCGCTGTACTCGCTGCCCCGCTCGGCGATCTCGTCTGCAATATTGCGAATCGCCAAGAGCGGCGACTCGGTGCGCCTGTCGGCCACGAAACTGCCGGATCCGGCGGTGCGCACCAGCCAGCCTTCGGCCACCAGTTCACGCAGCGCCTTGTTCACCGTCATGCGGCTCACGGCAAACTGCTCGCACAGGGCGGCCTCGGTCGGGATCCGGTCGCCCGCCTGATAGTGGCGTTCGCGGATCCCGTCCAGGATGTGCTGCTTTATCTGAAGGTAGAGCGCAGGAGCCACCGGCTGGTCCTCAGCGGCGACGATGGGGCGGACGCATGTCCGGCCAGGCGCGATAGACGTCCGGGATCTGGTCAGGGCCGCTGATGCAGAGATCGAGATCGTGCAGCAGGCCATCCTTGATGCCGTAGATCCAGCCGTGCACCGCCAGCTCCTGCCCCTTGCGCCAGGCATTCTGGATGATGGTGGTGTGACAGACGTTGGCGACCTGCTCGGCCACGTTCAGCTCGCACAGGTAGTCAAAGCGCTCGTGCTCATCCTCGATGGCTTCGAGCTGTTCGCCGTATTTGAAGTAGACGTCCTTGATGTTGCGCAGCCAGTTGTCGATGAGACCCAGCTCCTGGTTCTGCATCGCAGCCTTGACCCCACCGCAGCCATAGTGGCCGCAGACGATGATGTGCTTCACCTTGAGCACCTCCACCGCGTATTGCAGCACCGAGAGGCAGTTGAAGTCGGTGTGCACCACCAGGTTGGCGACGTTGCGGTGGACAAAGACGTCCCCCGGCAAGAGCCCCATCAGCTGGTTGGCGGGAACCCGGCTGTCGGAACAGCCGATCCAGAGGTACTCGGGTGCCTGCTGGGCGGACAGGGTAGCGAAGAAATTGGGATCCTCGGCCTTGATCCGTTCCGCCCACTCGCGGTTGTTGGTAAACAAGTCGTTCAACAGTTTCACTTCTGCTCTCCCTACTGTGGCAGTGGCGGCAACATACCATACACAAGGGTAACCAAGGCAAGGCCGACCAGATCCCCGCAAAACAAAAACAGGGCCATCAGGCCCTGCTTCTTACCGGAGGAGGCCGTCAGGCATCCATGGCATCTTTCAGCTTCTTGAGCGCGTTTTTCTCAAGCTGGCGCACCCGCTCGGCCGAGACGCCGTAAGTATCGGCCAGCTCCTGCAGGGTGGTCTTGCTCTCGTCATCGAGCCAGCGGGCACGGATGATGTGCTGGCTGCGCTCGTCCAGGGTCGCCATGGCCGCACTCAGGCGACGGGTGGCATGGCTGTCCCAGTTGTCGTTCTCGATGTTCGCCGCGAGATCGGAAGATTTGTCTTCCAGATAGTGCACCGGCGCGAAGCCACCCTCGTCTTCATCGTCACCGACCAGATCGAAAGCCTGATCGTAATTGCTCATGCGCGCTTCCATCTCGGTGACGTCGGCAGCGGATACCCCGAGGTCGGCAGCCACGGCCTGCACCTCTTCGTGGTTCAGCCAGCCCAGACGCTTCTTGGACTTGCGCAGGTTGAAGAACAGCTTGCGCTGGGCCTTGGTGGTCGCCACCTTGACCATGCGCCAGTTGCGCAACACATATTCGTGGATTTCGGCCTTGATCCAGTGCACGGCGAAGGAGACCAGACGCACGCCCACGCTCGGGTCGAAGCGTTTGACGGCTTTCATCAGGCCGATGTTGCCTTCCTGCACCAGATCGGCCTGAGGCAGGCCATAGCCGGAGTAGCTCTTGGCCACGTGAACGACAAAACGCAGGTGCGACATAACGAGCTGGCGTGCAGCTTCGAGATCGCCATCCTGCTGCAGACGCATCGCCAGTTCGCGCTCTTCCTCTGCGCTCAGCACAGGGATCGAGTTGACGGCCTGGATATAGCCTTCCAGACTACCTTGCGGAATCAGAGCCATAGTGCGTTGCAATGAAGTTCCCATGTTCTACCTCTTACTTTTCAATCGAATCAGTCTAACACCCTGAGAAGACGTGTCTACCGACCAGGTATCATTCTGCGTGCTGCATCATACATCACCCCAGCATGAACCCGGCCTATCTTAGGCTGACGGCATGAATCATAAATGAACAGTCAAAAAAAAGGCGCTGTCCCAATTATGTGTTGGAAGGCTAATCTGGAAGTAGGTCATCACCACGAGGACCTTCATCATGGATACGCCAGCCTTCCAACACCTGT
>NZ_JBFODF010000046.1:0-245708 GCF_040908165.1 Aeromonas sp. R6-1
TCGAATGCGATGTTGACCAGAGGGTCGGCCCCGGCGGTGATGGCCAGATCCCCGGTGAGGGTCTGGGCCGCGCTCCAGTCGCTGTCCTCCACCAGGGTGAGGGAGACGGGGTCGACCTGGGGCAGCACGCCGTCGGTGATATGGATATTGAGGGTGCCAAGGTTGCTCTTGTCCCCGTCAAAGTCGGTTCCCTGTACTTGCAGCCCCAGGTTGACGCTGTTGGTGCTGACCGGCTGATCCAGCACGCCGTCGAGCGCCACCTGGTACTTGCCATCCAGCCCCAGGGTCACGGTCAGAATGGTCTTGCCGCCCGCATCCAGCAGGGTGATGACGTTGCCGTTGACCTGATAGTGGGTCGGCTGGCCGCCGCTGGTGAGGCCATTCAGGCCGGGCTGGTTCGCCTCGAAGTTGAGCGACACCAGGCGATCGCTGCCCACGCTCACCGGCAGCTGGCCATCCAGGGTCTGGCCCGAGGCCCCTTCCTGCAAGGTGACCCCGCTGTCGATGCCAAGGCGGGGATCCACACCGTCGCTGATGGAGACAACCAGGTCGGCGCGGGTCTCGTCGCCGTCGATCTCCTTGGCGGAAACGGTGAGCCCGAGGGAGAGCTGGTCGTTGCCCTCATGGTCCAGAGGCCCATTGAGGGAGACGGTGACATTGCCGTCGATATCACTGCCATGTTGGCTGGCAGTCAGCTCGGCCTTCAGCACCTCGACCCGCTTGCCATTGCCATCCAGGTAATAACCCGTCAGCAGGCGATCACCGGTGAATTCGAAGGTCAAGGCGTGGCCGTCGCTGCTGATACCGCTGCCGTTGAGACGGGCCAGGGTTGCACTCTGATCCGCGAAGACGGCACTTGTTGCCACCAAGGGATCGGACTGATGGCCCACCACGAACTGGCTCTGTCCCACCACCGCCGCCGGATTGGTGAAATCATCCTCCGTGAGGCTGATGGGGGCGATGGTGAAGTCCGGCGGTGTGCTGTCCACCAGGTTGACGGTGAGATTGGCGCTCACCCGATCCCCGTCGCTGTCGCGGTACTCCAGGGCAAAGGGCAGGCTCAGGCTATCCTGGCCGTGATCCAGGCTCTGGTTCCAGACGATGCGATAGCTGCCGTCGTTGGCCAGGGTCAGGGTGAAGACGGTCACGCCCCCCGCGCTGGCGGTGAGGGTCTGGCCGCTGACCTGGTAGGCGAGCGCCGTCCCGTGGCTGGTCAGGCCAAGCTGATTGAGGGCACCTTGATCGGCGGCAAAACTCACCTGCAGGTTGCCATCAAGCCCGGCTCCGGTGTGCAGGGATCCAGTGGCACTCACCGACCCCTTGGCGAGATCCGCCTCGGAGAGGGTCAGGGTATCGCTCTGACCGATGAGGGGAGCCCCGTCAATAACCCGGTTGCCCGCCAGATCCGTCACCTCGGCGCGTACCTCGTAGGGGCCCTGGATGCTGGAGAGATCCAGGCCTCCCAGTTGCCAGCGGCCGTCACTGCCCACCAGGGCACTGCCGTTGAAGAGGGTCTGGCCATTCTGGCCAATCAGGGTGATGGTCACCCGCTGCCCCGCCTCCACGTCCGTGGTACTGCCGCTCAGGGTGACCTTGTCATGGCCGAGGATGCTGTCGGTATCGAGATCGTCGATGTCGATGGCGGCACGGGTATCCACCGTCACCGTCAGGGTGTCGCTGGCCCGGTTGCCCGCGATGTCCACCGCATCGACGCGAAAATCATGGGGGCCATCGGCCAGGGTATCGGGGATCTGATATTGCCAGTTGCCGTTGCCATCCACGGTGAGCACGGCCATCACCTTGCCTTCCAGGGTCAGGGTAACGGTAGCGCCAGGCTCCCCCTTCCCTTGCAGTAGCGGTGTGGTGTCGCGGGTCAGATCATCGGTCTGGCTGGTGCCGGTGTCGCTCTCGTCCGCCAAATCCAGGGTAATGGTGGTGATGGTGTCGAGCAGGGTCTGGCCGGTGTCGCTGGCCCGGTTGCCAGCCGCGTCCTGGGTATCGGCCTGGATGGTCAGGGGGCCGTCCACCAGTTTGCCGGTGACGTCGCCGAAGTTTGCCTCCCAGACGAAGCCGGGCAGCACCACTGTGGTGGTGGTCAGGCGGTTGCCATCCTGATCTATCAGGGTGACGGTGACGGTCTGGCCGACTTCCACATCCTCGACAAAGCCGCGGATGATGACGCCGGTCGCCTCGTCGGCATTGATGATGTTGTCGTCGGTCTGGGGCTCTGTGATGGTGATGGCCGCCAGCAGATCCTGATCTTCGGCATAGAGCAGCTCGTCGCCCGGCTGACGCGCCTCATGGCCGGTGTCAAACCCCGCCTCGGCCAGGGTGTACTCACTGTTGAGATCCACCACCACGAAACCGCCGGCGCTGGAGCCGACCACACCGCCAGCGGTGCCCGCGCCCGGATTACCGGCGGCCGTCTCTGCAAACAGCTCGGTTGGGTCGGCCCCCTGGCGGATCGCCTCCTGGAGGCTCGCCAGCTCGGCATCGGCACCGGCGGGCAGTGCCGCCTCGGGCTGGGCGGGCTCGGGACGTTCGCTGCCCGCCTCCGCCAGCTCCACCTGTCCGTCGGATTCGGTGAGCAGGCGCATCCCGGGCTCCAGTTGCATGCCAGGGGTCGCACGGCGCAAAGAGCCGTCCGCATCCATCACAAACACAGCGCCCTCCACCTTGGCAATAAGAGTCGGTTTATCGATTCGCAGCTCGGCCATATATCCTCCAACGGGTAAACACAGACTTCCCAGCACATGAAGCGTAAAGGGAAAGTCTCCGTGACAGGCGGCTATTTTACCGTCAATCACCCCCTATAACCCTTCGTCATTTTCGAAAATATCGAAAGTAAATGCCGCCAACCGTCCTATTAAATTCAATAACACGCTACCATGCCGCAAATATGCTGGAATAAAGCCCTTAATTTCTCTTTTATAAAAATAGATGGCTCTCTTGGCACCCATTTCTACGACAGCTTCTGTCACAGAGCCCCTTGACAGGGGCCATGGGGATGGAAAACCGAAGCATCGCCCCTCCTTTTTCAAGCCAAAAATTGAATTTAAATTCAATAAAATCGGTTCACTCTCTCCCGTCATGCGCTGTATCTGCCCGCAGCCTCTTGCCCTGCTCCCCTCGCCAGCATGATGAACATCGTTTTTACCTATTTTCATCAAAAGAGAACGGGTGGAAATAACCCTCGGATGAGGTTCAATAATTCCACCTGGATCGCACTTTTAGCATCCCTCATCCCCCTCAATTGATCTAGCGCAACTCCCACGGGGATAAATGATTATCCATTTTACCCATTTGGTATTATTCCCCCGAGCAATTGCATAAACACCGATTTATATGCAGCCATAACAATGGATCGGCCTGCCATGCCCGTCGATGATGAGCACAGATGTCCACACCAAGATGGAACGGTCAGGCCCGACATGGACTTTTTATCTGGGAGTGATGACCGTGGGTTCATATGACAAGCTATTTCGACCAGGGCTGGCGGCCCTGCTGCTGACCGTCCTGCTGGGTGCAGGCAGTCTGGCACAGGCAGACGACAGTGCCCCCAAAGGGAAGATCGAGGCGCGCAGCGAGCTGTTCGCCAAGGATCACGCCGATCAGTTCAGCAGTTGGAAAGGCACCAGCGAGAGCCGCGAGCGCACCGACGCCCTGGCGGAAGATCCGCAGATGGTGGTGCTCTGGGCCGGCTACCCCTTCTCCAAGGATTACAACAAGCCACGCGGCCACTTCTATGCGCTGACCGACGTGCGGGAAACCCTGCGTACCGGCGCCCCCAAGACCGCCGAAGACGGTCCGCTGCCCATGGCCTGCTGGAGTTGCAAAGGCCCGGACGTGGCCCGCGTCATCGACGAGAAGGGTGAGGATGGCTACTTCAAGGGCATGTGGGCAAAAGGCGGCCCCGAGATCGTCAACACCATCGGCTGCGCCGACTGCCACGACACCGCCTCGAAAGAGTTCAAGGAGGGCAAACCCGCCCTGCACCTCTCCCGTCCCTATGCTGACCGGGCCATGACCTCCATCGGCAAGCCGTTCAAGGAGCAGGGGCGCTTCGATCAGCAGTCTCAGGTGTGCGGCCAGTGCCACGTGGAGTACTACTTCAGCGGCCCCACCAAGGCGGTGAAATTCCCCTGGGACAAGGGTACGACTGTTGAGCAGATGGAGCAGTATTACGATGAAATAGGCTTTGCCGACTGGACCCATGCCCTCTCCAAGACCCCCATGCTCAAAGCCCAGCACCCCGAGTACGAGACCTGGCGCGCCGGCATTCACGGCCAGAACAACGTCGCCTGCGTCGACTGCCACATGCCCAAGGTGCAAAACGAACAGGGCAAGGTCTACACCGATCACAAGGTAGGCAACCCCTTCGATCGCTTCGATCAGACCTGCCGCAACTGCCACACCCAGAGCAAGGAGATGCTGCAAGGGGTGGTCAAGCAACGCAAGGATGCCGTCACCGAGATCAAACTCAAAGTCGAGAAGCAGCTGGTGCACGCCCACTTTGAAGCCAAGGCCGCCTGGGATGCCGGCGCCACCGAGGCCGAGATGAAGGACATTCTGCAGGACATCCGTCACGCCCAATGGCGCTGGGACTTCTCCATCGCCTCCCACGGGGTGCAGATGCACGCCCCGGAAGTGGCGCTGCGCATGCTGGGAACCGCCCTGGACAAGGCCGCCGACGCCCGCACCAAGCTGACACGCCTGCTGGCCGCCAAGGGGATCAGCCACGAGATCGCCATTCCTGACATCTCCAGCAAGGAGAAGGCCCAGGCCGCTCTTGGCATGGACATGAAGCAGATGAACAGCGACAAGGCCCAGTTCCTCAAGACCACTGTCCCCGCCTGGGATGCCGAGGCCAAAGCGGCCGGACGGCTCGCACAATGACGAGGCATGCGGGCCCGCAGTGTCGGGCCTGCAGCCGGATGGAGGCTTCCTATGGGTGATTTAACAATGGATTTCTTACGACTGATGCTGATGGCAGCCATGCTGCTCACCAGCCTGCAGGGCCAGGCGGCCGATGCGGCAACCGCCCCGGCACCGACTACACATGAAGTGGAATTTCTGCGCAGTGCCGACAAGGCCTGCACCGACTGCCACAAGGAGCAGGTCGAAGGCATGCACGGCAAGCACGGCCAGGCGACCAACCCCAACAACCTGGCGCCGGTCACCTGCACCAACTGCCACGGTCAGCCCTCCCCCCAGCACCGGGAAGGGGTCAAGGACGTGATGCGCTTTAGCGACAGCTTCAAGGACAAACAGAGTACCGAGCGCTACCCCATCGCCGAGCAGAACGGGGTCTGCATGAGCTGCCACGAACCCAAGCCGCTGCGCGAGGCGCTCTGGGCCCACGACGTGCACGCCACCAAGCTCACCTGCACCAGCTGCCACCAGCTGCACCCGGCCAGGGAGCCCATGGTGGCGATTCCGGAGAAGTCCCGCATCAAGCTCTGCGTCGACTGCCACAGCAAGCAGCATCAAGCCAAGGCGGTCGGCCAGCAGGCCAGCGTGAGCAAGGAGGCACCATGAGCTGCTCTCGCCGTCACTTCATGGCGGGGATGAGCGCGGGGGCCCTCATCATGATGACAGGGCCGACTCGCTCCCTTGCCACCCCCCTCGCCCACAGCCAGACCATCGACGGGGTCCGCTTTGGCATGCTCCACGACGAGACGGCCTGTATCGGCTGTACCGCCTGCATGGATGCCTGCCGGGAGGTGAATCAGGTGCCAGAGGGGGTCTCGCGCCTCGAGATCATCCGCTCCGGCCCCATTGGCACCTTCCCCGATGCCGAGTACCACTTCTTTCGCAAGTCCTGCCAGCACTGCGACAACGCCCCCTGCGTGCACGTCTGCCCCACCGGTGCCTCCCATATCCGCAAGGAGGATGGCATCGTCGACGTCAACCCGGATCTCTGCGTCGGCTGCATGTACTGTCTGGCCGCCTGCCCCTATCAGGTGCGCTTTATCAACCCGGTCACCCGAGTGGCGGACAAATGCGACTTTTGCCGCAAGACCAACCTGGCGGCGGGCAAGGAGCCGGCCTGCGTGGAATCCTGCCCCACCAAGGCGCTGGTGTTCGGCAATCTGGATGACCCGGACAGCCCCATCGCCAAACGGCTGGTGAAGGAGACCACCTATCGCTACAAGCAGGCACTCGGCACCTCGCCCAAGATGTACCGCGTGCCCAAAGGGGAGATAAAGTCATGACGATGCAAGCGGCGTTTCACTTCCCTTCCCTCGTGTGGGGATTTGTCCGATCGCCATCTACCGCAGTAACAGAAGGAGGAATGGATCATGTTGCATGACGCATTTCACTTCTCCTCGCTGGTGTGGGACTGGCCCATCGCCATCTATCTCTTTCTGCTCGGCATCTCCGCCGGGGCCACCACCCTCTCGGTGCTGCTGCGCCGCAAGGGGGCCGGCAGCGAGAGCGGCATCATCAAGGCGACCGCCATTCTGGCGCCGGTGAGCGTGGTGCTGGGGTTACTGATCCTCATCTTCCACCTGGCCCGCCCCTGGACCTTCTGGAAGCTGATGTTCCACTACCAGTTCGACTCCGTGATGTCGATGGGGGTCATGCTGTTCCAGGTCTACATGGCGGTGCTGTTCGCCTGGCTGGCGGTGGTGTTTCGCTCCGAGATCGAGACCTTGCGCCGTCACCTGCTGCAAGGGAAGTTCGCCTTTGTGGATGGGCTGATCGCCCTGTTGGCACGCTTTGAGCGGCTGTTGGCGCCGCTCTTGCTGCTGCTCGCCGTGCTCTTGGGGGCCTACACCGGCTTTCTGCTGTCGGCGCTCAAGACCTATCCGCTGTTGAACAACCCGGTGCTGCCGGTGCTGTTCCTTATCTCCGGCGTCAGCTCTGGCATCGCTTCCACCATCTTGCTGGCGGTCACCCTGTTCAAGGAGAACCATCACAGCCAGGGGGTGAGCTTTGTCCACCGCTTCGAGCGGCCGGTGCTGGCGGTGGAGGTGTTGCTGCTGGTCTGCTTCTTTACCGGCCTCTACTTCGGTGGCGGCCAGAAGGAGGCAGCCATGTGGGCCGCCATCGGCAGCGGCTTCTGGGCTCAGGTGTTCTGGCTCGGGGTGGTGGGCATCGGCATGCTGCTGCCCCAGTTGCTGGCCCTGCTGGCCCCCGCGCCGCTGCGGGCCAAAAACGGCTATCTGGTACTGGTCTGCAGCCTGACCCTGGTGGGGATCCTGCTGCTGCGCTACTTCGTGCTCTATGCCGGCCAGATGACGGTAGTTTAACGGTATGCTCACCAGCGCCAGCCACCCTCGGGTGACTGGCGCTTATTTGTTGCGATGAATTGTTGCTAAGAATGTGGATGTTATCCCCCTGCGCCGGTACGGTGCTGACGCTGCGGCATAACATAGACGAATAATTGACTGGAGGTTGTGTGCTGGCGGAGCTCGGCTATCTCTCACTGTTGCTGGCGGTGGCACTCTCCTTGTTGCAGGGCTCCCTGCCCTGGCTGGGATTGCGGCTCGCCTCCCCGACTCTGCTGCGCTGCGCAACGCAGCTGGCGCTGATCAATGCCATCCTGCTGTTGGCCGCCCTGCTGCTGCTCGCCAGCTGCTTTGGCCAGGATGATTTCACCGTCAGCTATGTGGCCCAGCACGCCAACAGCGCCCTGCCGCTGGGCTTCAAACTGGCTGCGGTCTGGGGCGGCCACGAGGGCTCCATGCTGTTCTTCGTCTTTGCGTTGGGGCTGTGGGGCGCGCTGGTGGCCCTTTGCTCCAGGCGGGTCGATCCACTGATCACAGCCCGGGTACTGGCCATCATGGGGCTGATCGTCGGGCTGTTCGGCCTCTATACCCTGATCTTCTCCAGCCCGTTTGACCGCCAGTTCCCGGGACCGCTGGAGGGGCGCGATCTCAACCCCATGCTGCAGGATATCGGCCTCATCCTCCACCCGCCCCTGCTCTATCTCGGTTACGTCGGCTTTGCGGTCAACTTCGCCTTCGCCATGGCGGCGCTGCACTCGGGTCGGCTCGATGGCGCCGTGGCCCACTGGAGCCGCCCCTGGGCGCTCGGCTCCTGGGTCTTTCTCACCGCCGGCATCGTGCTGGGTTCCTGGTGGGCCTATTACGAGCTCGGCTGGGGCGGCTGGTGGTTCTGGGATCCGGTAGAAAACGCCTCCCTCTTGCCCTGGCTGCTCGGCACCGCCCTGCTGCACGCCCTGGTGGTGTGCGAGAAGCGCGGGGCTTACGGCCACGCCGTGCTGCTGCTCTCCATCTTTACCTTTTCGCTCAGCCTGCTCGGCACCTTCGTGGTGCGCTCCGGGGTGCTCACCTCGGTACACGCCTTTGCGGTGGACCCCAGCCGCGGCCTCACCCTCTTGTTGCTGCTCGGTTTGCTATTGACCTGCGCCCTCACCCTGTTTGCTCTGCGGGCGGACATTCGCGCTCCCTATGCCCGCTTTGGCTTGCTGTCAAAAGAGGGGCTGCTCGGCGCCACCATCCTGCTGCTTTGCGTGGCCTGCGCCAGCGTGCTGCTCGGCACCTTCTACCCCATGGTGTTCCAGTCGCTCCATCTGGGTTCACTCTCGGTGGGCGCCCCCTATTTCAATACCATCTTCGTGCCGCTGGCCCTCTGCCTGATGGCGCTGATGACCCAGCTGCCGCGCCTGCGCTGGCAGCATCTGGCAGCACAGCGCCGCATCAAGGTGCTGCTCCCATGCCTGTTTGGCCTGCTGGGAGGAGCCTTGCTGAGCCTCGCCTATCCCGAGCCGCTGCGGGGCGGCTGGCTGGGGCTCGCGGCCAACGTGCTGAGCCTCTGGCTGATGGCCAGCCTGCTGCTCCCGCTCTTGCAACCGACGTCGCTGCGCGAGCTCACCCTCAATCGGTTCGGTAGCCTGCTGGCCCATCTCGGGGTAGCGGTGTGTGCCCTCGGCATCGCGCAGGTGAGTCACCACAGTCAGGAGGGGGGCGCCGTACTCGCCGCAGGCCAGCCCTATCGGCTCGGCGCCTTCGAGTTTCGCTATGAGGGGAGCGAGCCCATCATCGGCCCCAACTACACCGCCGAGCGTATCACCTTGAGCGTGCACCGGGAGGGCCAGGAAGTCGCCAGACTCACCCCAGAGCGGCGTCACTACAGCGTGCGCACTATGAACATGAACGAACCGGGCATCGCGTGGGGAATGCTCGGCGATCTCTACGTGGTGCTGGGTGAGAAAATGGGGCCCGGCGCCTATGCCATGCGGCTGCACTACAAGCCGCTGGTGCGCTGGATCTGGCTCGGTGGCCTGTTGATGATGACGGGCGGCGCCCTGCGTCTGCTCGCCCGCCGGCCGCTGCTGGCTAACCATCCTGCGCCAGCGACCGCCCCCTCCCCTCGGCTTGAACAGGAGTCCTTATGAACGCCCGTTTGCGCCTGTTCGTGCCGCTCGTGCTCACCCTGGGGCTTGGTGCCCTGCTCTGGCTCGGCCTTGGCAACAACCCCTACAGCCAGGATGAGGCCGTCGCAGGGCGCACCCTGCCCGCCTGGCAGAGTGACGATCTGTTTGGTGGCGCCCCCATCCACACCGCGGCACTCAAGGGGGAGCCCTTCGTGCTCAACGTCTGGGCCAGCTGGTGCCCCAACTGCCGCGCCGAGCATCCGCTGCTGGGTGAGCTGGTCAGCGCCGTGCCCCTCTATGGCCTCAACTACCGGGACAAGGTAGATGCCGCCCGCGCCTGGCTTATCCAGGCGGGCAACCCCTATCGCGCCGTGCTGGCCGACCCCGACGGCCGACTCGCACTGGAGCTCGGCGTCTACGGCACACCGGAAACCTATCTCTTTGATGCCAATGGCGCCCTGCTGACCCGTCATACCGGCCTGCTCACCCGGGAGATCTGGCAACGCCAGTTTGCCCCCCTGCTTGCAAAGGCCCGCGGCAACACCGCCAGCCAGCCCGAAGTGGAAAGAGAAGTAGAGAGACAAGTGCGGGAGAGCAAGCCATGAGCCGTCTCTGCTACGCCCTGATCGCGCCACTCTTGCTGGCCTTGAGCCTCGGGGCCCTTGCCAGCGGGGTCGACACCTATGAGTTTCGCCACCCCGAGCAGCAGACCCGCGCTCAGGAGCTGGCCCGCGCCCTGCGCTGCCCCCAGTGTCAGAACCAGAACCTGGTGGAGTCCAACTCCCCCATCGCCCGGGATCTGCGGCTCGAGGTCTACCGCTGGGTGGACGAGGGGCAGTCTGATGAGCAGGTGATCGCCCGCATGACGGAGCGCTTCGGCGATTTCGTGCGCTACGATCCCCCCTTCAAGCGCAGCACGGCGCTGCTGTGGGGCGGCCCCGCCCTCTTGCTGTTGCTGGCCCTCAATCGCCTGCGCAGGAGCCTGCATCGCCGGCAACCGGCGTGGGTGCCGCTTGTCGGCGACAGAGCCGAGGGGGCGCTCGCCCACGACCCCAGGGCCGAGCTGAACCGGCTGATCACGGCCGAGCAGCAGGCGGGGCTTGCCCCCCACTGCCGCCTCTACCGGGAGCTGGAATTGGCCCGCCTCGCCAACGCCACCCCAACCGCCGAGCAGGCCCTGCGCGAGCGGCTGGCCAAGAACCGCACCGCCCGTCCGAAGCCCTGGCTGCGCACCTGGATACTGCTTGGGGCCCTGCTGCTGGCGCTGATGGCCGGCATTTATGCCGGCACCGGCCGCTATCAGGCGTGGCAGGCGTATCAGTCGCGCCCCGATCCGCTGGCAGGATTGAGCCCGCGGGATCTGCAGGACAAGGAGCTGGGCGCCCTGCACCAGCGTCTGCAAGCCAACCCCGCCGATCTCGACGGCTGGGCGGCGCTCGGCCAGCTCTATCTCTATCGGGACGAGTACGACAATGCCCTGCTCGCCTACCAGCGTCTTGCTCTGCTAGAGGGGGGCGCCAGCGCGGCGACCCAGGCCGCCCAGGCCACCGTGCTCTACTACCAGGCAGGCCAGCAGCTGACTCCCGAGGCAACCCGCCTGCTGGAGAGCGCCCTCAAGCAGGACAAAGGCGAGGTGAGCGCCCTGATGCTGCTCGCCTCCGATCACTTCCTGCACGGCCGCTACAGCCAGGCCATTGCGCTGTGGCAGCAACTGCTCGATGAAGAGCGACCCCGTATCAACCGGACCGCGCTGATCGAGGCCATTCAGACCGCGCGGATGATGGGAGGATGACGCGGGGCAAAACGGCGATAATGCAGCGGACCATCTTCCCTGCCGGGCACCGTTTTTATCGCCATGGTCGCCATTAACGACCCCCTTCATCATCCCAAGGCGCCGAAAGGTGCGAAAGGAGTCGTCATCCCGCCCCTCGCCAGCATATAGTGCGCCCCCGTGGTGGCGTGTCTGGCATGGCCTGGCAGGCCTCTATGACTCCCTTTTGCGGGCCCAATAGCCCCGATGCGGGGGATTTCAAGGTGCGCTGGCCCATAAAATGGAAATATCCGGCCACCAGACGTTGTGAAGCGTCAATTACCGTCATATAACTTAGCCAAATGTCCCTGTGAGTCGTAGTAGAGTCAAATCATGAACCTTCGTCCTTTTCTTCCCTTGCTGCTCGGCGCCTTCCTCCTTCCCGCCAGCATGGAAAGCGCCCATGCCAACCCGTTTTCTGCGACCTCTTCTTCCACCAACAGCCTGCTCGAACCCCGCAGCAACCTGCCGCTGAGATCCGATGCCTACGTGGTCGTCAACCCGAAAACCGGCGAGACCCTGGCAGAGCGCAACGCCAACCGGGTGATGTCCATCGCCTCCATCACCAAGCTAATGACAGCGCTGGTGGTACTGGATGGCAATCAGCGCCTCAACGAGACCCTCACCGTCACCATGGATGACGTGGACAGACTCAAGGGCACGGGGTCGCGCCTCGCGGTGGGCTCGCGCCTGAGTCGCGCCGACATGCTGCACATCGCACTGATGTCCTCTGAGAACCGCGCAGCCTCCGCCTTGGGACGGCACTACCCGGGTGGCCGCAAAGCCTTTATCGAGGCAATGAATGCCAAGGCCCGCATGCTCGGCATGTGGAGCACCCATTTCGCCGACAGCACCGGGCTCAACCCCCGCAACGTCTCCACCGCACACGATCTCGCCAAACTGGCTGCTGCCGCATCCACCTACCCGCTGATCCGCCAGTACACCGCCTCCGAGCAGCGTCTGGTACGCAACGGCAAGCGCCAGCTGCACTACCTCAACTCCAACCGCCTGGTACGGGAAGGAAGCTGGCCCATTCTGGTCTCCAAGACCGGTTATATCCGCGAGGCGGGGCGCTGCCTGGTGATGGGAACCCGGGTCAACAACGAGCCCGTGGTCATGGTGCTGCTTCACGCCAACACCACGGATGAACGGGTCGCCGATGCCAGAAAGATCAAGAGCTGGCTGGAAACCTCGGGCCGCATGACCCTGACGGCGCAGTCCACTCCCCAGCCCAGGCTCTTCAGCAGCCAGTAACCGCAACGAGAACAAGGGCCCCCGAACCGGCAGGTGCGGGGGCCTTTTTCATGAGTGGCAATCCCCCCCTATTGCCTCTTTCTGCTCTCCCAGTGATCCCGACCGTATGGTGCTTCGTTAAGGAGGCAGAGAGAAACCAAGGGCATCAACAGGGCCGCCACATGCACCTCAAACCCCATCTTCCCGAGAAGATCTGTCCCGTCTGCCAACGTCCTTTTGCCTGGCGGCGCAAGTGGGCCCGCTGCTGGCAGGAAGTGCGTTATTGCAGCGAACGCTGCCGTCGTCGGAAGGAGCACCCCTGATGGAGCTGCGCCTCATTCTCGGGGATCAACTGAACGCAGGTCACAGCTGGTTTCGCACGCAGGATCCCGCTGTCTGCTACCTGATGGCGGAGCTGCGCCAGGAGACGGACTACTGCCGCCACCATCGCCAGAAGGTGCTCGCCTTCTTTGCCGCCATGCGCGCCTTCGCCGCCGCCCTCACCCAGGCGGGCCACCGGGTCTGCTACCTGACTCTCGATGAGAGCGCCACCTGGCCCGATTTGCCGAGCTTGCTGGCGGCCCAGCTCGAAGCGCATCAGGCCGAGCGCTTCGCCTGGCAGAGCCCGGACGAGTGGCGCCTTGCAAGCCAGCTGACCCAGTGGGCCTCAGGCCTTGCCATCCCGACCGCTGAGGTGGACAGCGAACATTTTCTCACCCCCCGCGATGGCTGGCGACGCTACCCCCACAGCCGGATGGAGTTCTTCTACCGCGCCCTGCGAAAGCAGTACCGGGTGTTGCTCGATGAGCGCGGCCAACCCCTTGGGGGGCGCTGGAACTTCGATACCGAGAATCGCGCCAAATTGCCGGCGACCCGACCCATCCCGGCGCCCCTCACCTTTGCCAACGAGGTGAGCGACATCGATGCCATGCTGACCCGCCACGGCGTCGCCACCATTGGCAGTGCCGATGCCGACGCCCTGCCCTGGCCCGTCACCCGGCGCCAGGGCCGCGCACTGCTTGAACACTTCCTTGCACACTGTCTGCCCCACTTCGGTCGCTATCAGGACGCCCTGAGCGAGCGGGGCTGGAGCCTGTTCCACAGCCGCTTGTCGTTTTCCATGAACAGCAAGATGCTCCATCCCCTCGAGGTGATCCGCGCTGCGCAAGCTCACTGGCAGGCCAATCAGGCCACCATTTCCCTGGCGCAGGTGGAGGGGTTCATCCGCCAGATCCTCGGCTGGCGCGAGTTTGTCCGCGCCCTCTACTGGGAAAAGATGCCCGAGTATCGGCGCACCAACTTTCTCGGGGCCGAACGACCCCTGCCCGGTTTTTTCTGGAATGGAGAAACCAGCATGGCCTGCGTGCGTCACGCCATTCGACAATCTCTGGAGCACGCCTATGCCCACCATATCCAGCGGCTGATGGTGACCGGCAACTTCGCCTTGCTGGCGGGGCTCCACCCTGACGAGGTGGATGCCTGGTATCTGGGCATCTATGTGGACGCCATTGAGTGGGTGGAGCTGCCCAACACCCGCGGCATGAGCCAGTTTGCCGATGGCGGTCTGATGGGCAGCAAGCCCTACGCCAGCAGCGGCGCCTATCTCGAGCGGATGGGCCACTACTGCAAGGGGTGTCACTATCAGGTGAAGGCCCGCAGCGGGCCGGACAGCTGCCCCTTCAACAGCCTCTATTGGCACTTTCTCTGGCGCAACCGGGACAAACTTGGCAACAACCCTCGCCTCGCCCTGCCCTATGCCAACTGGGATGGCCAAACCACAGAACAGCAGCAAGCCATCCTGACAACGGCAGAGCATCATCTGCTCCATCTGGAGCGGCTCTGAATCGACCGGATTTCATGCCAGAAAGTGAGCAAATGACAACATTGAGAGCCAGTTAACAAAATGTGAATAGCGATAACCACCAATGACATCGACACCAGTTGAATATCCTGTGGCGGCTGATTAAGGTGGAGGCCCCAGTCAAGGAGAGACAAGATGGACATAGTGGTACTCGGTGGTGGCGTGGTCGGTGTGACCAGCGCCTGGTATCTGGCCAAGGCCGGTCACAAAGTGACCCTGCTGGAGCGGCGTGACGGGGTGGCCCTTGAAACCAGCCATGCCAACGCGGGTCAGATCTCCCCGGGTTATGCTTCCCCCTGGGCTGCCCCCGGCATTCCCCTCAAGGCCGCCAAATGGCTGCTGCAAAAGCACGCCCCCTTCACGGTGCGACCCACCTCGGACCCCTTCCAGCTGCGCTGGATGCTGAAGATGTTCGCCAACTGCACGCCGGCGGCCTATGCGGTCAACAAGGGGCGCATGGTGCGGCTGGCCGAGTACAGCCGCGACTGCATGAAGCAGTTGCGGGGCGAGCTGGCGCTGGACTACGAAGGGCGCCAGCTCGGCACCCTGCAACTGTTTCGCAGTCAGGCCCAGCTCGATGCCAGCCAGCGCGACATCGCCGTGCTCGAGGAGTACGGCGTCCCCTACCAGTCCCTCGATGCCGACGGCTGCGAGGAGGTCGAGCCCGCCCTGGCAAGGGTGCGTGGCAAGGTGGTGGGGGGCCTGCGCCTGCCGGGGGACGAGACGGGGGATTGCTTCCGCTTCACCCAAGCCCTGGCTGACGAGGCCCGCAAGCTCGGGGTGAGCTTCGTCTTCAACTGCGCCATCGACGAGGTCGAGATCGCGAAGGGACGCGCCGTAGCGGTCCGTGCCGGCGAGCAGCGCTTCCAGGCCGACGCCATCGTCTGTGCCCTCGGCAGTTATGGCACCGGCTTCCTGCGCCCCCTCGGAATTGAGCTCCCCGTCTACCCGGTCAAGGGGTACTCCCTCACCCTGCCGATGACGGATGCCGAGGGTGCCCCGCGCAGCACCGTGCTGGACGAAACCTACAAGGTCGCCATCACCCGCTTCGACGAACGGATCCGGGTGGGCGGCATGGCCGAACTCTCGGGCTTCAACCTGGCGCTCAACCCCAGACGCCACGATACCCTGGCCATGGTGGTGAGGGATCTCTTCCCCCAGGGGGGAAATCTGGAGCAGGCCACCTTCTGGACCGGGCTGCGCCCCATGACGCCGGACGGCACGCCCCTGGTGGGCCCAAGTCCCATTCCCGGGCTCTGGCTCAATACCGGCCACGGCACCCTGGGCTGGACCATGGCGGCAGGATCGGGCCAGTTGCTCAGCGATCTCATCTCGGGCAATCCCCCGGATATCAGCGACGAGGGGCTCACCCTGGCCCGCTACGGCTAGGCATTGGCCACCCGTCTGTGCAAGTCTGCGAAAGAAAGAGGGCGTGCCTGGCACGCCCTCTTTTTTCTTGCCCCCCTGGCTACGACGACACCGGGGTCGCCTCCTCGCTCGTCAGTCCGGGTTTCAGGGCCAGGGTGAAGAGCGCCGCCACCATGTCGGACTGGGTGATGATGCCCACCAGCTGCTCCCCCTCCACCACCGGCATGTGGTGCAGCCCCCCGTCGGAGAAGGCCTCCACCAGGTCGTAGAGAGGCTGGTAGCGCCGCGCCGTCTGTACCTCCCGGGTCATCAGATCCGCCACCTGCTGCTGCTCAAGGGTCTCCTTCGCCCTCGGCTGGCGACCCGCCCGGTCGATCATCAGGTCGTGCAGGGTGATGATGCCGACCAGCCTCTCCCCCTCATCCACCACCGGCAGCGCCTTGATCTGGTGGTGGGAGAGCAGATGCCACGCCTCCATGGCGAGCGCCTGTGGCGTCGTCACGACGAGATCCCGCGACATCACATCCTGGCACCGTACCGTCCCCACTCGCCCCCGCAGGGCGTGAAGCTGGGCCTCCTGCAGCAGCTCCTGCAGATCCTGGCGGCTGATGTCCAGCAGCTCCCCGTGTTTTTCCAGGGCAAAGTCGATGTCCTGGGTGGCGAGCCGGGCGCTCGGCTGGGGATCCGCCGTCTGGTGGCGATTGGGCGCCGCCTTGCCGCCATGGGGATAACGACGCCCCAGGGCGCGGTTGTAGAGCAAGCCCAGACTCAGCAGCAACAGGGAGTTGAGCAGCACCGGCAGCAGCACGTAGCCGACCCCGAGCGCCCGGATCCCCTCGCCGCCGATGACGGCGGTCAGGGCCACGGCGCCGCCGGGCGGGTGCAGGCTGCGGGTGAGGAACATGGCGGCGATGGCCAGCATCACCGCCAGGGCCGAGGCGATCGCCATGTCCGGCACCAGGCTCGCACTCAATACCCCCATCAGGGCCGACACCCCGTTGCCCACAAGGATGGACCAGGGCTGGGCCAGGGGGCTGGCCGGGGCGGCAAACAGCAGCACGGCGGAGGCCCCCATGGGGGCGATGAGCCAGTGCACCTCGAGCCCCAGCCCCCAGCGGCACAGCAAGGCGGTGCCGAGCAAGCCGACGAAGGCGCCAAGGGCGCCGTAACAACTCTCTTTGACGCTGGTATTGGTCGATACCGGCAAAAAATCCCTGAACTGCATGGTGCTCCCGCGGACGATAACATTTATTTCAAATGCGCAATTCTAGCCACTTTCCCCCGTCCCGCACCAGCACCCCGCTCCGCCATGGCCATCATCCGCACGCTTTTTCCCTTCTTAACATTGTCTTAAGAGTCCGCTGGCACCCTCTATGCCATCCCAACACTGGAGCCCAACGGTATGACTCACCTCAACGATGCCCTGCGCCGCTTCGACGGCCAACGCCGGGTCTGGACGGCGGGCCTGGAGCGAACCCTGCTCGGCTGGCTTGCCAGTCGCAGCGCATTGCCGCCCTCTTCGCAGGCACCCCGCCGGATCCTGGTCATTCGCAGCACCAGCCGCATCGGCAACAACCTCTTCCTGCTGCCCTTCCTGCACCAGCTTCATCGCGCCCATCCCCATGCCGAGCTGGAGCTGGTGTGCAGCCCCACCGCCCTGCTCCCCTTCCTGGCCGATCTGCCCCTGCGGCACATTCATCAGATCCGGTTGCAGGGCAGACACCTGCTGGGCGCCCTCTCGGCACTCTCGCGTCTGCGCCGCCAGCACTACGACAGGGTCTACGTCCCCTTCGCCTCCAGTACGGATCACTTCATCGCCGCCTGGGTACAGGCCCGTGAGAAATGCGGCTTCGACGATGGCCACGGGGATCTCATCTTCCCGCGTCCGCAGACTCCGGACAGTGAGTGCCACTACGCCCACCAGCCCCTGCAACTGCTCGGCATACCGGGCAATCCGGTCGACCCCATCCCCCTTGGCAGCCTGTTGCAGGGGCCAAGCCCGGCCTTGAGTGCGCTGCGACGAGCCCATCCTGGCCGTCCCCTGATCGGCTTTTTCACCGGCGCCCGCAAGGGCAAGGGGCTCTCCCAGCCCCAGTGGCAGCGGTTGCTTGGGGATCTGCGCCGTCACAGCCCGGATGCCCTGCTGATCCAGCTCGCGGATCCCGCCGCCCCCCAACACCTGCTCGGGGACGTGCACGTTTCCCTTGGCAACATGGGGGAGCTGGCCCGCTTCACGGGCGGCCTCTCCCTCTTCGTCAGCGCCGACACCGGTCCCCTGCACCTGGCTGCCGCCAGCGGTGTGCCCTGTCTTGGCCTCTTTACCCAGACCGACCCCGCCCGCTACGGGTGCCTGGGCGCCCAACACCTCAATCTGGTGATCGAGGATCGCAATGCCATCCCCCTCGACCGCCAGTGGCTGACCAAGGCGCTCGCAAGCGCCCCTCACCCGGTGACGATGTCGGTTTCCCCCACCCGCTACCTGCCCGCACCCCGGCCCGCCCTGATCCCCCTCTAGGGGGCGGCCATGCAAAAAAGAGGGAAGGCTGTCGCCTTCCCTCTCTCGTCTTGGTGACACTCACCGGGCGCTCGTCCGGGTGAATGGAAGCCCTCAGGCCAGCTCGGCGCGCAGCGCCCGGGTGGCATCGACCATCACCTTCAGGGCAGCGGTGGTCTCTTCCCAGCCGCGGGTTTTGAGGCCGCAGTCCGGGTTCACCCAGAGCCGGTCTGCCGGGATTTGTTGCGCAGCCTTGCGGATGAGGTCTTCAATCCAGCCCTGGCTCGGTACGTTCGGCGAGTGGATGTCGTAGACGCCCGGGCCGATCTCGTTGGGGTAGTTGAAGCGCTCGAACGCTTCGAGCAACTGCATCTGGCTGCGGCTCGTCTCGATGGTGATCACATCCGCGTCCAGCGCCGCCACCGCCTCGATGATGAGGTTGAAGTCGCTGTAACACATGTGGGTGTGGATCTGGGTGCTGTCCACCACCGGGCTTGCGCTCAGGCGGAAGGCGCGCACCGCCCAGTCCAGGTAAGCCTGGTGATCCTGCTTGCGCAGGGGCAGCCCTTCGCGGATCGCCGGCTCGTCGATCTGGATGATCTTGATGCCGGCGGCTTCCAAGTCAGCCACCTCGTCGCGAATGGCCAGGCCAATCTGCAGGGCGGACTGCTCGCGGCTCACGTCTTCCCGCGGGAAGGACCAGCAGAGAATGGTCACGGGGCCGGTCAGCATGCCCTTCACCGGCTTGTCGGTCAGGCTCTGGGCAAACTTCGTCCACTCAAGGGTCATGGGGGTCGGACGGTCGATGTCACGGGTGATCACCGGCGGCTTCACGCAGCGGGAGCCATAGCTCTGTACCCAGCCAAAGCGGGTGATGGCAAAGCCGTCCAGCAGCTCCCCGAAATACTCCACCATGTCGTTGCGCTCGGCCTCGCCGTGCACCAGCACGTCGAGCCCGATGGCCTCCTGGCGCTCAATCGCATCCTTGATCTGGGCCTGGATGCCCGCCTCGTAGGCCTGGTCATCGATGCGCCCGGCACGCCAATCTTGGCGCAGCACCCGGATTTCAGAGGTCTGCGGGAAGGAGCCGATGGTGGTGGTGGGCAGGAGCGGCAGTTTCAGATCCGAGCGCTGCGCGTCGGCACGCACCGGGTAGGCGCTCTGGCGATCGAAGTCACTGTTGGTCAGGCTGGCGAGTCGTGACTGCACCGCCTTCTTGTGAACCCGGCTGTCGGACTCCCGATCCACGATGGGCTGGCTGTAAGCCTCGATTTTGTCCAGGGCGCCACCGTCCAGGTAGTCGGACAGCAGCCCCAGCTCATAGCACTTTTGCAGGGCGAAGGCGAACCAGCTGCGAGTCTGGGGATCCAGCTCGTGCTCCAGGGTCAAATCCACCGGGCTGTGCAGCAAGGAGCAGGAGGAGGCCACCCAGAGGCGCTCGCCAAGCTTTTCTTTCAAAGCCTTGAGGGTCGGCGCCAGCTTGGCCAGGTTGGCACGCCAGACGTTGCGGCCGTTGATGACACCCGCCGAGAGTACCCACTGGGCCGGCAGGTGCGGGACCAGGGTCTCGAGCTGCTCGGGGGCCGCCACCAGATCCAGGTGCAGGCCGTCCACTTTCAGACTGGTGATGATGTCCCGCTGATGGGCCACGGACCCGAAGTAGGTGGTGAGCAGCAGCTTGCAGGGGCCGCTCAGGCGCTCATATGCCTTGAGGTAGGCCAGGCGCCACTCGTCCGGCAGGTCCAGCGCCAGGGCCGGTTCGTCGATTTGCACCCACTCCACCCCCTGGGCCGCCAGTTTGGCCAGGATCTCCTGGTAGACGATCAGCAGGCGATCCAGCAGTTCGAGACGGGAGAAGCCGCTCTCTTTCTCCTTGCCAAGCCAGAGGTAGGAGACGGGGCCCAGCAACACCGCCTTGACCGGCAGCCCCAGGGCCTTCGCCTCTTCCACCTCGTCAAAGAGCTGGCTCCAGCCCAGCTTGAAGCGCTGGTCACGGTAAAATTCCGGCACCAGGTAGTGGTAGTTGGTGTTGAACCACTTGGTCATCTCGGCAGCGGCCGCCGCCGGGCCGGTCGGCGCACGGCCACGGGCCACCCGGAACAGGGTGTCGAGGTCGGTGTCGCCGTGGCGGTGACGGGCAGGCACGGCGTCTACCAGCAGGCTAGTACCCAGCACCTGATCGTACCAGGCAAAATCCCCCACCGGCAGCAGGTTGACCCCGGCGGTACGCTGGGCCTGCCAGTGGCGCTCACGCAGGCTCTTGCCCACGGCGACCAGCTCGGCCTGGGTGGTTTCGCCACGCCAGTAGGATTCGAGGGCAAATTTCAGTTCGCGCTTGGCGCCGATACGGGGAAAGCCCAGGGTGTGTGCGAAGGTCATAGGTTCCATTCCTTATGCTCGTTTATCTGATGAGGATCTGGATTGTTTGGCCATCCAGATGTTTACACATCCAAAATGACAAGATAAGGTGACCTTGGCTATTGAATCCTCTTCAACTGGCTCTCAAGAATTTCTCAACTGACGCACAAAGGAGCAGTGCCATGGTCGCGCCCACCCCATCCAGCCCCCCTCAGAGCAGCAATCTGGGCATCGATCTCAAACACCTGAAGACCATCAGCGCCCTGGCCGAGCAAGGGTCCCTGGCCGGGGCCGCGCTCACCCTCAACCTCACCCAGTCCGCCCTCTCCCACCAGCTCAAGGAGCTGGAGACCCGCCTCAATCTGGAGCTGTTTCTTCGAAAAAGCCGCCCTCTGGTGCTGACGGCGGCAGGCCAGCATCTGCTGGCCCTGGCCCGTCAGGTGCTGCCCGCCCTGGCCCAGACCGAGCGCCAGCTGGTCGCCCTGCACAGCGGCGAGGCGGGCAGGCTGCATCTGGCCCTCGATTGCCACAGCTGCATCCAGTGGCTGCTCCCGCTGTTGCCGGACTTTCGCCGCCAGTGGCCCGGCGTGGATCTGGAGGTGGAGTCGGTGCCGGGTTTCGATGCCATCAGTGCCCTGCTTGGCGGCCAGCTCGACCTGCTGCTCACCTCGGATGTGCAGGCCCGCGGGGATCTTCACTTCGAGCCGCTGTTCGCCTTCGATCTCACCCTGGTGATGGCGCCGGATCACCCCCTCTGCCAGCAGCGGCGCATCGCACCGGACGATCTGCGGCCGGAGGTGCTGCTGGTCTACCCGGTGGAGCGGGCGCGCATGGACGTGTTCAGCCGTTTCCTGCAACCGGCCGGGGTGGAGCCCGCCCGCTGCAAGCCGGTGGACAACACCTCTGTCATGCTGCAGATGGCCGCCGCCGGGCTCGGACTCGCCGCCCTGCCCCGCTGGGCCAGCGAGGAGTTCGTGCGCCAGGGCCTGCTTGAGGCGCGCCCTCTCGGGGAGGGCATTCGCCGCCATATGTATGGCGCCGTGCGCGCCGCCGACAAAGATCAGGCCTGCCTGCAGAGCCTGTTCGAGCGCATTCGCACCCGGATGGCGGCCCAGTAAGCCGGACACAAAAAAGCCGCCAGGATCAGGCGGCTTTCATCACGGGTTGCCCGCGCCGACGAAGAGTCGGGTATCAGCACTCATCACCCCTCGCCCCACCCAGCCTTCGCGGGCAGTTGCCACACAGTTCCCCATCCCGGCGCTTGTAGTGCAGGCAGCAGCGCTGGCGCACATAGCCCGGGAAGGCTTCGTCCCGGGGCAGGCCCGCCTCGCGCCAGCCCGTCAGATGTGCCGACGGCAGGCCACAGGATTCAAGCCAGAGGGGGGCATGGGCCCTCACCTCCTCCCGACTCACCTCCCCGAAGAAATCGGGCACCCGCACCAGGGCCGCCAGCAGATCGTCCGCCAGGAGCGGGCGCACGAAACCGGGGCGCAGCCGCTGCGCCGTCCCAAGGAGGGTGAACAGCCCCTGCCAGTGCGCCTGGAGTCGCTCCCCGGCCGCCTTGATCAACACGCCGGCCTCCCCTCTGATCATGGGCTCGGCCGGCAGGGTAAAGCCCGACACCACGCCGGCCTCATGCCCCTGTCCCAGCCTGTCGAGGGCAGGCACGGCCTGATGGCGATAGACGGCCACCATGGCGAGATAGATGGATTGCCAGCAGAGCATGCCCCAGCTGCGGGTGAGCCAGTAGGCGGGCCCCGCCTCCGGGTGTGCCTGCTGCCAGTGAGCATGGAGGGCTGCGGCCACCTCGGCCGACGCCGCCCCGGTGACATCCGTCAGTGGCGGGCGCACGTCACCGATCGCCACCAGGTTCCCCTTGAGGGACGGGATCAGGCTGGCCGCCGCCGCGAACAGGGCCTGGTGATCCGAGACGAGGGCGCGTTCCGCGTCCGCTTTCTCCCGGCCAAGGCCGCGCGGCACACCGCGCCCCCTCTCCTCGCCCATTCGTTGAAAGGGCCCCGGGCGCGTGCCAGGGCGCAAGGTCAGAATGCGTATTTGAGTCGCGCCTCCACGCTTCGTTCGGCCCCGAACCAGCAGTTGTTCTGGTCGTAGCAGGAGTAGTAGGTCTTGTTGAACAGGTTGCTGGCGCCAAGCGATACACCTACCCCCTTCAGGCTTGCGCTGAGGGCGGCGAGATCGTAGGAGGCGGACATGTCCATCAGGAGGTAGTCCGGTACCTTGTCGGTGTTGGCGGCATCCATCTCGGCCTCCCCCACGTAGCGCAGGCCGGCGCCCACCCGCATCCCCTCGAGGTTGCCGCCGGGGTAGTAGTTGCTCCACAGCGACGCCATCTGTCTGGGGACCCAGACCGGCGTCTTGCCCTGCAGCGTGGTGGTGTCACGCGTGATCTCCATGTCCATCAGGGTGTAGTTGAGGGCCAGATCCAGCTGGCTGGTGAGATCGGCTCTCCCCTCAAGCTCGATGCCCCTGGAGACCGTCTCCCCGGTCTGCAGCTTGGGCCCGTAGACATTGTCCGGATCCGTCACCAGGGCGTTCTTCTTGGTGATGTGGAACGCCGACAGGGTCGCCGTCTTGCTCATGTCGTCGGAGAGGAACTTGACGCCCCCTTCCCACTGATGACCGGTCGCCGGTTTGAACGCCTGACCCTGCTTGTCCGCCCCCGGCACCGGCTCGAAACTCTCGGCATAGCTCGCATAGGGGGAGAAGCCGCCATCCAGCTCATAGAGGGCGCCGACGCGGAAGGAGAGGTTGTCCTGATCGATGCGGGCCAGGGACTGGCTGTCCGCCCCCTGATAGAGGGTCCGGCTGTCGGTGTCCATCCGGTAGCGGTCGTAGCGGGCGCCGCCGATGGCCACCAGCCGATCGAGGCGCACCTGATCCTGCAGATAGACGCCGGTCTGGGACTGACGGATCACCTTTTTATCCTGGTAGTTGAAAGTGAGTGCCTCTGGGACTATCTGGCTATGGTTCGGGTTGAAAATGTCGATGCTGGGCGCCGAGTAGTCGAGGGTATCCCGGTAGAGGACATGGGCATCCAGGTACTGGTAGTCGACCCCGAGCAGCAGGTTGTGCTGGGCAGAGCCCGTCTGTACCTTGCCCGCCAGCTGGTTGTCGATGACAACGCCCCGGGACTCTTCATCGGTGAGATAGGCGTTGCGGGCCAGGGTGCGGTTGTCCGCCGCCAGGGCCGCGTTGTAGGTGTTGCGCTGATAGGCAGACGCATCCATGTAGCGGGCATTTTGCAGCACCTGCCAGCGCTCGTTGAAGTCGTGGCTCAGCTTGTAGCCCAGCAGGGTCACATCCCGGTTGTACTCGTTCCAGTTCTCGTCGCCAAGGAAGGTGTCGCTGCCAAGCTGCCCCAGGGGGTTGGACTTGGCCGAGCCGCTGGCGGGCACAGTGGTGTAGATGCCAGCCTCGGGATCCTTCTGGTAGTAAAGGTTGAGGTTCAGCAGGGTGCGCTCGCCGAGCTGCCAGTCCAGGGACGGCGCAAAGACGTAGCGCTCCTCCTTCGAGGTCACCGCCTGGCCATCCTTCTCCCGGGCCAGTCCCACCAGCCGATAGGCGAGCTGCTCGTTGATGGCACCGGTGCTGTCGAGGGTCATCTCCTTGAGGGTGCCCGTGCCGGTCGCCACGCTCACGTTGTGCTTGCTCTCCCGCTGGGGGCGCTTGGCGATGAGGTTGACCATGCCGCCGGGGGGCATGCTGCCATAGAGCACCGATGTCGGCCCCTTGAACACCTCCAGCTGCTCGATGGCCACCGGATCTATCTGGGGTTGCAGGTTCCAGTCGTTGTACTGAAGCAGCAGGCCGTCATAGAAGTTCTGGTAGTTGTCAAAGCCACGGATGTTGAACAGATCCAGCCGGTTGACCGCCCCGCCCCGCAGCTCGGTGTTGACGCCGGGCACGTAGCGCAGCGCCTCGCTCACCGAGCTGACACCGCGCAGCGACAGGGTCTCCCCATCCACCACCGAGATGGCCTGGGGCGTCTCGATGGGGTCGAGCCGGGTCTTGGTCGCGGTGTTGCGATAGGTCTGGCCGAGCACGGTCAGGGTCTCGTCGGCGGTGGCCGTATCCTGGCTGTCGGACGCGGCGGCCTGTACAGAGCCTGCAAGCAGGGTGGAGATGGTCACGGCGACCAGGGTCAAAGGGGGGTGAACAAGCTGCATCTGATCCTCGATTACTTACTGCATGTGAATAGTAACAAATATCATTTGCATTTTATTGTTCTATTTTGCCCCGATATTAACAATTTGGGGCATGTTGGCGGGGAAGCGGGAAAAGCGAGGGTGGCAGGCACGCCATCTCCTATCAGAAGCAACATGGCAACGCCGTCGAAGCTCTCAGGGAGGGCTCATCATGGCCGCCTGATGAAGGTCACCGCCTTCACTTTCACAGCCAACTAGCAAGTAACCATCACATATTCAGAACATGGCGGCATTTTAACCCCCATATTCACACTCATCAGACAAGTATGGTCGCGTTCTCCCTCCCCTTGTTGATCCTGGTCAATCGCTATTGATAAAGGAGGCGATAGTATGCCCACCCTTTTATCAGCCCTGATTGAGACAATACCAAGCCATCAGCACACGCCTATGAATGAGACCGCCCACCAAAATCTGCACTGCGATACCCAGCTCAACTTCACCTTCGGAGTCATCATCCTGACCCTGCTTATCGCCCTGATGGCCGTCAGTGTCAGCATCCGGACCTCTGCCGAGCGCAAGTACCACAAGGTGGCGGCCATGTTCGTGCACAACATGGCGACCCAGTCCATCGAGCCACAGTTCAAGTCACTGGAGCATGTCCTCAACGAAACGGGCAGTGTCATCGATGAATCAGGCCTGGATGCCTTCCTCAATGAGGATCACACGCCCCTTGGCCTCTCCCTGATGCAAACGTTGGCGCTCACCCCCTATGTGAAGAGCATCCTGCTCGCCGATCCGCAGGGGCGGTTCAACTCAGTCCCTCATCTGCCGGTCGGGGAGCACTTTGATGCCAGGGAGCGCCCCTGGTTTCTCGCGGCCGCCGTACGAACCCTCTTCGTGCACTACACCGACCACTACACCAGCAAGTTCGATGACAAGAGCCGCAGCGTCTCCGTCTCCCGCCCCCTGCTCGACAGGGAGGGGTTCTTCCTCGGTACCCTGGCCATGAACGTGGATCTCGAGCAGATGAGCTATCCCCTGCGTCAGCTCATGAGCCCTCTCAAGGGGGAGTTCTACCTGGTCGATCGGGCGGGCGACATCCTGCTGCACTCGGATGTGGGGAACCTGTTTCGCCATCGCATGGACCGCCGTCTCATCGAGCAGATGACCAACGGCGCCGACCACCTCTTCGATGCAAAGCGCCAGACCCACCTCTACTACCACTCCTTCTCCAACCCGGACTGGTTCGTCATCTATGCCGTCAGCGATGCCAGGTTCAAGGAGGTAAGCAGCAGCGAGTCCCACCAGCTCCAGATCACCCTGGTGGGCTGCATGCTGATCTGCCTGCTCTGCTGGTGGTCCTTGCGTCATGTGCTCAGCAAGATGATTTTCGAGATCATCGCCCTGATGCGCACCGGACGCATCCACGCGGGCAAACCAGGGGATCAGTTGCACCAGGAGATCCAGAACAGCCATCGCCAGATGCTGGAAGCCGTGGAGGCGTCCAACACGGATGCCCTGACGGGTCTGTTCAATCGCCGCTGCTTTGACAAGGCACTCGACGACCAGCTGATCGCCGGCCGCCCTTTCTGCCTGGGGTTGATCGATCTGGACAACTTCAAATCCATCAATGACACCCACGGCCACCCGGTCGGTGACGACGTCCTGCGGGCGGTTGCCCGGGAAGGGCGGCAGATTGCAGGCCAGGAGGCCACCCTCTACCGCTACGGCGGCGAGGAGCTGGCCATCATCATTCCCGGGGATGACAGCACCAGAGCACTGACGATGCTCGAGCAGTGGCGCACCCAGGTGGCACAGCGACCATGGCGCGAACCGGACCTGGTGGTGACCTTCTCTGCCGGGCTGGGACTGTGGCGACAGGAGTCCGCCGAGCAACTGCTGGCGCGGGTCGATCAGGCGCTCTATCAGGCCAAGGATGCCGGCAAGAATCGGGTGCACCATGCCGACTGATCCCCTGGCACAGCGTCTGCGTCTGGCCATCGTGCTCGGGCTCCTCTTGCTGGTCGGCCTCACCGCCCTCAACCTCCTGCAGGCGGCCAGCGGCCTTCGCAAGGACAACGCGCGCAGCCTGAACCATGCCAGGGCCATGATAGAGAGTGCCATCAACGACAGTCAGTCCCTGGTCAAGGCCGCCCACCCCCTCGCCATGGGCCGCTGCCAGGATGAGCAACTGGCCCTGCGCGACCTCATCACCGCCTCCCCCTATGCGCGGGCACTCTATGTGCTGGAGGGCCAGCAACTGCGCTGTACCACCCTGCACAGGCCCATCCTCACCCGGGATATTCCTCGCGGCCCGGCGGGCAACCAGACACTGATCCTCGCCAGACACAGCCCCATCACCGGGCAGACCGCCATCCTCTACCGTCAGCCATCCGGCGATCGCACCCTGCTGGTGGAGCTGGACGGCTTCCACATCTTCGGCGCCTTGCAGGCCGTGATGGGAGAGGACAACCTCTTCTTCCTCCTCGGGGACCAGGCCCTCGATGGCCACGGCAGGACCCTGCCCGCAGCCCGCCTGCTGGAAGGGGGACAACGTCTGCAACAGAGCGAGCCCACCGCTCATCCCTATCGCCTGGTGGCGCTCAACGGTTACAAGGAAGTGCTGGCGTTTGCCTGGGCGTACAACCAGGAGAACCTGCTTGCCGCCCCTGTGCTGGCGCTGTTGCTGGGGCTGCTCACCTTCTATCTGAGGGGGCGCAGCGGCTCCCCCCGCAGCGAGCTTGCCAGAGCCATGGCGGCCCGGGAGTTCATCCCCCATCTGCAACCCGTGATGGACAAACAGGGGCGCCTGCGCGGTTGTGAAGTGCTGATGCGCTGGCGTCATCCCACACAAGGGATGATTGCCCCCAACCACTTCATTCCCCTCGCGGAGGAGAGCGGCTACATAGTGCCGATGACCCGCCAGTTGATGGCCCAGACCCGGGATTATCTGGTCGGGGTGGCCAACAGGCTGCCCCCCGGCTTTCACGTCGCCGTCAATGTCTGCGCCCAGCACTTCAAAAACCGGGACATCGTCGCCGAGTGCCGCGACTTTCTTCGCGCCTTCCCGGGCCAGGATCTGCGCCTGGTGCTCGAGGTGACGGAGCGGGAGATGGTGGATGCGGACGAGCAGACCCGCGCCATCTTCGATGCCCTGGACGAGCTGGGCGTGCTCATCGCCATCGATGACTTTGGCACCGGCCACTCCAGCCTCTGCTATCTGCAGATGTTCCATGTGGACATCATCAAAATCGATCGCAGCTTTATCAAGGGAATGAAAGAGGAAGGCCCCTCCCGCCATATCGTCGAAAACATCCTGGATCTCGCCCATCGCATGGGGCTGGCTCTGGTCGCCGAGGGGGTGGAGACACAGGAGCAGGTCGAGATGGCACGCCACTATGGCATCGATTACCTGCAGGGCTTCTACTTCGCCAAGCCGCTGCCACCGGCCCAGTTCACTGATCTCCTGACCAGCGCCACACGCCCGGAGCCATCCCGGCGCCATGCCGGGATGAGCCTTCTTCCCTAACGGGGGGCGACGGGCAGCCAGTACTCCATGGTGGCGTCGGGCTGCTGGCCGTCAAAGCCGGGGGCATAGCGCTCCAGTTCGAAACCGTCCAGCCCCCGGTATGCCGATTCCGGCAGCCAGTGCAGGATGAACCAGTGCAGGCTCTCCCCCAGCTGGGCAATGGGTCCTTTGTGGGTGAGCACGGCATACTCCTGGGCCGGCACGTTGAGACTCGACAGGCCGGGGGGCGTAGGCGCCGTCGTGGCCACTCCGGCCCAGTAAGGCAGCCGCTCCCCTGCCCCCGACACATCCACCACCCCCAGCCATTCCCTCGACAAGTCCAGCGCCCCCGTCTCGCGCAGCGCTCGCCAGATGGCGGGCACCGTCTGCTGAAAATCCGGTGAGGCATCGAACAACCCCCGGATCGTGCCCCTGACCCCCTGCAAGGTGAACACCGGCAGGCTCTCTATGCGCACCTGCACCAGATTGGGAGAGGCAGAGCGGGGGACCGCCGCCCGCACCAGGGGCGTGCGCAGCCCCAGCCGCAGGCCCCGCTTGCGATACGCCAGCGGCGAGCAGCCAAATTGCTGCTTGAAGGCGCGGCTGAAACTCACTTCCGAGCCAAACCCGTGATCCAGCGCCACATCCAGCACCCGCAGCCGGGTGGAGAGCAGCGCCTCCGCCGCCATGCTCAGCTTCAGCTCGCGCACATAGTGAGCCACCGTCTGGCCCGTCTCATGCAGGAATACCCGTTGCAACTGCCAGCGGGACCAGCAGCTCTGCCGGGCCAGCGCCTCCAGGGAGAGCGGCTGATCCAGATTGGCATGGATGTAGTCGAGCACTCGCTCGATGCGGGTGAGGTGGGCGCGCGCCTCGGGCGCCGGCTCACGGGATGGGAGGGGAGAAGTCGGTGTCATGATGCGCTTGAGACCACGCCAGCAGAGGGCGCTCTGGCCCGGGAGGGCCACATTAAACAGGGGTGTCGCGCCGACCGCAAGGCCGGCGCACCGCCTGGCTATTCATCCCGCCTCGCTCAAGGTAGACGGCTCTGGCCATGCTCGGCAAAGTGGCTGCGAAGGGCGCTGATCACCCGCCGCACCTTCTCCGGGATCTCCCGCTGGGGGGTGATGGCATGGATCTCCATGGGAGGGGCCAAAAAGCCCGGCAGCAGCACGAGCAACCGACCGATGGCGAGATCTTCTTCTATTTCACCTTCCGGTTGCAGCGAAATCCCCTGCCCTGCCAGGGTAAACTGGCGCAGGGGCAAGACGTTGTTGCACAGCACCCTGGGCTTGGGCTTGATCTTGTGGGCCTCCCCCTTTTCGTCCAGCAGCAGTATCCCGCCCCCCAGCATGTCCGAGGCCAGCCAGTCGTGGGCCAGCAGATCCGCCGGGCTGCGCGGCGTGCCCTTGCGTGCCAGATAGGCGGGCGAGGCACACAGCAGCATCCGGGTCTGACCCAGCCTGCGCGCCACCAGGGTGGAATCTTCAAGCGTGCCGACCCGCAGCGCCACGTCGATGCGATCCTTGATGAGATCCCGCTTCTCGTCGTCGGCAATGATCTGGATGCCCAGGCCCGGGTGCGCCTGCAGCAGCGGCGAAAACGCCCGCGCCAGGGGCTGGCCGGCCATCCCCACCGGCGCGGTGATCCGCACTTCTCCGAGCAGGCTGTCGCGCACCTCCGAGAGGCGCAGCTCGGTGTCGTTCAGGGTCTGCTGCAACGACTGGCAGCCCTGCCACACCACCTCCCCCGCTTCGGTCAGGCTGAGGCGGCGGGTGGAGCGGTGCAGCAGGGGCAGGCCGAGCTGGCTCTCCAGTTGACTGATATGCTGGCTGACGGCGGACGGGGTCATGCCGAGGGCCTTGGCGGCACCGGTCATGCTGCCCGCCTCCACCACGGCCGCGAAGATGGCGTAGCGTCTGAGCTGATCCATTATGAAGCCCTGCTTACAAGTGAATGCAATTTTAAGTGGATTATTAAATCACACTCGGGGGCGTAGGATAGCCCCATTCCCACAGTGAAGGAGAATTCCCATGAAGATTGCCCTCATCGGTGCCAGCGGTTTTGTCGGTTCAGCCATCCTCCAGGAGGCCGTCAGCCGCGGTCATCAGGTCACCGCCATCGTGCGTGACGTGAGCAAGGTCGCCGCTCACCCGCAAGTCACCGCCGTGGCGGTGGACGCCCAGGACAGCCAGGCACTGGCCAAGGTGCTCAAGGGGCACGATCGGGTGATCAGTACCTACAACCCGGGCTGGAGTGCCCCGAACATCTACGATCAGTACCTCAAGGGGGCCAGCGCCATCGTGGCCGCCGCCAACGACGCCGGGAGCTGGCTGCTGGTGGTCGGCGGTGCCGGCAGTCTGGAAATCGCCCCGGGCGTGCAGTTGGTGGACACCCCGGAGTTCCCGGCAGAGTGGAAGCAAGGGGCCCTCGCGGCCCGGGACGGTCTCATCGCCCTTCGCCGGGAAACCACCCTCGACTGGCGTTTCGTCTCCCCGCCCGTGTTCCTCGAACCCGGCGAGAAGCGCGGCGGTTACCGCCTTGGCACGGATCAAGTGCTGTTCAGCGGCGAGCAGCCCGCCGGGATCACGGTCGGCGATCTGGCGGACGGGGTGCTGAACGAGGCGCAAGCACCGGCTCACCTGCGCCAGCGTTTCACCCTGGGTTATTGAGGAAAGGCGCGCCAGCAACCCTTCCCATGACAGTCACACGGAGGGAGGCGGATGCCTCCCTCCGTCTATCCCGTCACGCCAATGTCGCTCTCACCCGGTACGGCAGATCGCCGCCTGAGCCGCCCGTTGCTCGTTCCATTCGCTCAAGTCCGAATTCCATTTCGAATTTTGTATATAACTAAGAATATTTTGTTGCTTCCACCTTATAACCTCGAACAGTAGCATCACCCTCAACCCAAACGGCGCCACTCAAGAAGAGTGCGCCCCGGTTTCGCAACACCCCGCACGCCGGGGCACGCAGACCCCGTTCACGGAAAGTGAGGAGATGCCCATGACCACCCCATCATTGCCGATCATCGATCTCGCCGCCCTCAAGGGCACCCCGGCTGCACGCAGCCAGATGCTGACGCAGCTTGGCCAGGCCGCCCGCGAAGTGGGCTTTTTCTATCTGGTGGGCCATGATCTGAGCGAATCGGCGCGCCAGGAGACCCTGGCGCTCGCCGCCCGCTTCTTCGCCCTGCCACTTGAAGAAAAACTGGCGGTGCAGATGGTCCACTCCCCCCACTTTCGCGGTTACAACCAGGTGGGGGCAGAGCTCACCCGGGCACGGCCGGATCTGCGGGAGCAGTTCGATATCATGAACGAGGCCCAGGCCCTGCCTGTGGCGCACATTCGTGAACCCTGGCAGCGCCTCATCGGCCCCAATCAGTGGCCCGCCGCCCTGCCCGAGATGAAGACACGTCTGCTGGCATGGCAGGATCGACTGAGCGACATCACCCTCACCCTGCTGGACGCCTTCGCAGAGGTGCTGGGGCAGCCCGCCTGCGTATTTGACGAGAGCATTCGCGGTGCCCCCTACCAGCACATGAAGCTCATTCACTACCCCGGACAACCGGAAGGCAGCAGTGGTCAGGGGGTAGGTGCCCACAAGGATCCCGGCTACCTGACGCTGGTGATGCAGGACGATCATTCCGGGCTCGAAGTGGAGACGGCGGATGGCTGGATCCCCGCGCCCCCCCTGCCGGGCGCCCTGGTGGTCAACATCGGCGAGCTGCTGGAGCTCGCGTCCGACGGCTACCTCAAGGCCACCCTGCACCGGGTGCAGAGCCCCCCTCCCGGGGTATCGCGCCTCTCCTGCGCCTTCTTCATGGCGGCCAGGCTGGATGCGACTGTGCCACTGCTTAGCCTCTCCCCCGAGCTGGCGGCGCTGGCAGAAGGGCCCCAGAGCGATCCCGCCAACCCGCTCTTTTATCAGGTGGGGGAGAACGTGCTAAAGGGGAGGCTGCGCTCCCACCCGGATGTGGCGGCCCGCCACTATGCAGGCGAGCCGCAGCGCGAGCCAGCGCTAGTCTGACAACCCGCCAATCGACATTAAAAAAGGGGCGCGACGGCGCCCCGGATAACACAAGCAGTCGGGCAACGACCTGACAATGACGGAGTAAAAAAATGAAATTCAAGACCATGAGCGTGCACAGCGGCCAGCGGATCGATCCCCAGACCGGCGCCCTCACCACCCCGCTCTACCAGAGCAGCACCTTCAGCTACTTCAACGCCCAGGCGGGCAAGGAGCGCTTCGCAGGTCAAGCCCCCGGCTTCATCTACAGCCGCTTTGGCAACCCTACCACCGCCGAACTGGAGCAGAAGCTGGCAGCCCTCGAAGGTGCAGATGAGGCACTGGTGGTGGCCAGCGGCATGGCGGCGGTGAGTGCCATCATGTATGCCCTGGCAGACAGCGGTGATGAAGTGGCCTATATCGGCCCCCTCTACGGCGGCACCGATGCCTTCCTCAAGCAGACCTTCAGCCGCGCCGGCATCAAGATCACCGCCTACGAGAGCGATCAGGCGCTGCTGGCCAACATCCGCCCCGCCACCAAGGTGGTACTCTTTGAAACCCTGACCAATCCCACCCTCAAGGTGGTGGATCCGCGGGTGGTGGTGGAGGCGGCCCGCAAGGTGGGTGCCATCACGGTGTGTGACAACACCTTCCTCACCCCCTATCTGCTGCGCCCGCTCGAGCTTGGCATCGACATCGTCATGCACAGCGGCACCAAGTACCTGGGCGGTCACGGCGACATCATCGCCGGGGTGGTGGCGGGCTCTCACGCGCTGATGAAGTCGATTCGCACCGTGGCCCTCAAGCACATCGGCTCTCCCATCGGCCCCCAGGAGGCCTACCTGCTGCAACGGGGGGTCAAGACCCTTCCCCTGCGCATGGATGCCCACCTGCACAACGCCCAGAAGGTGGCCGAGTTCCTGGATGCCCACCCGGCGGTGAAGAAGGTGATCTACCCGGGCCTTGCCAGCCATCCGGGCCACGATGCCCTCGGCGCCTTCGCCAGCGGCTTTGGCGGCATGGTGAGCATCGAGCTGGAAGGCGGGTTTGAGCGCTGCGCCACCCTGCTCGACAACCTGCAACTCTTCGTGCAGGCGGTGAGCCTCGGCGATCTCGAGAGCCTGGCCTGCCATCCGGCCAGCACCACCCACGCCGCCATGGACGAGGCAAGCCGCCTCGCCGCCGGAGTCAATGACGATCTCATCCGCTTCAGCATCGGGGTGGAAGACGCCGACGACCTGATTGCCGATCTGGCCGCCGCCCTGGCCCTCCTCTGATATCCAGTAGCGATCCGGGCGAGTGACGCAATAAAAAAGGGAAGGCAATGCCTTCCCTTTCTCTTTTCTGCCCGGCGCCCTCATCAGGCGTCGTGGTAATCCTGGCAGGCGCTCAGGGTGTTCTCCATCAGGCTGGCGACCGTCATGGGGCCCACGCCACCCGGTACCGGCGTGATGAAGGCGGCGTGATTGCGCGCGGTCTCATACTCCACATCTCCCACCAGGGAGCCGTCCGCAAGGCGGTTGATGCCCACGTCGATCACCAGGGCACCGGGTTTGACCCACTCCCCCGGAATGAAGTTGGGCTTGCCCACCGCCACCACCAGCAAGTCGGCCCGACGCACCTGGGTCTCCAGATCCTGGGTGAAGCGGTGACAGGTGGTGGTGGTGCAACCGGCCAGCAGCAGCTCCAGCGTCATGGGGCGCCCCACGATGTTGGAAGCCCCGACCACCACCGCATGCAGACCATGGGTCTTGACGCCGGTGGTCTCGATCAGGGTCATGATCCCCTTGGGGGTGCAGGGTCGCAGCGCCGGGATGCGCTGGGCCAGACGACCCACGTTGTAGGGATGGAAGCCATCAACGTCCTTGTCGGGACGAATGCGCTCCAGCACCTGGGTGGTATCGCAGTGGGCCGGCAAGGGCAACTGCACCAGGATGCCGTCTACTTCCGGATCCTCGTTGAGCTGGTCGATCAGGGACAGCAGCTCCGCTTGTGTCGCCGTGGCGCTGAGGTCATAGGAGCGGGAGACAAATCCCACCTCTTCACAAGCGCGACGTTTGCTGCCCACATAGACTTGGGAGGCCGGATCCAGCCCCACCAGGATCACAGCCAGACCCGGTGCCCGTTTCCCCTGCGCCAACCGCTGTTGGACTTGCGCGGCGACCTGATTGCGAATCGTTTGCGCAACCTGTTTTCCATCAATGATTTTGGCAGACATCGTTCTTCACTCACCATGTGTTCAACTGCGGCGCATTGTCGCATTTTTTTGGCGCGGGTGTTAGCGGCTCTCGCAGGGAGGGCAATAAGTAGGCACTTGAATTTACTGGTGGAAAAAGTCGTTGACGCTGACTTTGGCGCTTGGGTATGATGCCCGCCCGTTGCCCAGTGGTGCCGCCGAAGGTATGCTGGATGGCGAATTTTCGGTGATTAGCGCAGCCCGGTAGCGCATCTGGTTTGGGACCAGAGGGTCAAAGGTTCGAATCCTTTATCACCGACCAGGTTCATCGGGAAATCCCCGGATTTCTTGATACAACGCGCCCTTAGCTCAGTCGGATAGAGCAACGGCCTTCTAAGCCGTGGGTCGCAGGTTCGAATCCTGCAGGGCGCGCCATCGATACACATGAGTTTGATTACTGTATCGAAGGCAGATTTCAGTGGTGGCTGTAGCTCAGTTGGTAGAGTCCCGGATTGTGATTCCGGTTGTCGTGGGTTCGAGCCCCATCAGCCACCCCATTATTCCCCTCCAGGCTGGGATCAGCCTGATGAGACAGCAGCACGCTGTCTGTTTGGACCGGCCACTGGCCGGTCTTTTTGTTTCTGCGCCGCCCGCTTTTTGGCGCAACACCCCCACCCCATCCTCTGGCGCCGTCGCCCTGCTCAGGATGCAATCCGGACCGCCGTCACAAAAATGGGGTTTTCTACCCCGCTCAAGACAAGCCCTCCCCATGCCATGACCCAGCGCAAGTCCAGGTCTGATCCTTCGTGTTATGGATAAAAAGATTGATAACACGGCTGCCAGGGCGCTCCTTCCTTCTCTTATCCCATGTCAGGAGAGCCAAATTCGATGGCACCGATTCATCTTTTCGTAATACGGTCATCCCATCCTTAATCAATTAGCTGAAATATAAGGAGTTATTGATAACCCCCCGATGCCGGTCCAAGGCCCAACCTGTCACATGCCCCGCCGGTTGCAGGAAAAGTTCCCATACTGAGTTGTCTGCATTGCACATGACTGCCAAGGAGAGACAGAGATGAGTGAAGAAAGCAAATGCCCCTTCAACCACACCGCCGGCGTCGGCAGAACCAATCGAGATTGGTGGCCGAACCAGTTGCGGCTGGATCTGCTGCATCAGCATTCCCCCGGCGCCGATCCCATGGACAAGGACTTTGACTACGCCAAGGCCTTCGCCAGCCTGGATTACAAGGCACTCAAGAAAGATCTGGTCAAGCTGATGACGGATTCCCAGGAGTGGTGGCCGGCGGACTTCGGTCACTACGGCCCCCAGTTCATCCGCATGACCTGGCATGCTGCGGGTACCTATCGCACCACCGACGGTCGCGGTGGCGGCGGCCGTGGCCAACAGCGCTTCGCCCCCCTCAACAGCTGGCCTGACAACGTCAACATCGACAAGTCCCGTCGCCTGCTCTGGCCCATCAAGCAGAAATACGGCAACAAGATCTCCTGGGCCGATCTGCTGATCCTCGCCGGCAACGTCGCCCTGGAGACCATGGGTTTTCGCACCTTCGGCTTTGGCGGTGGGCGGCCCGACGTGTGGGAGCCGGATCAGGACGTCAACTGGGGGGATGAAATTGCCTGGCTCGGGGTCGATCCCGATCGGGTCAAGGGCGATCGCGAGCTTACGGCCCCCTTCGGTGCCACCCACATGGGCCTCATCTACGTCAACCCGGAAGGGCCCAACGCCAGCGGTGACTACATGGAGGCTGCCAAGGACATCCGTTCCACCTTCGGTCGCATGGCCATGAACGATGAAGAGACGGTCGCCCTTATCGCGGGCGGCCACACCTTCGGCAAGGCCCACGGCGCCGCGCCCGAATCCCACAAGGGGCCTGAGCCGGAAGCCGCGCCTCTGGAGGCCCAGGGCCTCGGCTGGATGAGCGACTACGGCAGCGGCCATGGCAAGGACACCGTCTCGAGCGGGCTCGAAGTGACCTGGACCAAGACACCGGCCCTGTGGAGCAACAACTTCTTTGAAAATCTGTTCAACTACGAGTGGGAGCTGACCAAGTCGCCTGCCGGCGCCAAGCAGTGGGTGGCCAAGGATGCACCGGAGATCATTCCCGATGCGCACATCCCGGGCAAGTTCCACAAGCCGACCATGCTCACTACCGACCTGACCCTGCGCTTTGACCCCGAGTTTGGCAAGATCTCCCGCCACTTCTACGAGGATCCGCAGGCCTTCGCCGATGCCTTCGCCCGCGCCTGGTTCAAGCTGACCCACCGTGACATGGGCCCCATCGCCCGCTACCTGGGGCCGGAGGTACCCAAAGAGGAGCTGATCTGGCAAGACCCCATCCCCGCCGTCAATCATCCCCTGATCGATGACAAGGACGTGGCCCTGCTCAAGGAGAAGATCCTGGCAGCCTCCCTGTCCGTGGCCGAGCTGGTGTCGACCGCCTGGGCCTCAGCGTCCACCTTCCGTGGCTCTGACAAACGCGGTGGCGCCAACGGTGCCCGCATCCGGCTCGCCCCGCAAAAGGATTGGGCCGTGAACCAGCCTGCCCAGCTTGCGAAAGTGCTTCAGGCCCTCGACGGGATACAGCAGACCTTCAACGCTTCCGCCACCGGCGGCAAGAAGATATCCCTGGCCGATCTCATCGTCCTAGCGGGCGGCGTGGGGGTCGAGCAGGCCGCGAAGAGAGCCGGTGTCGCCGTGACCGTGCCCTTCACTCCGGGCCGGATGGATGCCTCCCAGGCGCAGACGGACGTCGACTCCTTTGCCGTGCTCGAGCCCCTCGCAGACGGGTTCCGCAACTACGCGGGCGAGTGCGCGGGCTTCGCGGAGACCATGCTGATCGACAAGGCGCAGCTACTCACCCTGAGTGCCCCCGAGATGACGGTACTGGTGGGCGGCATGCGGGTGCTCGGCACCAACGCGGGCAACTGCCACGGGGTCTTTACCGCCACCCCGGGCACCCTCTCCAACGACTTCTTCGTCAACCTGCTCGACATGGGCACGGAGTGGAAGCCGGCGGCGGTCAGCCCGGGAGTCTATGAAGGCCGTGATCGCCAGAGCGGCAAGGTGAAGTGGACCGGAACCCGGGTCGATCTGGTGTTCGGTTCCAACTCCCAGCTTCGCGCCCTGGCAGAGGTCTACGCCAGTGCGGATGCCAAGGAGAAGTTCGTGAAGGACTTTGTGGCGGCCTGGACCAAGGTGATGAACCTGGATCGCTTCGACCTCGCCTGAGGACGCTGGCAGGCGCCCCGTTCCCAACGCCCCGGGAACGGGGCGTTTTTTATGGGCTGCTTCCAGCCCCCGGCCTCCCCCCGCTCTTCTCGCGGCGGCATCAGCCGGCGGTGATCACGGTGCAGCCCTCCCCTTCGAGCGTCTTGACCAGGACCGGATCCTGCCGGGTGCAGATCAGGTAGTCGAGATCCGCAGCGTGCAGGAAGGGGTAGGAGGCCAGGGACTCCAGCTTGTCGTCATTGCACAGCACCGCCAGCGAGCCGCAACGCTCCGCGACCCGGCGCTTGAACTCGCTGTCCTGGTAATGCACGGCGCTGAAGCCAAGATCCGAGGACCAGGCGCAGACCCCCAGAAAGCCGAGGTCGAAGCGGAACTTGTTGATGCCCTCTGCCGCCGTGATGTCGACGGCCCCGCCGACCAGCGGATCCTGCTCGCCACCGAGGAGGATGGTCCTGATGCCGGGTCTCTCCAGCAGCCGGCAGGCGATGGCCGGGCTGTTGGTCACCACCGTCAGGCTCTGGTGCTCCGGCATGAGGGAGGCCAGCAGCAGGTGGGTGCTGCTGGCATCCAGGAAGATCAGCTGGTTCGGTTTGACCAGGCTCAAGGCGGCCACGGCCAGGGCCTGCTTCTGCGCAACATGCTGGGTACTGCGCTCGGTCAGGGTCCCCGTCTGGGGCGACAGGGAGATGGCGCCACCGTGAATGCGCTTGCAGCGCCCCTCATCGGCCAGATAGCGCAGATCCCGCCTGATGGTCGCCTCCGTGGTGCCCAGCGGCTCCGCCAGCTCCGCCGCCATCACTTTGTGGTGCGCGGCCAGCAGATCCAGAATGAGGAGCCGTCGCTCCTCCGGTGAATACTTGTCCATGGTGTTCCCTTGTAATGGCCGGGCGATCATCGCCCGGCCCGCCTCACGCCCCCTGCCTCTGCCTCTGCAGTGCGAGCAGTTGCAAGATGGTATGCATGACGGCATCATCATCGTTCGAGCGGGTGATGAAATGGGCGGCGTCCTTGGTCCGTCGTGGCCATTGCGCATGGCGAAACTGAAGTCGGCGCACGCCATCAGCTCGATGTCATTGAGCCCGTCGCCAAAGACCAGGGTCTCATGACGACCGGCGCCGACCAGCTGCTGCAACCTGGCCACCGTTGTCCCCTTGTGCACGCCGGCATTGGCGATGTCTATCCACTGCTGGTCGGACGCCACTATGTAGGCCTCGTCATCACACTCGCCAAGCTGGCCCCGCAGATCCAGGCAGCGACCCTGCTCGTCATAGACGGTGATCTTCACAACGTCCGCGGTGATGTCACCAAAATCGGCGACCGTCTGCACCTGGGTGTAAGAGCGGCGCACCAGGGCTTTCAGATGATCCGGCACCTCCTCCCGGATCGCCGCGCAGGCCGCCGTGCAGGCGATGACGATATGCTCGCCCGGCAGACGCTCCAACCGACGGATGATGGCCAGGCCCAGGGCGCTACCCAGCAGCGCCTCGACCCGATCGACCTGTTTTCCCGTGCAGGGCGCAAAATGTATCCCCTGCTGCGCCATGGAGGCAACCACCTCGGCAAACAGGGCTCGGTTGTTATCCCCCCTGCTATATGAGGAAGGTGCCGTCCATCTCCGTGATGATGAGCGTGATCATGCTGTTACCTCGGATGTATGCATGCTGATCGCGGTCATCATATCGCCACAACGGACACATACAAACAAATACAAGATCATTTTTGTTCATATGAGCTCGAAATGATCATAGCATGACCTCCTCGCTCGGAGGATCCCAGGCACAGCCCCCTCCTTCGACTGTCATCCAAGGAGACCCCATGTTGTCCACACTCTCCAGTCGGCGGCCCCGGCACGAGCGGCTCGCCACCCGAGCCACCTTCTTCTGCTCGGGCTTTGCCACGGCGGCCTGGGCCTCCATCATCCCCTTAGCCAAACTGAACGCCCAGATAAGCGACGCCACCCTGGGCTATGTCGGGTTGCTCTCCAGCCCCTCCCTGGTCGGCTTTGTCGCCGACGCATTCGGTCTGCCGGCTGCCCTCCACGGCGTCGTTTTGCTGATGGTGCTGGCCCTGCTCCTCAGCAGAGGCGTGGGGCTGGCACCCCGGGCCACCCCTCTTTCTACAACCTGTCAGGAGCTGCCATGAGAAACCCTGTTTTCGGCGACGTGGTATTAAATACCGAGGACATTGCGCTCGGCGTCGAGGTCATCGCCAAACGGCTCAACGAGCGATTCACGGAGGCGGTGGTGATCACCGTGGTGCCGGGCGGCATGCTGTTTACCGCCGATGTCGTCAGGGCGCTGCGCTTTGACATCGCCATGGACTACATCTCCTGCCCCCACACTCCGGGGGAGCGCCACAATGCCTCTCCCATCGTCTTTCGCAACAATGTCGGCATCCAGGGCAGAGACGTCATCCTGATGGACGACGCCATCGAATCGGGGGGTACCATGAGGCGGCTGGTCGCGCACCTGCAGGCGTTTGCGCCACGTTCCCTGTCCATCGCGACCCTGTTTGTCAAACCAGGGCGCGTGGCTATCCCCGCCGAGCAGTTTTATGCCTACGAGATGACGAGCGATGATCTGCTGGTGGGCTACGGCCTGCCCTGGGAGCACAAGTACCGGAATATCCCCTATATCTCCAGGTTGAAGAGATAACGGGACGGGACAAGGTTAGGGAGCGATAAACCGATCAGGATAAACCTGACAGCAAGGGAGGCATTGACCAGACTACATCCCGGTGTCGCCCGGTGTACGGCCTATGCCACTCCAGCAGGGCTAGTCCACCCGCCTGTCGATACCGGGTAGAGACCAGATTGCCGGTTACCGGAAAAACAAAAGGCCCCGTCTTGCGACGGGGCCTTTTGTTTTATTTGGCGGTGAGGGAGGGATTCGAACCCTCGATACGTTGCCGTATACACACTTTCCAGGCGTGCTCCTTCAGCCACTCGGACACCTCACCAAATTTTTACTGTTTGAAGTGGCTTTCGGAGCGCGCTGCGCGTGCATCTTGCCGACTTCGTCGGTGGGCAGCCTCTCGGATACCGCACCAAATTTTGTCTGTGGTTTAACGTGTTCAGCCAACACGGTGTTCGCTGCGCCGTTGCGCTGGAACGGGGCGTAATTTAGGGGAAAGCCCCGCCGCCGTCAACGGCTTTTTAGCCGCAGCGAACCGTTCGCACATTAAACGCACAGTTCAGGTGCTGAGGTCAGTGAACGGATTCCGGTGCGACCTGGATTTCAGGCAGATTGAGGAAGCCAAGGCGTTCACATTCGGAAACCACTTCATGGGTGGCTGCCGTAGTGCTTTCAACGAACAGCAGGAACTGCTCGACGGTGAGACCCGCCTTGGTAAAGACGGTGTGACCCACAACGAGGCGTGGCAGGTTGTCATCGATGATGTCGAGGAACACCTTGAGGGACGGATATTGCATGTTGAGACGACCCAGTTCGGCCACCAGGGGCAGCAGCGATGAGGGGCGCACTTCCAGCTCGGATGAGAACAGCAGCCCTTCCTCTTCCACGAAGATCCGGCTCTCCTGGATGCCCTCGACGGACTGCAGGGAGACCATGTGGATGCCATGACACTGATCGCACACATAGTGCTCGATCCGGGCCTGTTGCAACCAACGCATTATCATTTCAGAGCTGGGGATATTCATCATTTTCACGACACGGTAGAGATCAAGGGGCGCAGTCTAAACCAATTTTCAGACAACCAAAAGCACACAGGCCGGATCCCCGTCGTCTCGCTTCTTTTTGACAGGCCCTGTGCCTATACTCAGCCATTCTCGTAGCGCACTCGCCTCCAAAGAGCCCGATGACCATCCAAGAAAAGTATCGCCTGCACCTCAAATCCCTCTCGGATGAACTGCTCGCCCTGCAAAAACCCATCCGCATCCTGGATGCCATCAAATGGCCCCGTCACCTGCAAAGCGACTTTCTGGCAAGTGGCGGCAAGGCACTGCCCGCCATCGACAGGCACTTCTATGAATCCCTCCCCCTGGGGTTCGATCCCCGCAACAAGTACCTTGAGCTCAAGGAGCTGAGGGACAGGATCCGCCGGCGCCTCGGCCCCCAGGACGATCTCGGCCGGATCCTGCAAGAGACGGTGGATCAGTACATGGTGGTCATCGAGATGCTGCGCCAGCGCGGGCAGCCGGACTTTCAGCGCTACAGCCAGCGCCTCTACGGCTCGGCAAGCGATCACCTGCGCGGGGATCGCAAGACCCTGAAGGAGCTGGGGGCCAGATTGTGCGATATCTTCTCCCTGCCCGGCGCCCGCCACCTGGTGCGCCCCTACCCCAAGGAGTTCGAGGGGGAAGCCGCGGTGGCGAGGTTGCAGGGCAAGCTGTCGAGCTACTTCAGCGACGGCACAGTCCAGGTCAAGCTCAGCGATGGCATCGTCTCCGATGCCGCCGCCGGGGGGGATTACATCAAGCTCAACTCTCATGCCCGTTTCTCGGAGCTCGATCTGCAGGTGCTGGAGGTACACGAAGGCTGGGTTCACGTCGGCACCACCCTCAACGGCCGCCAGCAATCTTACGCCACCTGGCTCGGCGCCGGCTCACCCCGCATCACCGCCTGTCAGGAGGGGCTGGCGGTACTCATCGAGACCCTCACGTTCAGCTCCTTCCCGGACAGGGCCAAGCGCATCTCGGATCGGGTCATGGCCATCGACATGGCGGAGCGTGGCGCCGATTTCATCGAGGTGTTCCGCCACTTCGTGGCCAAGGGGGCCAGCGAGCACGACGCCTACAAGATCACCCAGCGGGTGTTTCGCGGTGGCATGGTCGAGGGGGGCGCCTGCTTTACCAAGGATCTCTCCTATGTGAAGGGCTATGTGGAGACGGTTAACTTCATTCGCAGCGCCGTGCTGGAGGGGGTGCCGGAGATCCTGCCCATGCTGTTCGTCGGCAAGGTGACCCTGGACGACATTCCCGTGCTCTATCAGCACTATCTGGAGGGGCTCATCGACGCCCCCCGCTACCTCCCTCCCATGTTTCGCGACCTCACCGGGCTCTACGTCTGGTTCGGCTTCGCCTCCGGCATGTCCCTGGTGGACATAGGCCGGGTACAGCAGCATTTTCGCCAGCTCTTCCACCGCCTGCCGGCGGCCGACCCCATCATCGCCCCCGTCGACATCGAGATCGACTGACTCCCACAGACAAAGAGGGCGCCAGATGGGCGCCCTCTTTGGTGTCCAGGCTGCACGAGCCAGCCACGGGTTACTTGAAGGCCCGTCCTTCCAGATAGTGCTTGCGGCAGAGCGACACATAGCGATCGTTGCCGCCGATCTCCACCTGCTCACCGTCGCGCATCACCTGCCCCGCCTCGTTGACCCGCGAGTTCATGTGGGCCTTGTTGCCGCACCAGCAGATGCTTTTTAGCTCCTCGAACTTGTCCGCCAGACAGAGCAGGTGGTAGGAGCCGGGAAACAGTTCGCCGCGAAAATCGGTCTTGAGACCATAGGCGATCACCGGAATGTCCTGCTCGTCGACGATGCGGGCGAGCTGGTAGACCTGCTCACGGGTCAGGAACTGCGCCTCGTCAACGATGAAGACATCGATGTGCCGCTTTGCGTGACGCGCCTTGACCATCTCGAAGAGATCGCAGCTGTCGCTGAACACCTCCACTTTCAGCTCAAGGCCGACCCTGGCACTGATGACACCGGCACCGAAGCGATCGTCGATGGCGGGCGTCATGGCCAGCGGATACATGCCACGCTCCAGATAGTTGAAGTGGGCCTGGATGAGCTGGGTCGATTTGCCTGAGTTCATGGTGGCAAATTTGTAGTGCAGTGAAGCCATGATGGGGTTCCGAAACGGGAGTGATGGGGCGCATGCTAACCAAAGCCCCTGCCAAAACCAAGGGGCCCGCAGGCCCCTTGTTCTCTTATGCGACTGCCACGGCGTTATACGCCCGGGCTTTGCGCAAATGGTAACCGGAGAAGATCAGGAACCAGAGCCCGCTCACGGTGAAACCGGCCAGCGCGGAGTGCATCAGCCCCATCACCAGGTAGCCGAGCGCAGCGCCAAAGGCGATGGCCAGGGCATAGGGCAGCTGGGTCATCACGTGATCGATGTGATGGCAACCGGCCCCGGTGGCAGACAGGATGCTGGTGCTGGAGATGGGGGAGCTGTGATCTCCGAACACGGACCCTGCCAGTACGGCGGCCAGCATGGGCAGCATCAGACTGATGTCGCTGGCGGCCGCCATGTCGCCGGCCAGCGGCAGCATGATGCCGAAGGTACCCCAGCTGGTGCCGGTGGCAAACGCCATGGCACAGGAGAGCACGAAGACCACGGCGGGCAGCACTTCCACCGGCAGATTGCCATTGGCCAGGGAGGCCAGGTATTTACCGGTCTCCACATCGCGCACCACGGCGCCGATGGTCCAGGCGAACAGCAGGATGTTGATGGCGGGCAGCATGGCCATGATCCCCTGCGGAGCCGCCTTCATCCAGTTGCTTGCCCCGAGCTTGAGGCGCATGGCCAGACCGATGGAGACCACCAGGCTGCACAGGGCACCATAGACCAGGGAGGAGCCGACGTTGGTGTTCTCGAAGGAGCCGAGCACGCTGAACGGCAGCCCCTTGTCGGCCAGCACCGCAGCCCCGGAGTCAATCATGAAATAGACGGTGGCCAGGGTCAGGGTCAGGATGGGCAGCACCATGTCAATCATGCCGCCATTGCTCTCCTCCGGGCTCTCCATGTCGAGCCCGATAGGGCGCCCCTTGGACTCGTCCCACAGCTTGCCCTCCAGTGCCCACTGCTCATGCTGACGCATGGGGCCGATGTCGAGCTGGAAGGCGATCACCACCAGCACCATGATCAGGGTGAACACCGCATAGAGGTTCATGGGGATCATTTCGACGAAGGCGGAGATGGGACTCTGGTCGGTCAGACCATGAGCCGCCATGATGCCGCCGACGAGGGCGATGATGTAGGCCCCCCAGGAGGAGATCGGCATCAGCACGCAGACCGGCGCGGCGGTGGAGTCCAGCAGATAGGCCAGCTTGGCGCGGGAGATCTGGAAGCGATCGGTCACCGGACGGCAGATGGCCCCCACCGACAGACTATGGAAGAAGTCGTCGATGAAGAAGGCGAACACCATCAGACCGGTCAGGGACTTGGCACCCTTGCGGGTCTTGGCGCGGCGCTCCGCCCACTCGGCAAACGCCCGGGTCGCACCGGAGACGCTCATCAGGCTGATGAGGCCGCCCAGCAGCAACATGAAGAGGATCATGTTGACGTTGTCACGATTGAGCGCACCGTCGACCCAGAAGATCCTGAGCACGGTATCGAGCATGTAATGCAGGGACGCAAGGGGAGAGAACTGGTTGAGCAGCAGGCTGCCTGCGACTATGCCCACCCCCAGCGACACCAGGACGCGGCGAGTGATGATCGCCAGCGCAACGGCCAGCAGGGGGGGAACGACGGACCAACCGGAGTCGGCGTAATGAACGATGTCCATGATCTCTTTGCACCTAAAGACAACAGGTGGAGATCTACCGAGAGGATCAAAGAAACAAAACCCATGGGGAGGGTATACTCCTCAGCCCCTTCAGGTAGCGCTCCATAGTGGATGACTATGGCAGTCCTGCACCTATTAGATGCAGAACCAGCAACCCGGTATGATGGCCTGGTCACTTCGGCGCCGACTCCTTTCATCGAGCATCGCAGGCATCACCCTCCGCTCGGTTACTCATAGGCAGCGCGCCTCTACTTAAAGGTATTCGCGGCACATTTTATCGAGCCGCCGGGTGATAGCAAGTTTTTTGATTAAATTTCAAGGTTTCTGTGGCCCCCATATCTGTAAAGGTAGTCAAATGGTTCATCAAAGACTCCGCTGGCGATATTTTCATCTGACATGAACCCATTCGAAGATGTTGGCCCGTCAAACGGATAAAAATATCCTTCATACCTATTTCAAGACTTAATTTATCAGCCTAATTAATTATTTTGGCAGGCTTGACTTGGTGCCAAACACCCCTATAAATTATCGAAAAACCAGTTCTTCCCTTAATATTTTGCTCGCGTGGTAGCCAATATGAACGAATTTCTGAAAGTGCTGTTGAATATCCGTAGCCTGCGTGCAGTTTGCCGCGATTTGACGCTGGAACAACTGGAAGAAGGCTTGGAAAAGCTCTCCACCATCGTCGATGAACGTCGGCAAGATGAATCCGCCGAACGCCAGGCCCGTGAAGAACATCAAAAGAAAATTGCCGAATATGCCGAAATGCTGAAGGCCGCTGGGATCGATCCCGCCGAATTGGTCAACACCGTGGTTCCCGAGAATACCAAGGTCAGCAAACGTGCGCCCCGCCCCGCCAAATATCGTTATCTGGACAATGGTGTGGAAAAAACCTGGACCGGTCAGGGCCGCATGCCCTCGGTCATTGCCAAGGCCGTTGCTGAAGGCAAATCCGTGGAAGCCTTTGCTATCTGACAGCAATATCAGGCCCCTTTCCACAGCAATAAAAAAACCTCGCAAGGCGAGGTTTTTTTATTGCTGCTTCGTGCGGTGGTCAGCCTCTGTTAGCCGCCTTGACCCAGAGGATCTCCGGGGTGCCTGACGATACCAGCAAGTATCGGGCGATGGTGAAAAACCAGTCGCTCAGCCGGTTGAGATAGGGCAAAACGGCCGGATTCACCCGCTCTACGCGGCTCAACCCAAGCAGCAGGCGCTCGCAGCGACGGGTCAGGGTACGCACCACATGTGCCTGGGCCGCCGCCCGCGAACCGCTCGGCAAAATAAAATTGCGCAGCACCGGCAACCCGGCACTGTAGGCATCGATCTGTTGCTCGAGCCTGTTCGTCCAAGCCTCGTTCACCTGCCACAGCGTATCCGTTTGTGATTCACTGGAAAATGCCAGCTCCCCGCCCAGATCAAACAGCTCCTGCTGCAACAATATGAGATCGGCCAGGAGTGTCGTCTCCTCGGCGGGTATTTCAGCCATCAACAAGCCTATTTGGGAATTCAGCTCGTCGATGGCGCCATAGGTCTCGACACGTTTATCGTCTTTGGCCAGGGAAGTGCCATCGGCCAGTCGCGTGAGCCCTTTGTCCCCTTGCCTTGTATATATTCTCATTCTGACATCCTGTTAATAATGGGAATAATCATGGACTCGAGTCCATTGAGCTTTATCTCGTAGGCCAGTGCCAGAGACTGGCCCAGGGTACCGGCCGGAAAACCGCTTCGCGCCATCCATACCAGATAGGGCTCGGGAATATCGATGATGCGCCGCCCCTTGTATTTCCCGTAAGGCATCTTGCTGGCCAGCGTCAGCAAGATGCGCTCATCACTGAGTCCATCCATATCAATCGATATTCAGGTATTTATGGGTCTGGATGGAGAGTCGCCAGTTACGGGCGATGCAGGTCGCCATGGCCAGCTCCGTGGCCCTGGCTTTCTGGCTGATGGGTTGCAGCGCAATCATCACATCGGGGCGCAGCCGGGCGGTGGCCAGCAGGGCGTCCAGCTCCTCGATATGGTGCTCGGTAGCCACCGGGTGCTTGATCTCGTTGGCCCGCTCGAGGGCAGAGACCAGCACCGGCAACCCACCCTTCATGCCGATCTTGGGGGAAACGGTCACCCAGGTCTGCTCATGGGTCAGCACCTCGCTGGTCCCGCTGGTTTCGATCTGCACCTGATAACCCGATGCCACCAGGGCCGAAGAGAGCTCGCGCAAGTCGTAGAGGCAGGGCTCACCACCGGTCAACACCACGTGACGGGCCCGGTAACCGAGCCGGGTAAAGCTGGCCAGAATATCTTCCGTGCTCATCTTGCTCCAACCGTCGGACTCATTGGAACGATCGAGCACCTCGCCAGGGGCCACCTCACGCTCGGGGTCCACCACCCAGGTGTGGCGGGTATCGCACCAGGGGCAGCCCACCGGGCAGCCCTGAAGGCGAACGAAGATGGCGGGCAGGCCGGTAAATACCCCCTCCCCCTGGATGGTCTGGAAGATCTCGTTGATTGGGTAGTGCATCTTGGTCACGACTTGCTGCAAAAGGGGCGGATTATACCCCAAACCCGGGCTAGGCACAGGCTCAGGATCCGCTTTTCTCGCCCAGTCCGCTCTTCTCGTACAGTCTGGCACGGATGCCGGTCTTGTCAGCCAGATAGTGATCCAGGCCACGGCGACGCAGCTCGCAGGCCGGACAGGCTCCGCAACCATCTCCCTGGATTCCGTTGTAGCAAGTGAGCGTCTGGTAACGCACGGTATCGAGGTGACCGTAATGATCCGCCAGCGCCCAGGTTTCGGCCTTGTCGAGCCACATCAGGGGGGTTTCGAAGCGGATGGGGCGATCCAGCCCCAGGGAGACCGCCTGATTGAGCGCCTTGACGAAGTCGTCGCGGCAATCGGGATAACCCGAAAAGTCAGTCTCGCACACCCCGGTGATCACCGCTTCGGCGCCCACCTGATAGGCATAGATGGCCGCCAGGGTCAGGAACAGGATGTTGCGTCCCGGCACGAAGGTGTTGGGCAGGCCGTTCTCCTGGAGCTCGAAGCTCACCGGTATGTCGTCCCGGGTCAGCGCAGAGATGGCCAGCTCCCCGAGCATGGTCACATCCATTACCTTGTGGGCGGCGATCCCGAGCGCCGTCGCCAGATGGCGGGCGGTGTCAATCTCCGCCCGGTGGCGCTGGCCGTAATCGAAGGTGATGGCATGCACTTCGTCATAGCGGGCCTGCGCCTGCACCAGACAGGTGGTGCTGTCCTGCCCGCCACTGAAGACCACGACGGCTTTTTTCATGTTTTTCACTCCTCTGGGCAACTCAACGGCGGCGGCCTTGTGCAAAGTCATGCCACTGCCGGTTCAAATGGGTAAACAGGGTCATCAGCGGGGCGAAGCGCTCAGGCTCTCCTTCCCACCGGGACAACAGATGGTAGCCCGCTTCCAGGGTGGACAATGCCTCCTCAAAGGGCTTCTTGCGAATGGAATATTGCCCGGCAATGGCGCCGAGGGTGATCCGCGGCAACCCGAGCAGTGCAGGCGAGCTGTGCAACATGCGATAGGCTTTGCGCCAGGTACCATCGAGGAGGATGAAGTGGGCTCGCACGGTGCGCCCACGCCTCAGGAGATGCTCCCTTGCCTCTATCAGGGTCAGGGCCTCCTCATCGGGCCACAGCACATAGCACTGGACAGCGGGGTCGGCAAGCAGGGCATTGAGCCCTTCGTCGTCGGAAAAATCCTCTCCCACATGAATGCGTACATCGGTCAGGGACGCCGCCAGCAACGCAGCCGTCCCCTTGGGGTGACCTACTTCGGCAGGGTGTTGCAGGATATGGAGCGCAGCCAGGTTCGGCACCCGCTGAATATAATCGCACAGGCACGCTTTGAGGGCCCGGGTACAGCGTGTACAGTATCGGCTCTCTTTGTCGATGGGCTGCTTCATGTTGTCAGGAAAATCGGGTCTGCTCTGGGTCATCGCGCTTTCGCTCGTCACTGCCTTGCTCTTTTTCACCGTGCCAAATCATCAGCTCGCCTTCGATCGCGACCTGATCGCCCAGGGCGAAGGGTGGCGCATCATAACAGGCAATCTGGCACACACCAATGGATGGCATCTGCTGCTCAACCTGAGCGGTCTGGCCGTGCTCTACAGCCTGTTTCAGGAGTACCTGACGGGATGGCGCCTGCCCGTGCTGCTGCTGCTGCTGGGGACGGCGGTCGGACTCGGCATCTGGTGGGGCTGCCCGCAAACCCAGTGGTACATGGGACTCTCCGGCCTGCTGCACGGCTTGTTCGTATGGGGTGCCATGCAGGACATCCGCTTTCGCCGTCACTCCGGCTGGCTGATGCTGGCGGGCGTCGCCATCAAGCTCGGTGTGGACTTTTACAGTGCCGGCGAGAGCCCGGTCTCCGCCTTGATCGGTGCCCGGGTACACATCGAGTCACACTTCATCGGTGCACTCGCCGGCCTGCTCCTCGGCCTCTTCCCCATTCGTCTGGACGCCCAGGCCGTCCACTCCTGAGCTCCCCATAGGCAAGGCCAGCCCACGGCCAAAATGCAGCAGGCCGGATCTGGGATCCGGCCTGCGCTCATTCGCCCATGACGCCGTTACCGGCAAAGCTCGGCATTGATCGCCCCAAGCACGGCGGCGGGATCCGAGGACTGGGTGATGGGACGCCCGATCACCAGATAATCCGCACCCGCCTCCACCGCTGCCAGCGGCGTCATGACGCGGCGCTGATCACCGGCAGCCGATCCGCTCGGACGAATGCCCGGCGTCACCAGCTTGAATTCGGCCCCCAGCAGCCCCTTCAGCGCACTCGCCTCTTCCGCGGAGCAGACCACTCCATCCAGCCCGGCCGTCTTGGCAAGGGTGGCCAGGCGGATCACCTGTTCTGCCGGCGTCACATCCAGACCCAGGGGCGCCATGTCGGACTGCTCCATACTGGTCAGCACGGTTACCCCGATGAGCAGGGGCGCCTTGTCGCCGTATGGCAGCAACGCCTCTCTGGCGGCACGCATCATGCGTTCGCCACCGCTGGCATGGACATTCACCATCCAGACGCCCAGCTCCGCACTGGCCGCCACCGCCTTGGCGACGGTGTTGGGAATATCGTGAAATTTCAGATCCAGGAAGACGTCAAACCCCTTGGCCACCAGTTGGCGAACGAACTGGGGACCAAACAGGGTAAACATCTCCTTGCCTACCTTGAGGCGGCACTGGGCCGGTGAGATCTGCTCAATGAAGGCAAAGGCGTCGGCTTCGTGCTGATAATCCAGCGCGACCAGTACTTTGGGGTCTTGCATGTCACTTCCTATGGATTGTTATGCCACAGCCAGGCGCAGCAGAGCCGGGGCCCGGTTGCACGCTGGCATCTGAAATTCTTGGGTATCCGTGCTCGCCCGGGCGTGTTGGCCTCGCTGGCGTTTACTCCCCATCCAGCCCTCGGATCGGCTTGATGGTGCCCCACTGCCGGCAGGAAGGGCATTGCCAGAACAGCGAATGGGTGGCAAAGCCGCACTGACGGCACTTGTGGGTCGACTTGATCTTGATCTGCTCACCGACCAACTGTTGCAGCAGCTCCAGGCTCTCCTTGGCAGGCCCCTCCTCGGCACTGGCCAACTGGAAACCGACCAGCTGATAGAAGCCCTTCATGGAGGGGTGGCGACGCAGTTGGCGCAGCACCAGGGCCCGGGCCTGGCTCAACCCATCGCGGGCCTCCACCAGATTGGCCAGCGCCAGGGTCACGCTGACCCCCGCATGATCCTCTACCGCTTTTTCAAGCAGCGGGATCAGCTCCTGACTGCGACCAAGCTGGCGATAGCAATCAAGCAGTTTTGGCATGGCTTCGGAGGCAAAGTCGATGTCCTGCTCGAACACCCGCAGGAGCTCCTTGGCCGCATCCTCGAACCTGCCCTCCTCCATCGCCAGATCGGCCAGCCGCAAGCTGGCGCGGGCACAGGCCGGGTGGGCACCGAGCGCACGCTTGAGCTTGGCGATGCCCGCAGGCCTGTCACCATCGCGCAAGGCACTCTCCGCCTGTTCGCAATAGAAGTGGGATATGGGCTCGGCCAGCTTCTTGCCCTGGAATTTCTGCAGACGCACCGCCACGGCGATGGCATTGTCCCAGTCACGCAACTGCTGATGAATGATCAGGAGCTGTGCCAGAGCCGTCTCTTCGAAATCGCTGTCATCACACAGCTCTTTCCAGAGTGCTTCGGCCCGATCGAGCAAGCCGGCAGCCAGAAAATCACGGGCCAGCTCCTGCAAGGCAAGCTGACGCTGCTCACGGGTCAGCTGACGGGCAACCAGGTTCTGGTGGATCTTGATGGCGCGATCGACTTCGCCCCGTTGACGGAACAGGTTGCCGAGGGAGAGGTGGGTTTCGATGGTTTCGCTGTCGACTTCCAGCAGCTGGATAAAGAGATCCACCGCCTTATCCGACTCGTCAGAGAGCAAATAGTTGAGGCCCGCCACGTACTGGCGGGAAAACTGGTTACTCTGTTGCTGGGTGTCCTGGCGAACACTCCTGCGGCCCATGTACCAGCCATAACCGGCGGCGATGGGCAACAGCAGGAAAAGCAGTTCAAGCATCGAGGGACATTATTCCTTGGTTGTCGACCGGGCAAGCTCCAACTCGCGAGATTGACGACGCATGGTTCGGTTCAGGGTGCGATTTTGCAGTTTGAGACGCAGGAACAGCAGACCAAATACCAGCCAGCCCAGCAGAAAACCGCCGGCGAAGAAGAACCCCAGCAACATGGAGAGCGAGAACTCCCCCTGGGCAATCAGGTAGTTGAACTGCACCAGCTGACCATTTTGAGAACCAATGGCAAGGGTCAGGACAAACACCAGCACCAGTGGAATGAGGGCCAAGATACGCTTCATGGGAGCTCCCTGTCTGTAGCGAATGAGTGACTGATTATCCTTAAAATCACAGGCAGACTCTAGCGCGAATGGGAAAAGAGTGTGAGAAACCCGACAACGGGCAGACTCCAGGCCATAAAAATGAAAAAGGCATACTCAGGTATGCCGTTTTCTGCATTATTCGATGATGTTGACGCGTTCGCGCAACTCTTTGCCAGGTTTGAAGTGCGGGACATATTTCCCGGTCAGTTCAACCTTGTCCCCGGTCTTGGGGTTGCGACCCACGCGGGGCGCACGATAGTGCAGCGAGAAACTGCCAAATCCTCGGATTTCAATCCGGTCGCCGTTTTGCAAGGTCGATGCCATCTGCTCAAGGATCTCCTTGATTGCGGCTTCGACATCCTTGGCCGGCATATGCATGCGGCTGGCTGCCAGTTGTTCGATGAGATCTGATTTGGTCATAAGGTTAAATCTCCTTCCCCGATCACATGCAATAATCATTTTGCCAAGATAAAAAAGGGCGGCGCAATGCCGCCCTTTTCTTGCATCAAGGATTACTCACCCTTGGCGGCTTTGAACGCTTCCATCATGGCATTGCTGAACACAACTTCTTCTTGTTGGTTCAGGCTGTCGATGGCAACACGCTCGTCAGCCTCGTCCTTGGCACGGACAGACAGGCTCACGGTGCGGTTCTTGCGATCAACGCCCATGAATTTGGCTTCAACTTCGTCACCAACAGACAGCACCAGAGTGGCGTCTTCTACGCGGTCACGAGCAGCGTCGGAGGCACGCAGGTAGCCTTCTACGCCGTCAGCCAGTTCGATCACGGCACCCTTGGCATCAACCTCGGTAACCTTGCCCTTCACAATAGCACCTTTCTTGTTGTCAGACAGGTACTTATTGAACGGGTCTTCTTCGATCTGCTTGACGCCCAGGGAGATGCGCTCACGCTCCGGGTCCACTTGCAGAACAACGGCTTCGATTTCGTCGCCCTTCTTGAATTCACGCACGGCTTCTTCGCCCTGGTTGTTCCAGGAGATGTCAGACAGGTGAACCAGGCCGTCGATGCCGCCATCCAGACCGATGAAGATACCGAAGTCAGTGATGGACTTGATCTTGCCGGAAACACGGTCGCCCTTGGCGTGAGTTTCGGCAAACAGCTGCCACGGGTTGGATTTGCACTGCTTCAGACCCAGGGAGATACGACGACGCTCTTCGTCGATGTCCAGAACCATCACGTCAACCACGTCGCCAACGTTGACAACCTTGGACGGGTGGATGTTCTTGTTGGTCCAATCCATCTCGGATACGTGTACCAGGCCTTCAACGCCTTCTTCGATTTCAACGAAGCAGCCGTAGTCGGTCAGGTTGGTCACGCGGCCAGACAGACGGGTGGTCTCCGGGTAACGCTTGGCGATAGCAACCCAGGGATCTTCGCCCAGCTGCTTCAGGCCCAGGGATACACGGGTACGCTCGCGGTCGAACTTCAGAACCTTGACAGCGATCTCGTCGCCAACGTTGACGATTTCGGAAGGATGCTTAACGCGCTTCCACGCCATGTCAGTGATGTGCAGCAGGCCGTCAACACCGCCCAGATCTACGAATGCACCGTAGTCGGTCAGGTTCTTGACGATACCCTTAACTTCTTGACCTTCTTGCAGGTTGGCCAGCAGGCTTTCACGCTCGGAGGTGTTCTCGGTCTCGATCACGGCACGACGGGAAACCACAACGTTGTTGCGCTTCTGGTCCAGCTTGATGACTTTGAACTCGAGTTCTTTGTTTTCCAGGTGAGCGGTGTCACGGATCGGACGCACGTCAACCAGAGAACCCGGCAGGAAGGCACGGATGCCGTTCAGCTCAACGGTGAAACCACCCTTGACCTTGCCGTTGATGATACCGATAACGGTAGCTTGCTCTTCGTAAGCTTTTTCAAGCTGCAGCCAGGCTTCGTGGCGCTTGGCTTTTTCGCGGGACAGCTTGGTTTCGCCGAAACCATCTTCGATAGAGTCCAGAGCCACGTCAACGGAGTCACCTACGTTGATTTCCAGCTCGCCCATGGCGTTCTTGAATTCTTCAGCCGGGATAGCAGACTCGGATTTCAGACCGGCATCAACCAGTACGAAACCGTTCTCGATAGCAACGACAGTGCCCTTGACGATGGAACCTTGACGGGTTTCAACGGCGTTCAGGGACTCTTCAAAGAGTTGAGCAAAAGATTCGATCATTGTTTATGTCACAAATGAAACATCCACTTGCAATCCGGCACAAGCGGGGTTGTTTTAAATTATCTGCGCCATCCTTGGTGCAGACGACTGACATCAGCTTGCGCTGACATCACCAAGTTGTTGCTCTGCATAGGCAAGCACCGTTGCCAGCACTTCATCTATGGTCATGGACGTTGAGTCTACAACAAGAGCATCTTCCGCGGGTTTCAGGGGAGCGACGGCGCGATTTCTGTCGCGATCGTCACGTTCCCGAATCTCGGTTAAAAGACGCTCAAAGTTAACATCAAAGCCCTTATCTTGCAACTGCTTATAGCGGCGCTGGGCCCGCTCCTCGGCGCTGGCGTCGAGGAAAATCTTCACATCCGCCTCGGGGAAAACCACGGTGCCCATGTCACGACCGTCGGCGATGAGACCGGGGGCTTGGCGAAATGCTCGCTGACGGCGCAGCAGGGCTTCACGTACCCGGGGAAACGCCGCGATTTTGCTGGCCGCGTTGCCCACTTCTTCAGTACGAATGGTGCGGGAAACATCCTCCCCTTCGAGGATCACCTTGACCAGCGCCCCTTCTACCTGGAATTGCACATCCAGATTGGCGGCCAGGGGAACCAATGCGGCTTCGGAATCGAGCTCCACATCGTGATGCAGGGCTGCCAGGGAGAGCACCCGGTAGATGGCACCGGAATCGAGCAGGTGCCAGCCCAGTTTTTCAGCCAGCAACTGGCACAAGGTGCCTTTTCCTGCTCCACTTGGGCCATCAATAGTCATCACGGGGGCCATCTGAGCCATAACGTTTCTCCTGCGCACTCGGCATCTTGACTGGTTGCACACATCCCTGTCGGGATGGGTTAATGGGCGCCGATTATACCCGAATGCGCCGTCGCTGGCAGTTGTCAGGACACACAATTGCGCAAAAGTCGTCGTGATTGCACCTATTCTGACCAATCGGGTTAACCCACTTCTCACGCAAGGTTTTGTTCTTATGGTTGTTCCGGACAATGCGCGCTAAACTGGCCGCCCTTTTTTAAGCAGCTGTAGTCAGGAGCAACCATATGAGCAGCGTTACCCTCGTGGCCAAATCCAAGTTGCCGACCCCCTGGGGCACTTTCACGCTGGTTGGTTTTCAGGAAACCGGCACGGGCAAGGATCATGCCGCGCTGGTGATGGGCGATATCGCAGACGGCGAACCCGTGCTGGGACGCATTCATTCCGAGTGTCTGACCGGGGATGCCCTGTTCAGTCTGCGTTGTGACTGCGGCTTCCAATTGCAGGCCGCGCTGGAAAACATCGCCAAGGCGGGCCGCGGCGTCCTGCTGTATGTCCGTCAGGAAGGGCGAGGCATCGGCTTGCTCAACAAGATCCGGGCCTATCATCTGCAGGATCAGGGGGCCGATACCGTGGAGGCCAACGTGGCGCTTGGCTTTGCCGCCGACATGCGCGACTACACCATCTGCGCCGACATGCTCAAGGCGCTCGAGGTCAGGTCCCTGCGCCTGATGACCAACAACCCGCGCAAGTTGAAGGCGATGGAATCCTTTGGCATCCCGGTGGCGGAGCGCGTGCCCCTTCAGGAAGGTCGCAATCCCCACAACGAGTTTTATCTCTCCACCAAGGCAAACAAGCTGGATCACCTGTTCAAGAAATAAGGTTGCATCCACCTTGTCAGCATACGCCTCCAGATTGGAGGCGTTTTTATTGGTGATACCACTCAATCATTCAGTATCTGTAGCACAATTATGAGATGCATCCCCTTGCGCCAGCAAAAAATCCCGCAACGCCCGGTTCGCCATGGAGAGCGGATCCCCCCGTCGCCAGGCTACGCAGAGATCCAGGAAGATAGGGGGTGAAAAAGGGATGCCGGTGAGGGCCGGCTCCTCTTCCAGCGCCATGCGCAGGAAGGTGGTCACGGCGAATCCCTGACGCACCACCGCCTTGAGCAGCGGGATGAGATTGCTTTCGAACGCGATGTCAGGCTCTACCCCCAGCCCCTGCGCCAACACCTCCATGTGTTCCCTGTGGTAGAAGCCTCGCCGGAACATGGCGAGCTCCTGGCCGAAGAACTGTGGCAGCGAGACCGACTCAGCGCCGCGCAGCGGGTGCTCCTCCCCCACCACCATCAGCATCTCTTCCCGCAGCAGTTGCGCCCCCTCGAGGGCCGGTGGCAGATCGCTGGTGATGAGGATGGCGAGATCCAGACTGCCATCCACCATGCGGCTGAGCAGCTCCCGGGTGCCCGCCTCCTCCACCCGGATCTTCAAGCCGGGGTAGCGATGCTTGAACGCCATCAGGATTGGCGGGAAGTAATAGGATCCCATCATGTAGGGGATGCCGATGCGCACCTCCCCCCGCTCCAGCCCCTTGAGCTCGGCCATCTCGGCCTCGGCCTGGTGCATCTGGCGCAGCAGCCGTTCGGCGTGGCGACAGAGGACCTCTCCCTCCGGGGTGAGGCGCACGCTGCGGTCCTGCCGGTCAAACAGCCGCAGATCGAGCTGCTGCTCCAGCTTGGCGATGGCCATGCTGACGGCAGGCTGGGCCACGTTCAGCCCCTGGGCCGCCCTGGTGAAGGAGCCGGCATCGCGCACCGCCAGCAGGTATCCGAGCTGTTTCAGATCCATATCAATTTCATTTATCAGGGTGATAACTTAAATATATTATATTTATACGTTTCGTCGCACTACCCTGCACAAAAGTCGTCGGGACAACTCCATATGATCGAAGTAGGCAGTCGCGAATGGATACGCGCCACCCTGGCCCTCAGCCTGGGTTCCTTCCTGGTATTCCTCAATCTCTACCAGACCCATCCCCTGCTGCCGCTCCTGGCAGAGGTCTTCTCCGTCAGCGCCCTGTCCGCCAGCTGGACGCTGGCAGGCTGCACCGCAGGGCTTGCAGGCTCCCTGCTCGTCTGTGCCCGTCTGGCTGATCGGTTCGGACGGCGGCGGATCATGCTGTGGACCCTGGCGGCCGCCATCCTGCTCTCCCTGTGCATCCCCTGGGTCACCCACTTTGATGTGCTGGTGAGCCTGCGCATCCTGCAAGGCGTCCTGCTGGCAGGGTTGCCCGCCACCGCCATTGCCTACATGGGGGAAGAGTTCAGCAAACGTGCCCTGATCGTAGCCGTCGGCGTCTATATCGCGGCCAACTCCCTGGGGGGCATCGCGGGCCGGGTGGTCGGCGGTCTGCTGGCTGGCTGGTTTGGTGACTGGCAGCACACCTTCCTCGGTATCGGGATCATCAGCCTCGCCCTGCTGCCACTGGTCATCTGGCTGCTGCCCGCCCAGCGCTGCTTCGTGGCCGTGGAGGCAGTGCCTGGGCAACTGCGCCGCGCCATCCAGAGTCACCTTGGCAACCCCTTGCTGGTGGGGGCCTATCTCATCGGCGGCCTCAACTTCATGGTCTTCCTGAACCAGTACAGCTATCTCACCTTTCTGCTGGCCAAGGCCCCCTTCTCCCTGCCGACCCAGTGGCTCGGCATGCTGTTTCTGACCTACCTCACCGGTACCGTCGCCTCTTCACTGAGCGGCCGCGGGGCCCATCGCTGGGGAGCACAACGCCTGCTGCTGGCGGGAATAACCTTGATGGCACTCGGCAGCCTGGCCCTGTTGCAGGGGAGCCTTGTCGCCATCATCGGGGGATTGCTTGTCTCGAGCTTTGGCTTCTTCCTCGCCCACGCCTGTGCCAGCGCCTGGGTCGGCCAGCACGTGGAGCACAACCGGGCGCTCGCCTCGTCGCTCTATCTGGTGGGGTATTACCTGGGGGCCAGTCTGGGCGGGCTTTATCTGCACCCCTTCTGGGAGCAAGGGGGGCTCTGGGGTCTGGTACTCGGCATCGAGCTGGTGTTGATCATCACCGCGGGGTTGAGCCTCTGGCTCGGTCACTTGAAAGGACGTGTGGCGCCCGCTTGTACGTTGACGCCACAGGGTCAGGCTCCCGTCAACGGGCCCTCCCCTCACAGACCGTCATAATAGTCTGCCGGTACCGGCACCACGGCGCCGGTGCAGAGCTCTTCGTCTATCACCTCGTCAAGCGAGCGCAGATGAAACTTGATCTGCCCAGAGGGCAGCATCAATCCTATATCCGGGTTGCGTCCGTCATCGATGTTGCCGGTCTTGAAGGGGACATCGGGATGCGTCGCCACCAAGGCCGTGAGCGAGGGCACCACCAGCTCGATATGTTCGAGCCCGGCCTGATGGCTTCGGCCCGCCTTGGGGGCGGCCAGTTCGATGCAGGGGACAGTCACCTGCTCCCAGCAGACGGGCTGGTGCAGGCGATAGGTGGCGATGGGACGCCCGCCTATCATCCCCTCCACCAGCAAGACTCCGTGGGCGGCCAGCACCGCTTTCAACTCCAGATATTCCGGCAGGGTGGCGGCGCGGTAGCAGAGGTGATCCACCACGGGGGAGCCATTGACTCCCATGACGGCACGCATTTCCGTGAGCAGTTGGCAAACAAATGGGGCCATGGGCCCCAGTGTGGAATCCAGGGGATGTGACATGATCACCATTTCTTCTTGGGTTGGAACAGGACGTCCAGTTCGTCCGTCTCTTTGTCCTTGATGTTTTGCAGCTCCTTCTCGCTGTGCTGCTGCAGGTGTTCTTCCAGCTGGCGCATCCCCTGACGCATGTCCTCTTCCCGCGCCAGCAGGTAGGGATCCTTGTCGGTGACATTGGCCAGCGCCCCCAGCCCCTTGGTGTAGAGCTGCCGGCAGGTGCCGTACTGCCCCTGGATCTGGGCATCCATGGCCCGCTTGAGCAGGTTGGCGATGTTGATCTTGAGCTGCATCAGCTCGAGGCGGCGATCCTCCTGGGCAAAGCCTTGGGGATCTATCTTGCCCTTGTTGTGCTCGACCCGCAGCACGGCCCGCATCTTCTTGGCCAGTTGCAGCATCTGGATGGCCTGGCGGTCGGACTCCGGCGTCTTGAAATGCCCCTCGTCCTGGCTGCTGTAGTTCTCCTGCACGTTCTTGATCTGGAGCTGGACATCGGCGATGCGCTGCTTGACCTGCGCATTGGGCATCACCAGCGCGATGGCGCGGTAGGCATCCAGGATCCGGTGTTGCAACAGCAGCACCATGTTTTTGGAAAAGGGCACCAGGTTGACGTTCAGCAACACCTCTTCGGTCTCGTCTGCCACCGCCTTGTGACGGGCAATGGCCTGGCGCTTGTCCGATTCGGCCTTCTGCTTGTATTGCTGCACCACGTTATAGGCGATGACCAGAAACAGGAGTGCGCCGATTGACAGCAATATCAGGGTTAAAATCATAGGGTGTTCACACTCCAGTCCCAATCCAATTGCGAGATCCTACAACAGCTTAGCCTCATAGGGTAGCGCCCAGATCCCGTATTGCCTCACAAGAACGCTCGCAGGCGGTGACCGCATCCGGTGCGTCATGCTCCATATCGCCCGCCGCCCCCATTACTTGAGGCAAAAACCCTTCGACTGCAGGAATCCCAGCATGAAGGGCCTCGCCTCCTTGCCCAGGATCCCCCTGATCTGTCCGCTCCAGGTCTGATCCTTGTTGTTGCTGCTGCGGGCCTGGTAGTAGTCGTGGATCTGCCCGTCATACCGGGCCAGCAGGGCGCTATCCAGGGTGGCAGGATAGCGGTTCTCGTGCACCACCAGCGCCCGGGGCAGCCGCGGTTTTTGCTCCGGCCGCTGGGCGGGATGGCCCAGACAGAGGCCAAACAGCGGGATCACCTGATGGGGCAGACCCAGCACCTCGCTCACCTCGGCCGGATTGTTGCGAATGCCGCCGATATAGACCCCCCCCAGCCCAAGTGACTGGGCCGCCAGCAAGGCATTTTGCGCCATCAGGGCGCCGTCGATGGCCCCGATCATGAGCTGCTCCACAAAGCCGGTGCGGGCCTCCGGCACTATCTGGCTGTGACGATGGTAGTCGGCGCAAAACACCAGAAACTCCGCCGCCTCGACCACATAGGCCTGATGGCCGGCCAGCTCCGCCAGGGTGGCCCGCAGCCCCTTGTCGGTGACCCGGATGATGCTGTTGGCCTGGAGGAAGCTGGAGCTTGCGGCGCTCTGGGCGGCGCTCAGGATCTGATCCAGCTGCTCTGCGCTGACGGGCTCTGGGGTGAACTGGCGAATGGAGCGATGGGAAAGAATGAGATCGATGGTCGGGTTCATGGTACCTCCGGGATGAAGGCCACACTCTACCCAAAAAAAGCGGGGGGCCCAAGGCCCCCCGTCACCCTCAAGGGGCAGGATAGACATAGGGGGCCTGCAACCCAAGCGGGAACCCCAGCGCCCAGTAGAGCAGCAGGAAGCCCGTCCAGCTCACCAGGAAGGCCAGGGAGTAAGGCAGCATCATGGAGACCAGGGTGCCGATGCCTGTGCTCTTTACATACTGCTGGCAATAGACCACCACCAGGGGGAAGAAGACCATCAGCGGGGTGATGATATTGGAGGCGGAATCCCCCACTCGATACGCGGCCTGAGTCAGCTCGGGCGAGATCCCCACCGCCATCAGCATGGGCACCAGGATGGGGCTGATGAGGGCCCATTTGGCGGAGGCCGAGCCCACCACCAGGTTGACGGTGGCCGTCAGCAGTATGATGCCGACGATGGTCACCTCTCCCGGCAACGCCAGGGCGTGAAGCACCTCGGCACCGGAGAGCGCCAGCAGGGTACCGAGGTTGGAGTCCCCGAACGCCTTGATGAAGAGGGCGCAGAAGAAGGCCATCACCATGTAGGAGCCCATCTTGTTCATGGTGGCCGACATGGCGTCGATCACATCCTTGCCACTCTTGAAGCTGCCGGCGACAAATCCATAGACGATCCCGGGCAGGATGAAGAGCAGGAAGATGAGGGGCACGATGGACTTCATCACCGGTGCGGCGAAGGTGGTGAGGGAACCGTCCGGTGCCCGCATCGGCGAGTCGCCGGGGGCCAGCGCCAGCCCCAGCAGCACCACGGCCGCCAGCATGGCGAACCCGGCCCAGTTGAAGGCCCGGCTCTCCTGGGCGCTGTAACGACCCATCTCGTCGGCGCTCTCCAGATCCTCGTTGAGGGGCACTTGCTTGAGGCGCGGCTCGACAATCTTCTCGGTGACAAACCAGCCCACGCAGATGATCAGCAAGGAAGAAGCGCCGGTGAAGATGATATTGCACAAGGTGTTGACCATGTAGTCAGGGTCGAACAACTGGGCTGCAGACTGGGTGAACCCCTGAAGCAGCGCATCCCCGCCGGAGGGCAGGAAGTTGGCGGCAAACCCGCCGGAAACCCCGGCAAAGGCTGCGGCAATCCCCGCCAGCGGGTGGCGACCCGCCGCATGGAAGATGATGCCGCCAATGGGGATCACCAGCACATAGCCCGCATCGGCGGCGGTATGGCTGACGATGGCCACCAGGATCAGCATGGGGGTCAGAAAGCGCGCCGGCGTCACCTTGAGCAGCTTCTTGAGCCCGGTGTTGATGAAACCGGACTGTTCAGCCACCCCGACCCCCAGCATGGCCACCAGCACGATGCCAAGGGGAGCAAACCCGGTGAACGTGGTGACCATGCTGGCGAGAAAGTCCGCCAGCCCAGCCCCGGTCAACAGGTTGTTGATGACCACAGCCTCTCCGGTGCGGGGATTGACCAGATCGAAGGAGAACTGGGAGCCTATCCAGGAGCCGACCCAGACGATCAGCAAGGCATAGAGGAAGAGCATGGCGGGATCCGGCAGCTTGTTGCCCGCCTTCTCCACCCCGTTCAGAAAGCGGTTCAACCAGCCGTTGGGAGGGGCCGGACGCTCGTTCACTGCAGCTTGACTCATTATGGTGATACTCCATTACCAAGGAATGAGCGCGCATACTAGCGATAACGTCTAATGGATCCCATGATATGAGACAAAAATTCGATTAATTATGTTTAATTTGGCATCTCGCACTTCATAAATGGGAGATGCCGCACATTTATCGACAACTTGCTCAATGGTTTGCGAGGGGATAGCGGCCCAGCCGGCACTGTACTGCGAACCCCGCCGCCGCCACCTCTTCCGGGGTCATGGGACGGCTGAACAGGAATCCCTGGAAGACGTGGCAACCCTGGGTCTGCAGGGCCGCGAGCTCGTGCTCCTCCTCCACCCCTTCCGCCAGGATCCCGAGCCCCAGACTGGTGGCCATGGCCACCGTCGCCCGGATCACCGGCAGGTTGAGCCCCACCACGAAGGAGCGGTCCAGCTTGATGGTGTCGATCGGCAACCGGTTGAGGTAGGCAAGCGACGAGTAGCCCGTCCCGAAGTCGTCGATGGCGATCTTGATCCCCTGCTCGCTCAGGGCGTCGAGGATCTCGATGCACCCCTTCATGTCGAGCATCAGCACCGTCTCGGTCAGCTCCAGGGTCAGCAGCGCCGCCTCCACCGAGAATGCCTCGAGCAGTTGGGCCACCAGCTCCGGCAAACTGGCAGAGAGCTGGAAGCCCGAGAGATTGACCGACACCGGCACCCTCACCCCGTCCTGTCGCTGCCACTCCCCCATCTGGGCCAATGCGGTGGAAAGCACCCAGCTTCCGATTTCCCGGATGAGCCCCATCTCTTCGGCCAGCGGAATGAACTCCGCCGGCGACACATGGCCGAGCACGGGATTGTACCAGCGTACCAGGGCCTCGAAACCGATGACCCGACCTTGCGCCACATCCACCTGGGGCTGATAGCGCAGGCTGAGCTCTCCCCGACCGACGGCCTTGGCCAGGAACTGCTTGAGGGTCAGCTTGCGATGCAGGCTCTGCTGCATGCTGGGGGTGAAGCGCTGCCAGCGAAGCCGCCCCATCTGCTTGGCCTGGTACATGGCCATGTCGGCACGGGTGATGAGATTGTCGCCATCATCGGCGTCGTCCGGGTAGATGGCGATGCCGATGCTGCCGCCGATGGTGACCTCGGGGACACCGCTCAGCTGCAGTGGCTTGCTCATCTGGGAGAGCATGAGGTCCGCCACCTCCTGGGCCCGATCGCTCGCCTGGTTGAGGGGCACCAGGGCGGTGAACTCGTCCCCGCCAAGGCGCGCCAGCTCCACGTCCCGCGGGCAGATCTGCTTGAGCCGTCCGGCGACCCGCTCCAGCAGGCGATCCCCTGCCTTGTGGCCATAGTTGTCATTGACCAGCTTGAAGTTGTCCAGATCCATGAACACCAGGGCAAAGCGCCCCCCGAGGCCGCAATAGGCTTCCAGGGATTTCATCAGGCCGTAGCGGTTGAGCAGCCCGGTGAGGGAGTCGTGCCAGGCCAGGTGGCGATGCTCCAGCTCTTCGAGCTTGCGATCCGTGATGTCCCGCATGGTCAGCAGGATCCGTGCCCCCTGCTGGATATGGCGAAACTGGTACTGGAACCAGCGCATCCCCTTCTGGGTGCGGCACTCCCCTTCGGCCACCACTTCGTCCAGACGGGAGAGGCGACGATAGAAGGCCTCGTCCGCACCGGAGAAGATCTGGGGCAGCGTCAGAATGCCGGTGCCAAAGCACATGTCGAAGTGATGGTTGCCGCTCTCGAGGCGCCCCTCGTTGTCAAAGAGACAGGCCAGGGTGTCGCCGGTGGCGAGGGAGGACTCCTGATAGAGGGTGTCGGCATCGATGACCGCTTCCGCCATCATCATCTGCCGTCCAGCAAGCTGGATCCCGGAAAGACGCAGATAGACCTGCTTCTTGACCCCCTTGGGCGAGAGGGTCCACCACTCGTTGTAACTGCGCTCCTGCTGGAAATCGCCGAGATAGCGCTGCAGCAGCAGATCGATGGCGGCGGCCATGTCGGCGGAGAAATCCCGGGACTTCAGCTCGGCCAGGGAGCTCGCCTCCCAGAGCCCGAGGGCAGCATCGTTGGCCCAGTAAATATGATGACGCTGGATGTCATAGACCCAGACCGGCGTGTGGAGGACATCCATCACGGTGAGCAGGCGTTCGTCTAGCGTATTCATGTTGAGTGATGATTCATGCTGAAAGCTCATGGTCGAACCAGTCGCTTGCGCCCCCTGACAGGAGCATTCACGCTGGTACAAAATCCGTTCCGGCCCATAATCGGATAACAAACGGATGAAAAAAGGCCGAAATCATATGAAAACGCTACATGTGATCCCCATGGTACGAAGAAATGGACTCACACTGGTATTGTTGGGCATGGTGATAACCATTGCTATGATTTTTATACTTTTTTTTCTTCGTGAACAACTACTAATCCCCGCCATTTCCCTCCTCCTGGCGGGCCTGATGACAATTCTTGTCGGGGTCTGGAAACTGGGTGAGCCTCATTTTAGTCTCTCTTTGTGTCAGGACTGCCTGCAATACCATCACAAGTACGGCGGCTGGATCCTGAAATGGAGAAATATTCAGCGAATTGACCAACCACGTATCCATTTGGGGTGGGATCTGGTGGAGCTGCCCTACATCGGTTTGAAAATAAAGGATTACGACGCTTTTTTGACGCTGATCACACCCCGGCTCGCCGTCCGTCTGCTGACCGAGCAGCGCGCCGTGCTGATGCAGGCCATGCGAAGCGAGCGCTCCGACTGCCCGACCGGAGGGTGCGGCAGTGGGCTCCTGGGAGAGGGACTGCTGGAGGAGAGCCGCTTCTGCTCACCCGCCGGCCAGCGCTATGAGGGGGTGATCGCCATGCTCGGCAACCGCATGGCACGGCTGCGGGATCTGCTGGGGTACGATCTGCTGGTGCCCGACAATAGCCTGGACAGATCCCCGGAAGATTTCGTCCATCTGCTCCAGCGATACCAGCGCGAGTCGAATCTAATCCAGATCAATTAAACGCCGGATTGCGCTTGCCAAGCCCGGTGACTCTTCATAAGGTCACTGGCTTGTTACAGCCAGAACACCCCCTAAAACCGCTATGAAGTACATCGAAGAGTTCTATCTGTTCGTCAAGGTGGTGCAAGAGGGCGGTTTCTCCCACGCCGCCGCTGCGCTGGGCATGCCGACCGGCACCATCAGTCGACGTATCTCCCAACTGGAAGAGCAGCTCGGATGCAGCCTGCTGCACAGATCCACCCGCAAGCTGCGTCTCACCGACGAAGGGCTGCGCTATTACGAGCGCCTATGTACCCCCCTTGCGGAGATAGAGCAGGCCACCGGCGAAATCCGGGGTGAGGAGACGGACATCAGCGGCCTCATCCGCCTCGCGGCCCCCATCGCCCTCTCCAACACCATCCTGGTCGACATGCTGGCGGACTTCGGCCTGCGCTATCCCGGGGTACAGTTCGACATCCGCCAGTCCAACGATCATGCCCTCCAGGCGGATCAGGACAGGGACCTGGTCTTTTTCAACGGCGAGCTTCCCCAGACCCTGCCCAACGCCCTCTGTCTGGGTCACATCCAGTACGGTCTGTTCGCCTCCCCCCTCTATCTGGAGAAGATGGGTGTGCCCTCCCACCCGACCCAGTTGGAAGAGCACGATCTCATCTACTGCTGGCCCCACCAGCACTGGCAACTGAGCGGGCGGGACGAACAGACGGTCTGCATCAAGCGCACACCCCGCCTTTGCATCGACCAGACCCAGGCCGCCGTGCGAGCAGCCCAGCGCCACCTCGGTATCGTCAACGCCCCGCAGCACTATGTGCACCCCTTCCTGCAAGATGGTCAGCTCGTCCCCGTCCTGCCGGACTGGCAGTCGGGAAAACGTCCCTTCTACATGCTCCACTGCCAGCCCCGGTTCACCCCGTTGCGTGTTAAGATGTTCGCCGATTTCGTCGAGAAACATTCCGAGCGCTATCGTACCCGTCAGCAGAACGATCAATTTTCACCGGCGCAGCCGCTGCCCGTTGCATCTGACGGCTGATGACCCACACTTAGCGCAATCCTCGTTGCACTGGTCGGCTAACACTATGAATGTATTGATATGTGATGACTCCGGGTTCGCGCGCAAACAGCTGGTGCGCGCCCTGCCCGCCGATTGGGATGTCACCTTGCACCAGGCCGCGGACGGGCTGGAAGGGGTCGAGCAGATCCTGATGGGGCACGGGGACCTGATCTTTCTCGATCTCACCATGCCGGAGATGGACGGATATGGGGTTCTCGAGACCCTCAAGCGAGAAGGGGTGCGCAGCAAGGTGATCGTGGTTTCCGGCGACATCCAGCCGGAAGCCCATGAGCGTGTCATGGCTCTTGGCGCCCTCGATTTCATCAAGAAGCCGGCCTCCCCGGACACCCTCCTTGCCCTGCTCAAGCGCCACGGTCTGTGGCAATCGACCACCCAGGTGACGGCCATCCAGCCCCAGCCCGTCGCCAGCCACCAGGCTGCCCAGAGCAGCATCCAGTTCACCCCCGAGCTGCGGGATGTCTATCAGGAGCTGGCCAACGTCGCCATGGGCCAGGGGGCGGATCTGCTGGCTCGCCTGCTCGGCGCCTTCGTGCTGCTCCCCATCCCCAACGTCAACGTGCTGGAGGTCTCCGAGCTGCACATGGCGCTCTCGGCCGCCGCCGAGTCGGAGACGCTCTCTGCGGTCTGCCAGGGCTTCATCGGGGCCGGGATCGCCGGGGAGGCCCTGCTGCTGTTTCACGATGCCAGCTTCCAGGACCTGGCCCGCCTGATGAACCATCAGGGGGAGCTGGATCACGGCGCCGAGCTAGAACTGCTGATGGACACCGCCAACGTGCTGATTGGCGCCTTCTTGCGCGGCTACGCCAACCAGCTCGACACCCCTTTTAGCCAGGGTCACCCCGTGGTGCTTGGCCAACACAGGCCCATTCAGGATCTCATTCGGACCAACCAGAGCCGCTGGCGCCGCACTCTGGCCATCGAGATCAACTATCGGGTGCAGGGCTATGCGGTGCAGTGCGATCTCTTGCTGCTGTTTACCGAAGATTCCATCGCCACCATGAACAACAAGATCATGCACATGCTGTGACCGTCCCGCGGCAGCAACCACCAGGAGTGACCATGGACATTCGGGAATTTCATTGGCTGATGAACATCGTCCAGAATCTGGACGTGGGGCTGGTCGTGCTCGACAGGGAGTATCGGATCCAGGTGTGGAACGGCTTCATGGAGAGTCACAGCGGCCGGTTGGCAGGCGAGGTGCGCGATCAAGGGCTGTTCTCGCTCTTCCCCGATGTGGACAAGGCCTGGTTCGAGCGCAAGGCCAACATGGTGTTCAAGCTCAACAACCGTGCCTTCAGCACCTGGGAGCAGCGCCCCTACCTGTTGCGCTTCTCCAACTACCGCCCCATCACGGGATCGGCCCCCTACATGTACCAGAACCTGACCCTGGTGCCGCTGGCCGACTTCGCCGGAGAGGTCACCCACCTGGCCATCATGATCTATGACGCCACCGACGAGGCCATGCTGATCACCGGCCAGCGCCAGGGATGACCGACCCTGCCATGACAACAAGGGCGCCCGATGGCGCCCTTGTTGTTGCGATAGGAAATGGCGTCAGCCACTCAGGTACTCGGTGAAGGCGTCGATCACCTCGTCGATGTCATCGTCGGTGATTTGCAGGTGGGTCACCAACCTGAGCTCCCCGTAGCCGGAGAAGAGAATACCGCGCTCCTTCATGAAACCCAGCAAGGTGGCGGGATCCCCCTGAGTCAGGCGCAGGAATACCATGTTGGTCTGCACCTCACCCATGTTGAGTGTGATGCCTGGCAACGCGGCCAGCCCCTCTGCCAGACGCCTGGCGCGGCGATGATCATCCGCCAGCCGGGCAACATGCTGATCCAGCGCGAACAGGGCGGCCTGGGCCAGGATCCCTCCCTGGCGCATGCCGCCCCCCAGCATCTTGCGCAGCCGTCTGGCGCGGGCGATGAACGCAGCCGATCCCACCAGCAGGGAACCCACCGGTGCTCCCAGTCCCTTGGAGAGGCAGACGGAGATGCTGTCAAAAGGCGCCGCGATGGCGGCCACCGGTTCCCCGCTCGCCACCACCGCATTGAAGAGGCGAGCCCCGTCCAGGTGAAGCTTCAGCCCCTTCTCGTCGACGAATTCGCGCATGGCGCGCAGGTAGGTCAATGGCAACACCTTGCCGTTATGGGTATTTTCCAGGCAGACGAGGCGCGTCTGGACGAAATGGGGATCATCGGGAGCGATGGCCCCCCGCACATCCTCGATGGCCAGGGTGCCGTCCGCCTGCATGGGGACGGATTGCAGGGCTACCGAGCCCAGCACGGCAGAGCCCTGGGCCTCGTAGCGATAGATGTGGGAGGCTGCCCCCAGCACGGCCCCTTCCCCACGCTGGCAGTGACTCATCATGGCCAGCAGGTTGGACATGGTGCCGGAGGGCACGAACAGGGCCGCCTCCTTGCCCAGCATTTCGGCGCCGCGGCGCTCCAGCGCATTGATGCTGGGATCTTCCCCATAGACATCGTCTCCCACCTCGGCATGCAGCATGCTCTGGCGCATGGCTTCCGTGGGTTGGGTCACGGTATCACTTCGTAAATCGATATAGCGCATGTCATCCTCCTGATGCAGGACGATGACATTAACCAGCCGACACCCGGCTGGCAAGAAACGGCAAGCGGGAATGTGAGCCCGGCGGCTCACCAGGGCAGCGACTGACCCTGCAGATCCACGAAACGGCCCGAGTGCGCGGGCGTCAGTGTGGCCATCAGATCCAGCAGGCGGACGGCGACCTCGGCGGGATCCTGCAGCAGGGCGGGATCCATCTCCTGAAGAAAAGGTTGCTGCATGGGGGTATTCATGAGGCCGGGATGCACGGTGATGACACCGGCGCCTGGAAAACGTCCGGCCCACTCACCCGCCAGGATCCGGGATCCCATGTTGAGGGCGGCCTTGCTCATGCGGTAGCTGTAGTGGCACATGGCCTCCTGGCCCCCCTCCTCCAGGCTTCCCGCCCGATCCGAAAGGGTGCAGAGCCAGAGCGTGCTCTGGGGCATCATGCGCCGGCTCAGATTGGCACCAAGGGCCAGGTGGGGCCAGGCATTGGCCAGCAGACTCTCTTCGAGCCATTGGGGTGTCACCTCCTCCACCCGCCGCTCCGGCATGTGGGCAAGATCATGGAGCAGGCCTATGGTGTTGATCACCACCGTCGGCAGGGTGGTGCTGTCATAGAGGGTGAAGAGGGCCTCAAAAGAGAGCGAGTCCACCTCCTGCAGCGGAAAGTAGCAGGCGGGATCCAGTCCCCTGGGCAGTTGCCTGCCCGCCAGCAACCACTCTTCTCCCCGTCTGGCCAGCTCCCGTGCCAGCGCACTGCCCAACCCGCCACTGCCCAGGATCAGATAGCTCATCTGCGTGTCCTTGGATTTGATCACTGCTTAGAGGGTATCAGAAGAATGGCGGACTGCCGGGAGCCACCGTCAGGCTCAGGCCTCGGCCAGATGGCGCCCAAACTCCCGCGCCCGGGCCAGGTCCAGAAAACCGTCCGCCTGCTTGTGGCTGCGCAGGAACTGGTAATAGGCGAGCAGGGTCACCAGTTGCTCCTCGTCCGGCATGGGCTTTCCCGGACGGGTCTCCTGCACCAGCGCCCCCGCCGCCGCCAGCGCGTCCCTGTCCACCACCTCGGCCTGACGATAGAGATACCCGCAACCGGTGGCGAGCCACTCCAGCGAGCAGTTGGCCCCCATGGCAATCTGGTTCGCCTTGCCAAGGCCGGGCTCGGCCCCTTTCAGATACTTGCGGATCAGGGCTTCACTCAATCCCACCTTGCGGGCAAAAGCGCTCACGCTCCCCTCCCCGATCAGACTTTGCAGCCTGGCGGCAAATCCTTCCATCACCCCTTCTCCTCTCACTGACACCGGGATCTTGACCCGTCGGAGTCAGAACCATAGTTCGAATTCGCGAAGGGGGCATTATTGCCTTGTCCGCCGGAAGAGACCAAGATGCTGGCACATGATTTTGCCCCTTTCTTTTCACATTGTTATCTCCAGAGGAGTCACCATGTCCGTATCCCGTCTGGCCCTGCACGAGCAAGGCCCCACCTTCTCCCGCCTCATCATGGGCTACTGGCGCCTGATGGAGTGGCAGCTCTCCCCCGCCGCCCTGCTGGACCTGATGAAATATCACCTTGATCTCGGGGTCACCACCATCGATCACGCCGACATCTACGGTGGCTACCAGTGCGAGGAGGCCTTCGGCCATGCCCTGCGCCTGGAGCCCTCCCTGCGCGATCGCATGGAGATCGTCAGCAAGTGCGGCATCGCCCTCACCGCCAATCCGGCCCACGCCCTGAATCACTACAACACCGGCAAGGGACACATCGTCGCCAGTGCCGAAGCCTCCTTGCAAAAGCTCGGCACCGATTATCTGGATCTGTTGCTGATCCATCGCCCCGACCCCTTGATGAACGCCGACGAGGTGGCCGACGCCTTCATCACCCTCAAGCAGGCAGGCAAGATCAAGCACGCCGGGGTCTCCAACTTCACGCCCCACCAGTTCGCCCTGCTGCAATCCCGCCTGCCCTTCCCCCTGGTCACCAACCAGCTGGAGATCTCCCCGCTCCATCAGGAGGGGACGCTGGATGGTGCCCTGGATCAATGCCAGCAACTGCGCATCAAGCCCATGGCCTGGTCCTGCCTTGGCGGCGGGCGGCTGTTCCATGCCCCCGACTATGCCCCGCTGCGGGCGGAACTCGAGCAGATCCGCCAGGAGGTGGGCGCCGACTGTCTGGAGCAGGTGGTCTACGCCTGGGTGATGATGCTGCCGAGTCAGCCGTTGCCCCTCATCGGCTCCGGCAAACGGGAGCGGATCGCCGCCGCCGTGGCAGCCGAGTCCATTGAGCTCACTCGCCAGCAGTGGTTCCGCATCCGCAAGGCCGCTCTGGGTTATGACGTTCCCTGAGTCTGCACCAGACCCTGAAAACAAAAACGGCATGGAGGATTCCATGCCGTTTTCCGTTATCGAGACGATTCAACGATGGCGCTGGGGGCGACCACGGGGTGCATCCGTCTTCGGTTTGGCCTGATTGACCGTGATGGTGCGGCCGCCGACCTCGGTGCCGTGCAACTCGGCGATGGCCTTCTCAGCCTCACCATTGACCGGCATTTCAATGAAACCAAACCCCTTGGACTGACCGGTATCGCGGTCGATGATGATATCGACCTTGTCTACCTGCCCAAATTGGCTGAACACGGTTGTCAGTTCGTCGGCCGTCATCCGGTACGACAGATTACCTACGTAAATCTTCATGCCATCCACTCTCGATTCAAGGTGCCTTATCTATGCATCCACCGACCTGGGAGTAAGGGCACAACCCCCCTGCCGGACCAGCCACGGCATCATGCCATGGCACTTCCAGCTTCGTATCCCAAGTCCTTGATCTCTTGGGTTATCAGAGCAGGAAAGATCAAATCGAATCAGAGGCAGTATCTGAGCATTGGAATGAATTGTCGAGAAAATAGTCAGAGCGGGTGCAGTTCGGCCAGCAATGTGCCGAGGGCACGACGCCCATGCCAGGCACGTTTGAACCCGAATCGATAGACCCCGGGGGCCACTTCGTGAGTCCCTTCCCGGGACAACCCGAGCAGGCTGGTGGCCGTCGCCAGGGTCACCTCATCCAGCCCGAGATCCAGGCTGAAATCGAGCCACTGGCCATCGTGTCCCACCTTGCGATCCCGCTCCATGCCCACCAGCACGGCTCTGGGCAGCGCCAAGGCCCGGTCTTCGCCACCATTGAGCAGATAGAGATGGCGTTCATCCCAGGCAAGCTCCGCCAGACGCCAGCGCTGCCAGTTGCGCGGCAACACCATCATCACCAGCACGATGCCGCCAAAGACCACCCCGACCCAGGGCAGCAGGCCCATGTCGGGATATCCCAGCCAGAGGGCGGCCACCACAGTGGCGAGACTCGCCAGCAACAGGCAGATCATGACCCCGTAAAACCGCCGGGCCGGGGGCATCAGCCAGCGCACGTTCTCTTGCGCTGCCAGCTCACTGACTCTCATCTTCTCTTCTCCTTCTGTGATGCGAACGGCCTTGCCGTCGCTGCGTTGCCGCGCATTGTGCGCGAGCGACGCGCCGCGATGCAACCGCCACCGCGACACGGATGACGGCCAGCGGCCACTCTTGGTATGCTTGGGGCTGTCTGAGCCCGCACTGGGCGCCATCCCGGGAGTCCCATGTTCGCCACCGCCCTGCTCTTGTCCGCGAGCACACTCTATGCCGAGGCCATCGGCGGCTACTCCGCCGGCTGCCTGAAAAATGCCGTGGCCCTGCCCCTCGAAGGTCCTGGTTATCAGGTGATCCGCACCAAACGGCTGCGCTATTACGGTCACCCCGACCTCATCCATTACCTGCAGCATCTGGCCAACCAGACCAGACTGGCCGGCATGCCGGATCTCTATATCGCCGACCTCGCCATGATGCACGGGGGGCCCTTTACCTCAGGTCATCGCAGCCACCAGACCGGCCTGGATGCCGACATCTGGTTCAGGATGGCTGACAGACCCATCAGCCGCTGGGAACAGGATGCCCCCAGGGAGTGGGCGCTAATCGACGAACCCAGCTACCGGATGCTGCCCGGCCGATTCGGCCCCAGGCAGCTCAATCTGCTGCGCCTTGCGGCCGATCGCCCCGAGGTGGCGCGTATCTTCGTCAACCCCGTCATCAAGGCCGAGGTGTGCAAACAGGCACCCGGTGAAGCCTGGGTCGGCAAGCTGCGCCCCTGGGTCGGCCACTTCAGCCACTTTCACGTGCGCCTGCGCTGCCCGGCAAACAGTCCGGACTGCCAGCCCCAGGCTCCCATTCCCCCCGGCAATGGCTGTGGGGAGGAGCTGACCTCCTGGCTCAAGGACAAACCCCAGCTGCCCAAAGTGTCGATGAGCTACCGCGCCCCCCTGTTACCCAGGCGTTGTGAGGGCTGACCACAAGCTGTTATGGTGAACCTATTTCCGAGAGAAATATCAATGGAGAACAACAAGATGGCCACTTCACTCTGGCAGCGTGGTACCCGTGCCCTGCTGACCCTGACCCTGCTGCTGGGTTTGACCGGCTGCGGCATGAACACCATTCCGACCCTGGATGAGCAGGTCAAGGCGAGCTGGGGACAGGTCGAGAACCAGTACCAGCGCAGAGCCGATCTCATTCCCAACCTGGTGGCCACCGTCAAGGGGTACGCCAGCCACGAGCAGGAGACCCTCAAGGCGGTCACCGATGCCCGTGCCCGAGTCGGCAGCGTGCAGGTGAGTGACCCCTCCCAGCTCAAGGCGTTCGAGGCGGCTCAGGAGCAGCTCTCCAGCGCCCTCTCCCGGCTGATGGTAGTGGTCGAGCGCTACCCGGATCTGAAGGCCGATCAGCAGTTCCTGACCCTGCAGGCCCAGCTGGAAGGCACCGAGAATCGCATCGCGGTGGCCAGACGGGATTACATCGAGGCAGTACGCCAGTTCAATACCGAGATCCGTACCTTCCCCGGGGTCATCTGGTCCAAGCTGCTCTACTCCGATCTGGAAGCCAAACCCACCTTCAGCGCCAAACCCGGTGCCGATGAGGCGCCCAAGGTCAGCTTCCAATGAACGTGATGAGACGCTGGCTGGCGCTCTGTCTGCTGCTCTGTGCCACGGCGCTGCATGCCGCCCCCGATTTCCCGGCCCTGACCGGGCGGGTGGTGGACGAGGCCAATCTGATGTCCCGCAAGCAGGCCCACCAACTCGCACAGCAACTGGCCGTCTTCGAGAAGCGCAGCGGCGTCCAGCTGGTGGTGGTCTCCATCGACACGCTGGCGGGGGATACCATCGAAGAGTACGGCTACCAGCTCGGTCGCCACTGGGGCATCGGCCAAAAAGGCAAGAACAACGGCGTGCTGCTGATCATCGCCCAGGACGAGCGCAAGGTGCGCATCGAGGTGGGTTATGGCCTGGAAGGTGCCCTGCCCGACGCCATCGCCGCCAATATCATCCAGACCCGGATCCTGCCCGCCTTCAAGCGCGGTGACATGGTGGCCGGCATCCTCGCCGGCAGCCAGGGCATCATGCAGGCCCTGGCCGGGGAGTATCAGCCCGTGGACCACGCCAGCAAGGCCGACAAGCAGGGAGGTCCCTGGCTCTTCATCCTGGTGGTGATTGCGATGATCGTGCTGCACAACCTGCGCGGCGGCGGCGGTGGGCCGGGAGGACGTCGCCGGGTCGCCTACATGGCCGGTGGATTCGGTGCCGGCTCCTTTGGCGGCCGCACTGGCGGTGGTGGTGGCGGTTTCAGTGGTGGCGGCGGCAGCTTTGGCGGCGGCGGTGCATCTGGCGGTTGGTAATCAGGGAAAAAGAGACAACAAGATGATTTCGAAACAGTTTTTCCACACCTTGCAGGCCAGGGTTCGACAGGCCGAGCAGGCCACGGATGCCGAACTGGTCACCGTGCTGGCCCCGGCCAGCGATGGCTATCGCTATATTCCGACCCTGTGGGCCGCCCTGCTCGCCATGCTCACCCCCCTGCTGGTCTTCCAGCTCGGCTTCTGGCTTGGCTGGTACGAGATCCTGCTGGTGCAGTGGTCGGTCTGGTTGCTGCTGAGCCTGCTGTTCCACTGGACACCCATCAAGATGCGGCTCATCCCCCACAAGGTACGCCGTCACCGGGCCGCCCTGATGGCCCGCCTGCAGTTTGTCGAGCAGGGACTTCACCGCACCCGGGACCGGCTCGGGGTGCTCATCTTCGTCTCGGTGGCGGAGCACTATGTGGAAATCCTGGTAGACGACGGGATCGCCCAGCACATCGACAACACCCAGTGGCAGCAGATCATCGACGACTTCGTGGTTCGGGTACGCAACAAGGAGGTCGAGCAGGGGTTCCTGGAGTGCGTGGAGCGCACCAGCGCCATTCTGACCGACGCCTTCCCCGCCACCCGGGATCAGAACGAGCTGCCTGACAGCCTGATCATTCTCGACAAGCCTTGAACGGGATTAAAAAACCGGCATTCTGTTCAAGGGATAGGCACTCGATAAAGATTATGAAAAATAAGGGGAAAAGTGGTTGACCCAGGCAGCCCTTTCCCCTAAATTACGCCCCGTTCCAGCGCAACGGCGCAGCGAACACCGTGTTGGCTGAACACGTTAAATCACAGAGCAGAATTTGGTGAGGTATCCGAGAGGCTGCCCACCGACGAAGTCGGCAAGATGCACGCGCAGCGTGCTCCGAAAGCCACTTCAAGCAGTAAAAATTTGGTGAGGTGTCCGAGTGGCTGAAGGAGCACGCCTGGAAAGTGTGTATACGGCAACGTATCGAGGGTTCGAATCCCTCCCTCACCGCCAAATTGTAAAAACCGACCTCAGGGTCGGTTTTTTGCATCTGGTGACATGGCAACATCCGATGTCGATGGAGAGAAGGTGAGAAGCCTCGTCGGGTTCGAGCAGAGCAGCTTGCTGCGATGAACGGCCGCAGGCCGCCCCGAAGGGGTAAGCCATGCAGTGGTGAATCATCCCTCCCTCACCGCCAGATAAAGTAAAAGGCCCCGTCGCAAGACGGGGCCTTTTACTTTTTCCGATGATGGGCGGCTCGGTTCGACCCCTGTCGACAGGCGGGCAGGATAGCCCGACTGGACGGCCAGAGGCCGCCCGCAGGGCGAGCGCCAGGGATGGTGCGAGTCAATCCCGATCCAGCGTACAGCTTGAAGTACCGACCTCAGGGTCGGTTTTTTTGCTTCAAGGTGTCTGCCAACCCCCTGGCAGGAGAAACCCGTCATCGGCGGGGCCAGAAAAAACGGCTTGCCGCGATACCTGGCCAAGTGCCGCCCAGCCAATCCCACCCCTTCCGCCTCTCTGCTCTCTGCTCTCTGCCGACAAGGGATATGCCCCGAGGGCAGCCAGCCCTTTCTCGTTGACAGCGCATTACGCCAAGCGAACAGAAAGTGACGATATAAATAACCAATATCCTCTCACAGATAGCACAGTATATTGTGATATCACTTGGATAACCGCCTCGTCCTGCCATGCCGGCACCGTCAACCTGCTCTACAGATCAAGCGGTACAGGCCGATGCCACCGGACACTACCGGGTCTGCGCAACCTCTCGGATATTGCTCACCGATTGGATATCGTTTTGAAAAACTGATAGTTAAATGGCTACACTAGCCTCACACATCGCATAGGGATATGGACAAATGAGTCTTATTGGCTTGCTGCTGGCCCTGGCAGCCATTCTGGGTGGCAACATGATAGAAGGGGGGCACCCCAGCGCCCTGCTCGATCTGCCCGCCTTTCTCATCGTGATCGGCGGTACCGTCGGTGCCGCACTGACCCAGTTTCCTTTCTCCGTGGTTGGTAAAACCCTCAAGCGCTTCAAGTGGCTCATCACTCCCCTGCGCCTCGACATGCTGGAGCAGGCCCAACTGCTTGAAACCCTGGCGGGCAATGCACGGCGCAGTGGCATGCTGGCACTGGAGGGCATGATCGACGACATCAAGGATCCCTTCCTGCAAAAAGGGGTACAGATGATGGTCGATGGCTACGAGAAGACCAAAATCCACGAGGTACTGGAAAACGAGATCGAGTTCGAGCAGGAAGATATCGAACAGACCGTCAAATTCTACGAGGCCATGGGGGGCTACTGCCCGACCATGGGGATCGTCGGGGCCGTATTTGGCCTCATTCACGCCATGGGCCTGCTGGATGCCCCCGACAAGCTGGGGGGCGCCATCGCGGTGGCCTTTATCGCCACCATCTACGGGGTGTCGGCCGCCAACCTCATCTTCCTGCCCTTCGGCAACCGCTACAAGTCGTTTGCCCACCAGATCCGCCACTACAAGGAGATGACCCTCACCGGCATCCTCTGCATCGTGGACGGCGAGTCACAGCAACGGCTGCAAGTGACCCTTGAGCCTTACCTCGGAGGCCACAGTGGCGAAAAAGAAAAAGGCTGAGGCGCCGGAGAACCACGAACGCTGGCTGGTCTCCTACGCCGACTTCATGACACTGCTGTTCGCCCTGTTCGTGGTGCTCTACTCCTTCGCCATGGCCAAGCAGTCGGAGACTCGCGTCCTCATTCAGGGCTTTATCGAATCTCTTGGCAAGATAGGGCTGGTCTCCCTTCCCGCCGGCTCCCCCGTGATGCAGGGGGGCACAGGCATACTGGAACCCGAGTCCAAGACCACCCCCAATACCTCCCAGAAAGAGCAGGTGTTGGATACCCAGACGCCCGCAGCGGCGGCCGACCCTTTCAACGAGACCATCGGCTCCTCGGAGAAACCTACGGCCACGGAGTCCTGGCCCCACAAGACCAAGGAGCAGGATTGGGTCACGGTCACCAAACAGAAGTTGGATCAGCAGCTCAAGAGCCAAATCGAGTCCAAAGAGATCGAGGTGGAGCAGCTTGGCAGCCAACTGGTCATCCGCATCGGCGAAAAGACCTTGTTCCCCGCCGACTCCGCCTTCTTGCAGCCCCAGTTCATTCCCCTGGTCAACAAGGTCTCGGACGTGCTGGCAGACATCCCCGGCATGGTGGTGGTCACCGGTCACACCGACAACTCCCAGGCGCCGGTGGAGCTCTATCGCAACAACTGGGAGCTGTCGGTGCTGCGGGCGGCCACCATCACCCACACCCTGCTGACCAACCCCAAGCTGGATTCACGACGGCTGATCGCCCAGGGGGTGGCGGATACCCAACCCCGTTATCCAAACGATACCCCGGCTCACCGCCAGGCCAACCGCCGGGTGGAGATCGTGCTCTCCCAGGGCAAGGCGGCAGAGCAGAGCCTCCCCGTTCTCCAACCCTGAAACAGACCCCGCCATGCGGGGTCTTTTGTTTCCTGCCATCCACCGGATTTTCAAACTATCCGGTTTTTTTCTGCTAAATAAAAACGATTGAAAACAATTCTCAAACGAGAAAGTTGACCCCGCTAGCAAAACACAATTTTCATCCCGTTGATTAATAATTAATCCTTTGAAATGACATGTAAATCAGTACGAAAGTGGCATACTACGTAACGTCATTGTTAAGTCACATGATTAATTTGGTTAGGGAAAAACCTATATGTTTGCTGATATTGCCGTCCAGCACTGGGCTTTTGCTGTCTATGTCATTGGCGCCATCTGTATCTGCTTGACCATGATAGGCCTGGCGGCCTTGCTGGGGGGACGCGCCTATGGCCGTGCCAAGAACAAACCCTTCGAATCCGGGGTGGATTCCGTCGGCAACGCCCGCCTGCGCTTCTCCGCCAAGTTCTACCTGGTCGCCATGTTCTTCGTCATCTTCGATGTCGAAGCCCTCTATCTCTTTGCCTGGTCCGTCTCCGTTCGGGAGAGCGGCTGGGTCGGCTTCATCGAAGCCACCATCTTCATCACCCTGCTGCTGGTAGGCCTCCTCTACCTGTGGCGCATTGGTGCCCTCGACTGGGCCCCGAAAAAGCGTGTCCTGACTGACAAGAAACCAGACTGAACTACCGATTATCTCTTTGAGGTTGCACCATGAAGTACACCCTGACCCGGATTGACCCGGATGCGCCCGTTGAGCGCTACCCCCAGGAACAGCGCCAGACCGTCGATGATCCACTGGCGCAGCAAGCGACCCGCGGCATCATGATCGGGCGCCTCGAAGAGGTGCTGCAAGACACCGTCAACTGGGGCCGCAAGAACTCCCTCTGGCCCTACAACTTCGGCATCTCCTGCTGCTACGTGGAGATGTGTACCGCCTTCACCTCTCCCCACGACGTGGCTCGCTTCGGTGCTGAGGTCATACGAGCCTCCCCCCGTCAGGCCGACTTCATGGTGATTGCCGGCACCCCCTTCATCAAGATGGCCCCTGTCATCCAGCGGCTCTATGAGCAGTTGCTCGAGCCCAAGTGGGTCATCTCCATGGGGGCCTGCGCCAACTCCGGCGGTATGTATGACATCTACTCCGTGGTTCAGGGGGTGGACAAGTTCCTGCCGGTCGATGTCTACATTCCGGGCTGCCCGCCCCGCCCCGAGGCCTTCCTGCAAGCCCTGATGCTGCTGCAGGAGTCCATCGGCAAGGAACGCCGCCCCCTCTCCTGGGTGGTGGGGGATCAGGGGATCTACCGTCCCCAGATGCAATCCGAGAAGGAACGCAAGCGCGGCGAGCGGATCAACGTGACCAACCTGCGCACGCCGGATGAGATCTGATCATGAAACTGACTCGAGAATTCCCAAGCAATTACACCATGGCCCAGTGGCAAACCGCCGATCACGCCGATGCCCAGGTGGTCGGCGAGCTGTTCGCCCACTTCGGTGCCGAGCGCTTCACCGTGCAGAGCACCCGTACCGGCGTGCCGGTCATCTGGCTCTCCCGGGATCTGCTGCTAGACGTGATGGGCTTCTTGCAAAAGCTGCCCTCCCCCTTCGTGATGCTGTTCGATCTCAGCGCCACCGACGAACGGATGCGCAGCCATCGCCACGGCCTGCCACAGAGCGACTTTACCGTCTTCTATCACCTCATCTCCATCGACCGTAACGCCGACGTGATGCTGAAGGTGGCGCTCAAGGAGAGCGATCTCCATCTGCCCACCGTCAGCCGCCACTTCCCCAACGCCAACTGGTACGAGCGGGAAGTGTGGGATTTGATGGGGATCACCTTCGATGGCCACCCCCATCTGACCCGCATCATGATGCCCAAGAGCTGGCAAGGGCACCCCCTGCGCAAGGACTACCCGGCGCGCGCCACCGAGTTTGATCCCTTCATGCTCGATGCGGTCAAGCAGGATCAGGAGCAGGACAACCTGCTGTTCAAGCCGGAAGAGTGGGGCATGGCCCGCGGCAACGAGAACGAGGACTACATGTTCCTGAACCTCGGGCCGAACCACCCCTCCGCCCACGGCGCCTTCCGCCTGGTGCTGCAACTCGACGGGGAAGAGATCCGCGACTGCGTGCCCGACATCGGCTATCACCACCGCGGCGCCGAGAAGATGGGCGAGCGCCAGTCCTGGCACAGCTACATCCCCTACACCGACCGGGTCGAATACCTGGGCGGCGTGATGAACAACCTGCCCTATGTGCTGGCGGTCGAGAAACTGGCCGGCATCAAGGTGCCGGCGCGGGTCGACATGATCCGGGTGATGATGGCGGAGCTGTTCCGCATCCAGAGCCACCTGCTGTTCCTTGGCACCTACATTCAGGACGTGGGGGCCATGACCCCGGTCTTCTTCACCTTCACGGACCGCCAGAAGATCTACACCATCATCGAGGCCATCACCGGAGCCCGCATGCACCCGGCTTGGTTCCGTATCGGCGGCGTGGCCCACGATCTGCCTGCCGGCTGGACCCGCCTCATCCAGGACAACCTGTTGAGCTGGCTGCCCAAGCGGTTGATGGAGTATGAAAAGGCGGCCATGCGCAACAGCATACTGCGGGGCCGCACCATCGGCGTCGCCGCCTACAACACGGCCCAGGCCCTGGCCTGGGGCACCACGGGGGGCGGTCTGCGGGCCACGGGGCTCAACTTTGACGTGCGCAAATGGCGCCCCTATTCCGGTTACGATCAGTTCGAGTTCGAGGTACCGGTGGGCAGCAACGGGGACGCCTACGACCGCGCCACCGTGCGCATCGAGGAGATCCGCCAGAGCCTGTCCATTATCGAGCAGTGCATGAAAAACATGCCTGAGGGTCCCTTCAAGGCGGATCACCCGCTCACCACGCCACCGCCCAAAGAGCGCACCCTGCAGGACATCGAAACCCTGATCACCCACTTCCTGCAAGTCTCCTGGGGGCCTGTCATGCCGGCCGCCGAGTCCTTCCAGATGATAGAGGCGACCAAGGGGGTCAATAGCTATTACCTGACCAGCGACGGATCCACCATGAGCTACCGGACCCGGATCCGCACCCCGAGCTTTGCTCACCTGCAGCAGATCCCCTCGGTGATCCGCGGCCAGATGGTGTCGGATCTTATCGTCTACCTGGGCAGTATCGATTTCGTTATGTCAGATGTGGATCGTTGAGTCCTCTCGCCCCGGCAGCCGGGGCGAAGGGCAAGACGCGCAGTAAAGGGACAAGCCACAAAAGGTCAAGTCATGAGCCAATGTCAGTGTCACAATAACCAGACCCCACAAGGGCAAGGGGCATGCAGCAGCCAGCAGGGAGATTTCGTCCTGAGCCAGGCTGAGCGCGATGCCATCGAACACGAGAAACACCACTACGAAGATCCCCGTGCAGCCAGCATCGAAGCGCTCAAGATAGTGCAACAGGCCCGTGGCTGGGTGCCTGACGGCGCCATTCACGCCATCGGCGCCGAGCTCGGCATCCCCGCCAGCGACGTGGAAGGGGTCGCCACCTTCTACAGCCAGATCTTCCGCCAGCCGGTGGGTCGTCACATCATCCGCGTCTGCGACAGCATGGTCTGCTACATCAACGGCCACGAGCAGTTGCTTGCCGGTCTGAAAGAGGTCGTCAATCTGGCCCCCGGTCAGACTTCCCCGGATGGCCGCTTCACCCTGTTGCCCGTCTGCTGCCTCGGCAACTGCGACAAGGGGCCGGCCATCATGATCGATGACGATACCTATGGCGGACTCGATGCCGTCAGCCTGCTGAAAACCCTGGAGGCTTACCCATGAGCATTCAGCCAGGCAAGGCGCTTGCCTCCCTCGGCACCGCCAATCGCATCCCCCGCACCGCCGAGACTCACCCTCTCACCTGGCGCCTGCGGGACGACGGCCAGCCGGTGTGGCTCGAGGAGTACCAGGCAAAACAGGGCTATGAGGCCGCCCGCAAGGCGCTTGGCCAGATGAGCCCGGATGACATCGTCAGCACCGTCAAGGATGCCGGCCTCAAGGGACGCGGCGGCGCCGGTTTCTCCACTGGCGTGAAGTGGGGCCTGATGCCCAAAGACGAGAGCATGAACATCCGTTACCTGCTCTGCAACGCCGACGAGATGGAACCCAATACCTACAAAGACCGCATGCTGATGGAGCAGCTGCCTCACCTGCTGATCGAGGGGATGATCATCAGTGCCCGGGCTCTCAAGGCCTATCGCGGCTACATCTTCCTGCGCGGCGAGTACGTGGATGCCGCCATCCACCTGCGCCGCGCCGTGGAAGAGGCCAAGGCCGCGGGGTTCCTTGGCAAGAACATCCTGGGCTCGGGCTTTGACTTCGAGCTGTTCGTCCACACCGGCGCAGGTCGCTACATCTGCGGCGAAGAGACGGCCCTCATCAACTCCCTGGAAGGACGGCGCGCCAACCCGCGGGCCAAACCCCCCTTCCCCGCCGTCTCCGGCGTCTGGGGCAAGCCCACCTGCGTCAACAACGTCGAAACCCTGTGCAACGTCCCCGCCATCATCGGCAACGGTGTGGCCTGGTATCAGGGGCTGGCACTGCCGGGTTCGGAAGATCACGGCACCAAGCTGATGGGCTTTTCCGGCAAGGTCAACAATCCCGGCCTGTGGGAGCTGCCCTTTGGCATCACCGCCCGCGAGCTGTTCGAGGAGTACGCAGGCGGCATGAAGCCCGGCTATCGCCTGAAAACCTGGCAACCGGGCGGCGCCGGCACCGGCTTCCTGCTGCCCGAGCACCTGGATGCCCAGATGTATGCAGGCGGCATCGGCAAGGTGGGCACCCGCATGGGTACGGGCCTTGCCATGGCGGTGGATGACAGCATCAACATGGTCTCCCTGCTGCGCAACATGGAGGAGTTCTTTGCCCGCGAATCCTGCGGCTGGTGCACCCCCTGCCGCGACGGCCTGCCCTGGAGCGTCAAGATCCTGCGGGCGCTGGAGCGGGGCGAGGGCCAACCCGAGGATCTCGCGACCCTGGAACAGCTGGTCAGTTTCCTGGGCCCGGGCAAGACCTTCTGTGCCCATGCCCCCGGCGCCGTCGAGCCCCTTGGCAGTGCGATGAAGTATTTCCGGTCCGAGTTCGAGGCCGGGGTCAAGGCCCCCCATGACAATCACAAGTTGTTCAAGGGTATCCAGCCCAACCTGCTGGGCGAGCGCTGGTAAGCGCCAGGACGCATCGGGCAATAGCCGATTTCATAAAACAGGTTTCAGGGAAGTTGTATGGCAACCATTCATGTAGACGGTAAAGAGTACGAGGTAGACGGGGCAGACAACCTGCTGCAAGCCTGTCTGTCGCTGGGTCTGGACGTCCCCTATTTTTGCTGGCACCCGGCGCTGGGTAGCGTCGGTGCCTGCCGCCAGTGCGCGGTCAAACAGTATCAGAATGCCGACGACAAGCGCGGCCGCCTGGTCATGTCCTGCATGACCCCCTCCACCGATGGCACCTATATCTCCATCGAGGATGAAGAGGCGAAGGAGTTTCGCAAGACGGTGGTGGAGTGGCAGATGACCAACCATCCCCACGACTGCCCGGTGTGTGAAGAGGGTGGCGCCTGCCACCTGCAGGACATGACGGTGATGACGGGCCACAACAGCCGCCGCTACCGTTTCACCAAGCGCACCCACCAGAATCAGGATCTGGGCCCCTTCATCAACCACGAGATGAACCGCTGCATCGCCTGCTACCGCTGCGTGCGCTATTACAAGGATTACGCCGGTGGCGAGGATCTCGGGGTCTATGGCGCCCATGACAACGTCTACTTCGGCCGGGTCGAGGATGGCACCCTGGAGAGCGAATTCTCCGGCAACTTGGTGGAGGTCTGTCCCACCGGCGTCTTCACCGACAAGACCCACTCCGAGCGTTACAACCGCAAGTGGGACATGCAGTTCGCCCCCAGCATCTGCCAGGGGTGCTCGGTCGGCTGCAACATCAGCCCGGGTGAGCGCTACGGCGAGCTGCGCCGCATCGAGAACCGTTTCCACGGCGCCCTGAACCACTATTTCCTCTGCGATCGCGGCCGCTTCGGCTACGGTCACGTCAATCTGACCGACCGCCCGCGCCAGCCCCTGCTGCAGGATGGCAGTGACAAGCTGGCCATCACGGTGGATGGTGCCCTGAACCGGGCCGCGGATGCGCTGCGCACCGCCAGCGGCGTCATCGGCATCGGCTCACCCCGCGCCTCCTTGGAGAGCAACTTCGCCCTGCGCGAACTGGTGGGGGCCGCCAACTTCTACTCCGGGGTCGAGCAGAGCGAATGGGAATGCCTGCAGAAGATGCTGGACATTCTGGAGCACGGCGGCGTGCGCACTCCCAGCCTGCGCGACATGGAAGAGGCCGACGCCGTGCTGGTGCTCGGGGAAGACGTCACCCAGACCGCCGCCCGCATCGCCCTGGCCCTGCGCCAGGCGGTGAAAGGCAAGGGGCGCGAAATTGCCCGCAAGCTGAAGGTGGATCTCTGGCAGGTCGCCGCCGTGCAGACCCTGGCCCAGAACCAGCGCTACCCCTTGCTCATCACCAGTCTGGATGCCACCCGCCTGGATGACGTGGCGAGCAGCACCCTGCACGCCCCCCACGCGGATCAGGCGCGCCTCGGGTTTGCCATCGCCCACCTGCTGGATGCCAGTGCACCGGCACCAACGGATCTCTCCCCCGAACAGCAGGCCCTCGCCGCCCAATGGGCCGACCTGCTTGGCAACGCCAAAAAGCCCCTCATCATCGCAGGCAATGGTGCCCGCAGCCAGGCGCTGATCGAAGCGGCCAGCAACATCGCCCGCGCCCTCAAGGGCCGTGGCCAGGCCGCGGAGCTTGCCCTGGTGGCTCAGGAAGCCAACAGCCTGGGGCTGGCCATGCTGGCCCGGCATGCCGCCCCGCTGGAGGCAGCCCTCGAGCGCATGGAAGGGGAAGAGAGACTTGCCTTGGTCGTTCTTGAGAACGACCTCTACCGCCGAGCCCCCCGCAGCCGGGTGGACGCCGCCCTGGATCGCCTGCAACACCTGCTGGTCATCGACCATCAGGAGACGGCCACCGCAAAGAAGGCGGATTTGGTGCTGCCTGCCGCCAGTTTTGCCGAAGGCGATGGCACCCTGGTCAACATGGAAGGCCGCGCCCAGCGCTTCTTCCAGGTCTATGCTCCCGCCTTCTACAACGCCGATATCCAGGTGCGCGAGAGCTGGCGCTGGCTGGATGCCCTGCAAGGGAGCCAGCAACCGCGTTCGGTTCGCTGGAACACCTTCGACGATGTGAGTCGCGATTGCGCCGCCAGCGCCCCGCTGCTCACCACCATGGGGGAAGCTGCACCCAACGCCGGCCTGCGCATTCGCGGCATGAAGCTCGCCCGGGAGCCGCACCGCTACAGTGGTCGCACCTCCATGCTGGCGAACCAGAACGTGAGCGAGCCCAGAGTCGCCCAGGATCCCGATTCACCGTTCGCCTTCTCCATGGAAGGCTACGCCGGTGCCCGCCAGCCCCTCTCCCAGGTACCGTTTGCCTGGGCGCCGGGCTGGAACTCCCCCTCCGCCTGGAACAAGTTCCAGGACGAGGTGGGTGGCAACCTGCGTGCCGGGGATCCCGGTCGCCGCCTGCTGGAGCCGGGCGAAGGCAACCTGGGCTGGTTTGGCGCCATCCCGGCCCCCTTCCAGCCCGCCGCATCCCTGCAGGTGGTGAGCTATGACCAGCTGTTCGGTGGCGAGGAGCTCTCCGCCAGAAGCCCGGTCATCCAGGCTCGCATGGGTGAACCCACCCTGGTACTGAACCCGGCGGATGCCGCGCGCCTGGCACTGTCCCCTGACGCACTGGTGGCCTTCTCCTGGGGTGGCAACCACTGGCGCCTGCGTCTGCGCCTGAGCGATGCGCTGGCTCCGGGCCTGGCAGGGTTGCCACTCGGGGTGAACGGCCTGCCGACCGCCCTGCACCACGCCCTGATCGATAACCTGCAGGAGGTCATCGCATGAGCGACTCTCTGATGGATCTGCTGATCGAGGTCGGCAAGGCACTGGTCGTGCTCGTGGGGATCGTGGGGGCCGGCGCCTTCATGAGCTTCATCGAGCGCCGCCTGCTGGCACTGTGGCAGGACCGTTACGGCCCCAACCGGGTTGGCCCCTTCGGCCTGCTGCAACTGGCGGCCGACATGGTCAAGATGTTCTTCAAGGAGGACTGGATCCCGCCCTTTGCGGATCGCCGGATCTTCGTGCTGGCCCCCATCATCGCCTTCACCGCCTTCATCCTGGCGTTTGCGGTGGTGCCCATCACCCCCACCTGGGGCGTGGCGGATCTCAACGTGGGGCTGCTCTATATCCTGGCGATCGCCGGGCTGGCGGTCTATGCCGTGCTGTTCGCCGGCTGGTCGAGCAACAACAAGTACTCCCTGCTCGGCAGCCTGCGCGCCTCGGCCCAGACCCTCTCCTACGAGGTGTTCCTTGGCCTCTCGCTCATGGGCATCGTCATCCAGACCGGCAGCTTCAACCTGCGTGACATCGTCGAGGCCCAGGCCGGCATGTGGAACGTGATCCCCCAGATCCTGGGCTTCGTCACCTTCCTGTTTGCCGGGGTCGCCGTCACCCACCGCCACCCGTTTGACCAGCCGGAGGCCGAGCAGGAGCTCGCCGACGGCTATCACATCGAGTACGCGGGCATGAAGTGGGGTCTCTTCTTCGTGGGCGAGTACATCGGCATCGTGCTGATCTCTTCCCTCATCGTGACCCTCTTCTTCGGTGGCTGGCACGGCCCCTGGCTGCCGCCCTTCATCTGGTTCGCCCTGAAGACCGCCTGTTTCATGGTGTTCTTCATCCTGCTGCGGGCCTCCCTGCCCCGCCCGCGCTTCGACCAGGTGATGTCCTTTGGCTGGAAAGTGTGCCTGCCCCTGACCCTGCTCAACATGCTGGTCACCGCTGCCGTGGTGCTGATGAATGCGTGAGCAAAACGAGATGGACATGACGATGATTCGGCCGTCTGCGGCAAGGAAACGCCCAGACGCCAGTGCTGATAAATGTGCAGTGAGGCACCTATGAAAATTACGAGCATTATCAAGGGTGTTGGCACCCAGTTGCGCAGTCTTGGGATGGTCTTCTCCCATGCCTGGCGCCCCCGTGAAACCCTGAGCTACCCGGAGCAGCCGGTCTACGCCGCCCCCCGTTTTCGCGGTCGCATCGTACTGACCCGGGATCCTGACGGCGACGAGCGCTGCGTGGCTTGCAACCTGTGTGCGGTCGCCTGCCCGGTCGGTTGCATCTCCTTACAGAAGTCGGAGCGGGAAGATGGCCGCTGGTACCCGGAGTTCTTTCGCATCAACTTCTCCCGCTGCATTTTCTGCGGCCTGTGCGAGGAGGCCTGCCCCACCACCGCCATCCAGCTGACGCCGGATTTCGAGATGGGGGAGTATCGTCGCCAGGATCTGGTGTACGAGAAGGAAGATCTGCTGATAAGCGGCCCCGGCAAATACCCGGACTACAACTTCTACCGCATGAGCGGGATGGCCATCGACGGCAAACCCAAAGGGGATGCCGAGAACGAAGCCAAGCCCATCGATGTCAAGAGCCTGCTGCCCTAGGAGTCAATCATGGAACTGGCATTCTATGCCGCGGCCCTGGTCGCCGTTTACAGCACGCTGCGGGTGATCAGCACCAGCAACCCCATGCATGCGCTGCTCAATCTCATCATCTCCCTCATCGCCGTGGCCATGATCTTTTTCTGCCTGGGCGCCGCCTTTGCGGGGGCCCTGCAGGTGATCGTCTACGCCGGCGCCATCATGGTGCTGTTCGTGTTCGTGGTGATGATGCTGAACCTGGGGAGCGCCCAGGATCAGGAGAAGAAGTGGCTCACCCCCATGACCTGGGGTGGCCCGGCCCTGCTCTCCCTCATTTTGCTGGGCTTTCTGGCCCACGGCATTCTCGGCGTGACCGGCGGTGAACTGGGTCTGACCGAGGTCAGCGCCAAGGAAGTCGGTATCGCCCTGTTCGGCCCCTATGTGCTGGCGGTGGAGCTCGCCTCCATCCTGCTGCTGGCGGGTCTGGTCACCGCCTATCACCTGGGCCGCGAGGACAAGAGCGGGGAAGTGCTCTCCGTGCCTCGCACCACACAGGAAGGAGGTCAGCAATGAGCGACATCCCCGTGGTGAGGCATGGCCTGCTGCCGGCAGCCCGCCCCCTTTCCATCCAGCAAGCACAAGGAGCATGGCGATGAGTGGAATTCCCATGGAGCACGGCCTCCTGCTGGCGGCCATTTTGTTTGCCATCGGCCTGTGCGGCCTGCTGATACGCCGCAACCTGTTGTTTATCCTCATGAGTATCGAAATCATGATGAACGCGTCCGCCCTGGCATTCGTGGTGGCGGGTAGCCGCTGGGCCCAGGCCGACGGCCAGATCATGTACATACTGGTGATTTCTCTGGCGGCAGCGGAGGCCAGTATCGGCCTCGCCCTGTTACTGCTGCTCTATCGTCGTTACCACACCCTGAACGTGGACACTGTGAGCGAGATGCGCGGATGAGCCTCCTATATCTGACTTTCCTGTTCCCGCTGCTGGGATGGCTGCTGCTGGCCTTCTCCCTCGGCCGCCTCGGCGAGCGCACCTCGGCGCTCATCGGTGTCGGCAGCATCGGTCTCTCGGCCCTCACTACCCTGTGGGTCGGCATCGATTTTCTCAATACCATGCCGGAAGGCGGCGTCTATACCCAGACCCTGTGGCAGTGGATGACGGTGGGCGAGTTCCAGCCCGCCTTCCGTCTCTCCCTGGATGGGCTGTCGCTGACCATGCTGGGGGTCGTGACCGGGGTGGGCTTCTTCATCCACCTGTTCGCCTCCTGGTACATGCGCGGGGAAGAGGGGTATTCGCGCTTCTTCACCTACACCAACCTCTTCATCGCCAGCATGCTGTTCCTGGTGCTGGCCGATGACCTGCTGTTCGTCTATCTGGGCTGGGAAGGGGTGGGGCTGTGCAGCTACCTGCTGATCGGCTTCTACTACAAGGATCGCAACAACGGCGCCGCCGCCCTCAAGGCGTTCGTGGTGACCCGGGTCGGCGACGTCTTCCTCGCCATCGGGCTCTTCGTGCTCTATCGCGAGCTCGGCACCCTCAACATTCACGAGCTGCTGGTGCGCGCCCCCGCGATGTTCGCCGACGGCTCCCCTGCCCTGTCGTTTGCCTGCCTGATGCTGCTCGGCGGCGCGGTCGGCAAGTCAGCCCAGCTGCCGCTGCAGACCTGGCTGGCGGACGCCATGGCGGGTCCGACCCCGGTTTCGGCGCTGATCCACGCGGCCACCATGGTGACTGCCGGCGTCTACCTGATAGCCCGCACCCACGGCCTCTTCCTGCTGGCCCCGGAGATCCTCCATCTGGTGGCCCTGGTCGGTGCCATCACGCTAGTGCTGGCAGGCTTTGCGGCGCTGGTGCAGACCGACATCAAGCGGATCCTGGCTTACTCCACCATGAGCCAGATAGGCTACATGTTCCTGGCCCTGGGGGTCGGCGCCTGGGAAGGGGCCATCTTCCACTTGATGACCCACGCCTTCTTCAAGGCGCTCTTGTTCCTCTCCGCCGGGGCCGTCATCGTTGCGACCCACCACGAGCAGAACATCTTCAAGATGGGGGGCCTGCGCAAATCGCTGCCGCTGGTCTACGCCTGCTTCCTGGTGGGGGGCTCGGCGCTCGCCGCGCTGCCGCTGGTGACCGCCGGTTTCTACAGTAAGGACGCCATCCTCTGGCAGGTGCAGGCCAGCGGCCAGAGCGCCCTGCTGTGGGCCGGTCTGGGGGGGGCTTTCCTGACCTCCCTCTACACCTTCCGCCTCATCTTCATCGCCTTCCACGGCAAGGCGCAGACCGAGGCGCACAAAGGTCACGGCCTTGCCCACCATCTGCCACTGCTGGTGCTGCTGGTGCTCTCCACCGGCGTCGGCGCCCTCATCGTGCCGCCGCTCGCCGGAGTACTGCCGGCAGGCCCCGGTGATCACATCGAAGAGGGACGCCATGGCCTCGAGATCCTCTCCGGCGTCATCGCCGTGGCAGGCATTGCGCTGGCCGCCTTCCTCTTCCTCGGCGAACGTCGCCTGGCGAAGGGGATCGCACAGAGTGCACCGGGGCGGGCTCTGTCCACCCTCTGGTTCAATGCCTGGGGCTTTGACTGGCTTTATGACCTGATTTGGGTCAAGCCCTACCTGCTGGCGACTCGCCTGCTCGGCAAGGATCCGCTGGACAGGATGATGAACCTGCCCGCCGTGCTGGCCCAGGGGGGGCATCAGCTGCTGGCCTGGACCGTCTCCGGCAAGTTGCGCTGGTACGCAGCCTCCATGGGGATGGGCGCCGCCCTGATCCTGGCCCTGCTGCTGCTCGGCTGATCCATGAGCCCAATATTGTGTGGCAGGCTCAGCGCCTGCCCGACTAGAACCTAGATGAGAGCTGATATCGTGACCTTACTCTGGATCTTGCTAATTCCCTTCATCGGCGGCTTGCTCTGCTGGCAGATGGAGCGGCTCGGCGGACAGTTTGTCCGCTGGGTGGCCCTCGCCTCCATGAGCGCCTGTCTGGTGCTCTCCAGCGCCATCTGGCTCGGTGGTGACTTCACCCTCGCCAACCCCGGCCTCCCCGTCTGGGCAGCCGAGTGGCAACAACCCTGGATCCCCCGCTTCGGCATCTCCCTGCACCTCGCCGTGGACGGGCTGTCGCTCCTGATGGTGATCCTCACCAGCTTCATCGGCGTGCTGGCCATCCTCTGTTCCTGGAAGGAGATCGTCCAGCGCATCGGCTTCTTCCACCTCAACCTGCTGTGGATCCTGGGGGGCGTGCTCGGCGTCTTCATGGCGGTGGATCTGTTCCTCTTCTTCTTCTTCTGGGAGATGATGCTGGTGCCGATGTACTTCCTGATCGCGCTCTGGGGCCACTCGGTCACCGATGGCAAGTCGCGCATCAACGCCGCCACCAAGTTCTTCATCTACACCCAGGCGAGCGGCCTCATCATGCTGGTGGCCATCCTGGGCCTGGTACTGACCCACCACGCCGCCACCGGTGCCTTCACCTTCAACTATCAGGAACTGCTCAACACCCCCATGAGCAGCACGGTACAGTGGCTGCTGATGCTGGGCTTCTTCATCGCCTTCGCGGTCAAGATGCCCCTGGTGCCGCTCCATGGCTGGCTCCCTGATGCCCACAGCCAGGCGCCCACCGCGGGTTCTGTGGATCTCGCGGGCATCTTGCTGAAAACCGCGGCCTACGGCCTGCTGCGCTTCACTCTGCCGCTCTTCCCCGAGGCGTCCGCCGAGTTTGCCCCCTACGCCATGGTGCTCGGCCTCATCGGCATCGTCTATGGCGCCCTGCTGGCCTTTGCCCAGACCGACATCAAGCGGCTGGTTGCCTACACCAGCATCTCCCACATGGGCTTCGTGATGATCGCCATTTACTCCGGCAGCGAGCTCGCCCTGCAAGGGGCAGTGGTACAGATGATTGCCCACGGGCTCTCGGCCGCCGGCCTCTTCATCCTGTGCGGTCAGCTCTACGAGCGCCTGCACACCCGGGATCTGCGCCAGATGGGCGGTCTCTGGGGACGGCTGCGCTACCTGCCCGGCGTGATGCTGTTCTTCTCCGTCGCATCCCTCGGGATGCCAGGGACCGGCAACTTCGTCGGCGAGTTCCTGATCCTCATCGGCAGCTTCCAGGTGGCCCCCGTCATCACCGTCATCGCCACCTTCGGGCTGGTGCTGGCCTCGGTCTACTCCCTCATCATGCTGCAACGGGCCTGCTTCGGGACGCCCCGGGAGGAGAGCATGCTCAAGGGGCTGGATACCCGGGAACTGACCATGATGCTGACCATCGCCGGCCTCTTGGTGCTGCTCGGTCTCTATCCCCAGCCGGTGCTCGACACCGCCAGCAGCAGCCTCCTGAGCGTGCTGCACTGGTACGCGCTGCCGGGCACGGGGGCGCTGCAATGATGCTTTCTCTTTCGCCTTCCTTGTCCATGTCGGGAGCACTGTCATGACGTTTACTGTTTCTCAACTGCTGGCCCTGCTGCCCCTGTTGCTGACCACGGGGGCCATGGTGGCCCTGATGCTGGCCATCGCCTGGAAGCGCTGTGACGACACCGCCTTCGTGGTCACCATCATCGGCCTCAACCTCGCGCTCTTCTCCCTGCCCATCGTGATGGCCCAGGGGGATCAGGGGGTCACTCCCCTGCTGCAAGTGGACGCTTACGCGGTCTTCTACATGGGGCTGGTGCTCATCGGGGCCCTGGCCACCTGTACCTTCGGTCGCACCTGGCTCAAGGGCTATCCGGACAACCGGGAAGAGTTCTACCTGCTGCTGCTCATCGCCACCGCAGGTGGTCTGGTGCTGGCGGCCTCCCGTCACCTCGCCTCGCTCTTCATCGGGATCGAGATGCTGACCCTGCCCATGTTCGGTCTGGTGGGGTATGCCTATCGCGAGCGGCACTCGCTGGAAGCCAGCATCAAGTACATGGTGCTCTCCGCCAGTGCCACCGCCTTCCTGCTGTTCGGCATGGCACTGCTCTACGCCCAGGCCGGAAGCCTGAGCTTCAGCGATCTCGGTGTGACCCTGGCCCAGAGCCCGGCTCACCATCCGCTGCTGATGGGGGGCTTTGGCCTGATGCTGGTCGGTTTTGCGTTCAAGCTGTCCCTCGCCCCCTTCCACCTCTGGACCCCGGACGTCTATGAAGGGGCGCCGGCACCGGTGGCCACCTTCCTCGCCACCGTGAGCAAGATAGCCGTGTTCTGCGTGCTGCTGCGCTTCTACCTGGCGGTACCCGCCACCTCGGATCCCATGATCCACTGGCTGCTGGCGGCCATGGCAGTCATCTCCATCGTGGTCGGCAACCTCCTGGCGCTGATCCAGACCAACATCAAGCGGATGATGGGTTACTCCTCCATCTCCCACTTCGGCTATCTGCTGGCAGTGGTGGTGGCAAGCCGCCTCGGCGAGATGCCGGTGGAAGCGGCGGGTGTCTACCTGCTGATGTACCTGTTCACCAGCCTGGGGGCCTTCGGCGTCATCAGCATGATGTCCAGCCCCTATCGCGGCAAGGATGCGGACTCCCTGCACAGTTATCGCGGTCTGTTCTGGAAGCGCCCCTATCTGACGGCGGTGATGACGGTGATGATGCTCTCCCTCGCGGGTATCCCCATGACGCTGGGGTTCATCGGCAAGTTCTACCTCATCGGCGTCACCGTCGATGCCAAGCTGTGGTGGCTCAGTGGCGCCATCGTGCTCGGCAGTGCCCTGGGGCTCTACTACTACCTGCGGGTCATGGTCACCCTCTACCTGCGTGAACCCGGCATGCAACTGCGCGATGCCAGGGCCGACTGGGCCTTCTCCTCCGGGGGCCTGGTGGTGCTGCTCTCCGCCATTCTGGTGGTATTGCTCGGCATCTACCCCCAGCCCGTCATCAGCCTGGTGCAGGGCTTCCAGCACGTGGTGCTGCGCTAGCCTCAGGTTCAGCTCACACAGCAAAACCGGCCTCCATGGCCGGTTTTTTTATCTCCCGGGGTGCCGCTCCTTGTGGCATTCCGGTTCAGGATGCCAACCCCCTCCCCTCTCTACGCTGCTCTAACCGCTGCGTATCTGCAACCGGCCATCGACTCACAGGATTGAAGAACGCCTCAGAACGCCTCACTCGCCCTATGAAAAGACCGGCCACTGGGGCCTAAGCTGGTCAATCAAGGGGACTCACGTGGCGCAAGTGCTAAATAGGTTGCACCCTCCCCTTGTTCACTCCATGGGCATGAAGTGGCAATACAGGGTGACAACCCCTGTTTTGTGGAGCAGGAAGAGCATCTGCTCGGGAGGAGTGAGGCCAGAGAGTGAACCAAGCTGAACGGCATGGCTGGCGTGAAGGGGGGGCAAGAGCCTGAGCAATAAATATAAAAACCCGACACCCAAGCAACGGGGACGGGTTTTTATTTCTTCGAGAACGTCTTTTTTAATTAATAGTTGAAATCAGCGCAACTGCCACGGATCGTTTCTTTGGCAGACTCAACCGCTTCACGCGCCTGTACCACCTCGGCTGTTTTTTTGGGGCAACTGGCTTCCAGCAAGTTTGCATAGAACTCATAAAGTTTCGCCGCTGCTTTTGCATTGTCACAAATCCCTCGCCCCTCGTTGATAGTGGCAGAGTGTTTGTCCATCTCGATCCCCAAAGCATGGTCATCACAAGCCACTTTCGGCGCTTTGTACTTACCGATGCCATGACCGCCAGCAGCAGAAGTATTATTTCCATCATTCACTGATGGCTGCGCCGGAACACTCGAAGTAGAACGTGAAATGGGAGCAACATTCTGATCAGATGCGGCAATGACGGCTGTTAGGCCAGTGACGAGCGCGTTAGTCGTATCTTTCTGACCAGAAGCAGCCGTAATGGCGGTTAGTCCAGTGACAAGTTCATCAGTGACACCTGGCGTGTTAGCTTCTACGGCTGCCCGTTCATCACGCCACCGTTGTTTCTCGGCCCTGCGTTCATCGTCGACTTCCTGATTGATCCGTGCAATCTCGGCCTTAGCAATCGCATCATGGCGACGTTGCTCCTCAATGCCGCGCTTGTGTTGGGCAACCATCTCCGCGGAAGAGGTGTTAGCAAAACTTTTCTGTTCGTCGCTAATCGTGGCAAAATATGCGTCGTGAACAACCTTGCAATCGTCGATCGCCAGGCATTCTGCCTCGGTAAGTGGCAGCTCAAATCTATCATCTGAGCCGAGCCCCCTGAATGAGCTGATAAATTGCTTTGTATATTGAGCGTAGTCTTTTCCCTCAACAAAGTTCTTGCCATCATGAGTAATCAACTTAGACAACGTGATGAAATAGGGGCGTGGCTTTCCTGGTTTGAAAACTGAAAATTCTCTCCGCTTGAATTTCCCCATGCTGACGTCGAGATAACCCGGCCCTATCATATGCCCATCTTGGCAAGACCCAGACCATGCAGTGTATTTGTGTTCAATCGGGGGGATGCTCGTCTCTATGGAATAGACATATATAATAGCTTCAAACTCACATCCATTGACCTCGATACTTTTTTGCTTTGAGCTGAAATACGGATCACCCGATAGCCCGGAACAGGCAACTAGTGAGCACATACATAAAGCAAGAAGTGCGATTGGCATTATTTTCATTGCGCGCATATTAAGGTCCTGTGCTCGGGTTAATGGACATATCTGCCAGCGTTCTCCTTAACAATACATTGAAAAACAGTCTATTAAGGATCGTCAAAGATACTGTGCTCGTGATGAAGAGTAGCGCGTCGCAGCTCATTGTTCATCCCTATAAATGCACAAAACCTTAAGTGGCGATTCCATTTAAAGCTCCTTCCAAGGTCCTGTTATGTATCGATTTTCCCTGTGTAATTCGGAAGGGATACTTTACCAAGTAATTGGAGCCCCTTATTCCTGTCAGTGCTCTATGGGCCACAGTTCTTCGACGCTTTCAGCATCGACAACTCACTCGCCCATAAAAAAACCGGCCACGGGGGCCGGTTCTGATTCGGAGCTCAAGTACGCGCGGGATTAACCCAGGCGAACCCGAGCATTGCGGAACATGCGCATCCAGGCGCCATCCTCGCCCCAGTTGTCCGGGTGCCAGGAGTTGGCCACGGTGCGGAACACCCGCTCCGGGTGCGGCATCATGATGGTGGCGCGACCGTCCGCACTGGTCACCGCGGTGATACCGTCAGGGGAACCGTTGGGGTTGGCCGGGTATTGCACGGTGACGTTGCCGCGGTTGTCCACGAAACGCAGCCCCACCAGACCGCTCTGTTGCAGCGCAGCCAGGTGAGCGGCATCGCGCACTTCCACTCGCCCTTCCCCGTGGGAGACGGCAATCGGCATCACGGAACCCGCCATCCCGGCGAAGAAGGCGGACGGGGAGTCCTGCACTTCCACCAGGCTGAAGCGCGCCTCGAAGCGCTCGGAGCGGTTGCGCACGAAGCGCGGCCAGAGATCCGCCCCCGGGATGAGGTCGCGCAGGTTGGACATCATCTGGCAACCGTTGCACACCCCCAGGGAGAGGGTATCGCCGCGCTCGAAGAAGCGCTGGAACTGCTCACGGGCGTTGTCGTTGAACAGGATGGACTTGGCCCAGCCTTCCCCCGCCCCCAGCACGTCGCCGTAGGAGAAGCCGCCACAGGCCACCAGGGTCTGGAACTCCTCAAGCTTGATGCGCCCCTCGAGGATGTCGCTCATATGCACGTCCACCGCAGTAAAACCGGCGCGATCGAAGGCGGCCGCCATCTCCACGTGGGAGTTGACCCCCTGCTCGCGCAGCACCGCCAGACGGGGAGAAACCCCGCGAGCGATATAGGGCGCGGCCACGTCGTCGGACGGGTTATAGGTGAGCCTGGCCTGCAGACCCGGATCGGTGGCGTCCTGGCGGGCGGCATGCTCCTGATCGGCGCACTCCGGGTTGTCCCGCAGGCGCTGCATCTGCCAGCTGGTCTCGCCCCAGATGGTGCGAAGGGCGGTGCGGCTGGCGCGATAAACCTCGCTGCCGGCACGCTGGAACAGGATGAGGTCGTCTTCGCGCACCGTGCCCAGCACATGGGAGCAGGCTGCCAGACCGTGACCGGCCAGCAGGGTCAGCACCGCTTCCTTGTCTTCGCGACGAACCTGGATGACGGCACCCAGCTCCTCGTTGAACAGGGCCGGCAGCAGGTCGCCACCCACGCGATCGAGCTGGATGTCGAGGCCGCAGTGACCGGCAAACGCCATCTCGGTCAGGGTGACGAAGAGGCCGCCGTCGGAGCGGTCGTGGTAGGCAATCAGCTTGCGATCCGCCACCAGCGCCTGGATGGCGTTGAAGAAGCCCTTGAGCTGGACCGGGTTGTCCAGATCCGGAGCGCTTTGCCCAAGCTGGCGATAGACCTGGGCCAGGGCCGAGGCGCCGAGGCGCTGCTTGCCGTTGCCAAGGTCGATGAGGATAAGGTCGGTCTCACCGAGATCGGTGCGCAGTTGCGGGGTCACGGTATTGCGCACGTCCTCGACCCGGGCAAAGGCGGAGATGAGCAGGGAGAGCGGCGAGGTCACGCTGCGCTCTTCCCCGTCCTGCTGCCAGCGGGTCTTCATGGACATGGAGTCCTTGCCCACCGGGATGGTGATGCCAAGGGCCGGGCAGAGCTCTTCGCCCACCGCTTTCACGGCTTCGTAGAGACCCGCATCTTCCCCCGGGTGGCCGGCGGCGGACATCCAGTTGGCGGAGAGCTTGACCCGCTTGAGAGAGCCGATATTGGCCGGTGCCAGGTTGGTCAAGGCCTCGGCCACCGCCATGCGGGCGGAGGCGGCATGAGAGAGCAGCGCCACCGGGGTGCGCTCGCCCATGGACATGGCTTCACCGTGGTAGCTGTCGTAGGTCGCGGCGGTGACGGCGCAGTCAGCCACCGGGATCTGCCAGGGGCCGACCATCTGGTCGCGGTTGACGAGGCCTGTTACGGTGCGATCGCCGATGGTGATGAGGAAGGACTTCTCCGCCACGGTCGGCAGGCGCAGCACGCGCTCTGCGGCGTCGCTGAGGGTGATGCCGTCCAGTTGCAGCGCCTTGCCCTGGGCGGGCAGGCTCTGCACGTCGCGGTGCATCTTGGGCGCCTTGCCAAGCAGCACGTCCAGCGGCAGATCGATGGGCTGGTTGTCAAAGTGATCATCAGAGAGAGTGAGATGCTTCTCTTCGGTGGCGGTGCCGATGACGGCATAGGGGGCGCGTTCGCGCTCGCACAGGGCCTTGAACAGAGGCAGCTTGTCCTGGGCCACGGCCAGCACATAGCGCTCCTGGGATTCGTTGCACCAGACTTCCAGCGGGCTCATGCCCGGCTCGTCGTTCGGAATGGCACGCAGGTCGAAGCGACCACCGCGATCCCCGTCGCTCACCAGCTCCGGCATGGCGTTGGAGAGACCACCGGCACCCACGTCGTGGATGAAAACGATGGGGTTGTCGTCCCCCAGTTGCCAGCAGCGGTCGATCACTTCCTGGCAGCGACGCTCCATCTCGGGGTTGTCACGCTGCACGGAGGCGAAGTCGAGATCTTCGGCAGACTGACCGGACGCCATGGAGGAGGCTGCGCCGCCACCCAGGCCGATGTTCATGGCCGGACCACCCAGCACGATGAGGGCCGCCCCCACCGGGATCTCCCCTTTCTGGACGTGCTCGCTGCGAATGTTGCCGATGCCACCCGCCAGCATGATGGGCTTGTGGTAGCCGCGCACCTCGACGCCGTTGTGGCTCGGCACCTGCTCTTCGAAGGTACGGAAGTAACCCAGGATGGCAGGGCGACCGAATTCGTTGTTGAAGGCGGCGCCGCCAAGGGGCCCTTCCTGCATGATGTCAAAGGCGCTGACGATGCGGCTCGGCTTGCCGAAGTCCTGCTCCCAGGGCTGCTCGAAACCGGGGATGCGCAGGTTCGAGACGGAGAAGCCCACCAGGCCCGCCTTGGGTTTGGCGCCACGGCCTGTCGCACCCTCGTCGCGGATTTCGCCGCCGGAGCCGGTGGCGGCACCCGGGAAGGGAGAGATGGCGGTCGGGTGGTTGTGGGTCTCCACCTTCATCAGGATGTCGACGCGCTCCTGGTGATACTGGTACTCACCGTTGGCGGGGCTCGGGAAGAAGCGGCCACCCTGGCTGCCTTCCATCACCGCGGCGTTGTCTTTGTAGGCAGACAGGACATGATCCGGCGTCTGCTCGAAGGTGTTCTTGATCATCTTGAACAGCGACTTGGGCTGCTGCTCGCCGTCGATGGTCCAGTCGGCGTTGAAGATCTTGTGACGGCAGTGCTCGGAGTTCGCCTGGGCAAACATGTAGAGCTCGATGTCGTTGGGATTGCGACCCAGCCGGGTGAAGTTGGTCACCAGGTAATCTATTTCGTCATCGGCCAGGGCCAGACCCAGGGTCACGTTGGCCTCTTCCAGGGCGGCGCGACCACCACCCAGCACATCTACCTGGGTAAAGGGGCGCGGCTCGTGGTGAGCAAACAGGGCCGCGGCCTCGTTCATCTCGGCAAAGACCACTTCCATCATGCGATCGTGCAGCAGGGCCGCGATCTCGCTACGCTGGGCCACGCTCAGCTCACCCTTGGCCTGCACGTAATAGGCAATGCCGCGCTCCAGCCGCTTGACCTGTTTCAGGCCGCAGTTGTGGGCGATGTCGGTTGCTTTGGAAGACCAGGGGGAGATAGTGCCGGGGCGGGGGGTAACGAGGAACAGCTGACCGCTGGGGGTGTGTTCCGGGATGGTCGGGCCGTAGCGCAGAAGCTGGCCCAAGGTCGCTCGCTCGGGGGGCGACAGCGGGCTCGTCAGCTCGGCAAAATGCACGTATTCCGCATAGACGCTTGCTATCTCTACTCCTCTCTGTGCGCAGCTCTGCAGCAGCTTGTGGACACGAAACTCAGACAGTGCTGGGGCACCACGCAAGATTTCCATATACCTTTCTCACCAAGTTTTAGAGTGTGGGGGGATTTGAGACGCGCGTATTATAGGGATCAGGCCCATCCTGAACAAACGTTTTTCTCATCTCGCGCGGTGTGACTCCCTTCATACTCTCTGGTATAAAGGTGCCTCTTTTTTGACAAATGCCGATTTTTTCAACAAGGGTACTCACCTACTTGCGCTGCATTTTTCGACTGTTCATCGGGATGATGTTGACGCTGGCCCTGGCCGGTTGCGACTTCTACCACCCCTCCAGCCAGCTGGAGCAGATCCGCCAGCGAGGCGAGATCCGGGTTGGCACCCTCTATGGCCCCACTTCCTATTACCAGCGTGACGACACCGCTCTGGGGTTCGACTACGAGCTGGCGCAGCTTTACGCCGACTGGCTGGGGGTCAAGCTGACCATAGTACCGGCCTACAGCACCGCCGAGCTGGTCGAGCAACTGCAAAAGGGCAAGCTGGATCTCGCCGCCGCTGCCATCGTCGTGACCCCGGAGCGGCGCAAGCTGTTCCGCTTCGGCCCAGGCTTCTACCAGGTCTCCCCCAAGCTGGTCTATCGCAACGGCTCCCCCAGGCCCAAGAACCTTGGTGACATCAAAGGCAGCATAGTGGTGCCGGCGGGCTCCACCGGCGAGGACCTGATGAAGGAGCTGGCCAAGCAGTACCCCAACCTGAAGTGGAGCACCAATCGGGATGCGGACGTGGAGGAGCTGCTCAAGCAGGTGGCCGACGGCAAGGTGGACTACACGGTGGTGCAGGACACCATACTGGCCCGTACCCAGCGCTACTACCCCGAACTCACCGAAGGCTTGACCCTCGCCAGCAAGCAGACCGTGGCCTGGGCCATGACCAAGCTGCCCGACGACAGCCTCTACGCCAGCATCATCGACTTCTTCGGTCAGCGCTTCATGGATGGCGCCATCGCCAAGCTCGACGAGAAGTACTTCGGCCACGTACAGAACTTCGACTTCGTCGACACCCGTACCTTCCTGCAACGGGCCAAGAGCCTGCTGCCCAAGTACCAGGCGCTGTTCCAGACCCACGCCAAGGATATCGACTGGCGGCTGCTGGCCGCCATCAGCTACCAGGAATCCCACTGGGATCCCCAGGCACGGTCCTACACCGGGGTGCGTGGCATGATGATGCTCACCGGCCCGACCGCCAAGGCGATGGGGGTAAACGATCGCACCCACCCGGAAGAGAGCATCAAGGGGGGCGCCCGCTACCTGCAGGAGATGATGGCGAAGGTGCCCGACTCGGTCCCGGCGGACGAGAAAGTGTGGTTTGCCCTCACCGCCTACAACATCGGCTACGGCCACATGATGGATGCCCGCCGCCTGACCAAGGAGCTGGGCAAGAACCCGGACGCCTGGAGCGACGTGAAAGAGGTGCTGCCCCTGTTGCAGCAGTCACGCTGGCATCGCAAGGTACGCTATGGCTATGCCCGTGGCGGCGAGGCGCGCAACTATGTCAACAACGTGCGCCAGTACTACCAGAGCCTGCTCTGGCTCGACAACGAACAGCAGAAGGCCCATCGTCGCGAAGAGCTGGACGAGGACGACAGCAGCGAGCCGGACGTGCCGGCGCAGCGTCCGGCCATCATCGCCGAAGTGGTCAAACAGATCATCACCCCCTAGCCTCGCCGGGGGTGTGTTTTCCTGCCCTGTTCTCTGTTACCATCCTTGGGTATACGAGGGGCGCTGGAGCGAACTTATTGCAATGTATTCATTGCGTTGCAGTTCCTGCCAAGGGCCCTTTCGGCCCCACGCAAGACCAGGGAGGAGAACAGGATGCGAGCACGCAGAAGAGCCATGTTGGCCCGAAAAACCAAATGTGCCTGGAGCCCGAGACGCAAGCTCAAGCTGGCCGACATGAAACGCAAGATCTGGCACAGAAACCGCTCCTTCACGCTGCTGATAGCGGAGCACACAGTATAAACCCGGCATCAGCCGGGTTTTTTTATGCCTTGTCAGGCTGCGCCTCAAACAGAACGGTGCGTTTGGAGACCAGGGTGTTGCAGTGGTTGCAAAAATAATCCACCGCGCCGCAAGCCCGAAGCCGCTCCAGCTCCTGCCCGCAGGCAGGACACAGGGCCCGGATGCGATAACGGGCCTGACACTGGCCACACGTCGTCTCGCGGCTGCGGCTGTCCAGTTCGCCCTGACAGGCAGGGCAGGTCAGCGTGTTCATTCTCTTCTCCTCTTTACGTCACTGTGCACCGGCATTACCCGCAGCCCCTCCCCCGGTTTGTCTGCCCTGAGGAGGGCCACCAAGAAAAACGGCTGCCGGTAAGGGCAGCCGCAGGGCTTTATTTCTTCGCTTTGGCCTTGAGCAGGCGCTTGCGCTGGCGCTCCTGGCTCAGGGTCAGGGTGTTCTTCTTGCCCTCGAACGGGTTGACCGACTCCTGGAACTCCACCCGGATCGGGGTACCCATGATCTTCAACGACTTGCGGAAGTAGTTGATGAGGTAGCGCTTGTAGGAGTCCGGCAGGTCGTTCAGCTGGTTGCCGTGGATCACGATGCGCGGCGGGTTGTAACCACCGGCGTGGGCATACTTCAGCTTGACCCGGCGACCATTCACCATGGGCGGCTGGTGATCTTCCTGGGCCATCTGCATGATGCGGGTCAGCATGGCGGTGCTGGTACGGCGGGTCGCGGACTCGTAAGCCTCGTTGATGGATTCGAACAGGTGACCGACGCCGCTGCCGTGCAGGGCGGAGATGAAGTGCACCCGGGCGAAGTCGATGAAGCCCAGACGTCTGTCCAGCTCGTTCTTGACGTCCTCTTTCACCTTCTGATCCAGGCCGTCCCACTTGTTGACCACCAGTACCACGGAGCGGCCGCTGTTGAGCACGAAGCCGAGGATGCTCAAGTCCTGATCCGTGATGGTCTCCCGGGCGTCAATGACCAGCAGGCAGACGTTGGCATCTTCAATCGCCTTGAGCGTCTTGATGACGGAGAACTTCTCCACCGTCTCGTGCACCTTGCCACGGCGACGCACGCCGGCGGTGTCGATGACCACGTATTTCTGATCGTCGCGCTCCATGGGGATGTAGACGGAGTCGCGGGTGGTACCCGGCATGTCGTAGACGATGACCCGATCTTCACCCAGCATACGGTTGGTCAGGGTGGACTTGCCGACGTTGGGACGACCGACGATAGCAAATTTGATGGGCAGGTCGGCGAACGGCGTCTCCTTGGTGTCTTCCCGGGTGTCGAGCTCACCGGCGGCCACCATGCGCAGCAGGGCCTCTTCGTCGAACTCCTCCAGCTCCTCTTCCTCTTGTGCCTCGGTGGCAGAGCCGACCAGGGTCTCGAGGTGGGGGGCCAGGGCCAGCTCCAGCAGGCTCAGTACGCCACGGCCGTGGGCGGCCGCCATCTGGTAGACCTCGCCCAGGGCCAGACCGTAGAACTCGGACACCGCGGAGTCACCGTCGATGCCGTCGGTCTTGTTGGCCACCAGAAACACCTTCTTGTGGGTCTTGCGCAGGTGCTCGGCGATGGCCTGATCCGCCGCGGTGAGACCGGCACGGGCATCCACCATGAAGAGCACCACATCGGCCTCTTCGATGGCCAGCAGGGACTGCTCGGCCATCTTCAGCTCGATCCCCTCCTCGGTGCCATCGATACCGCCGGTATCGACCACGATAAATTCCAGCTCGCCCAGCTTCGCCTGGCCATATTTGCGGTCCCGGGTCAGGCCGGGGAAGTCGGCAACCAGGGCATCCCGGGTACGGGTCAGGCGGTTAAACAGGGTGGATTTCCCCACGTTGGGGCGGCCCACCAGGGCAACTACAGGAGTCATAAAAGCCTCATTCTCAAGACGACAAAGGCTCCGGGTCCGAAGACCAGGAGCCGGATATTCACATTATCGGACGATCAAGGACGCTTGAGGGCGTACAACTTGCCGTCACGGCTCTGCACATACAGGGTGTCCCCCTCCACCAGCGGAGCGGCATAGAGACCACTGCTGTCGAGCTGCTGCATGGCCTTGATGGTCCCGTCGGTACGGTCCAGCCAATACAGGTAACCTTCCACATCGCCGACCACCACATAGTCACCCAGGATGACGGGGGCGGTCACAGTGCGGTTTTCCAGCTGGGTGTTGGACCACAGCTCGAGACCGTTGCGACGATCGACCGCAAACAGATGGCTGCGGCTGTCGGTCAGCACGATGGCATTGCCGGTCACCGCCATGTCGCGATAACCGGAATACTTGCGCTTCCACACTTCGTCACCGCTCATCAGCTTGCGCGCCATCAACTGGCCGTTGTAGGCGATGGCGTAGAGCTCATCACCGGCAATCAGCGGGCTGGCATCGACGTCCACCATCCGATCCAGTTCGGTGGCGCCGCGCGGGTCAGCCACCTTGGATTGACGCACCGGCTGGCCGTTGCTCAGCAGGGCGATGCCCACCTTGCCATCGGCGCGGCCATAGATGACGGCACCGTTGGTGATGATGGGGGCGCCGGCACTGCGCAGGGTCAGGGGCGGCTGCTCTTCGGACAGGGTCCACTGCAGCTTGCCCTCGTCGGTATCGAGCGCCACCAGGCGACCGGAGGTGGTCAGCACCACCACGCGGCCATCCTCGACGGCGGGGCTCGCCACCACTTCCCCCGGCACCGTGGTCTGCCACAGCACTTCGCCGTTGGCCTCGTTCAGGGCGTAGACCACCCCGTTTTCGGACCCGAGGAACAGCTTGCCGTAGCGGGAAACCAGGCCGCCGGAGAGACGGGCACTGCGCTTGTCGGCGTTGATGGGCAGATCTGCCAGATCCACGCTCCACAGCTCCTTGCCGCTCTCGCGCTCGAAGGCGGTCACATCGCCATCGCGGGCCGCTGCATAGATGCGGTCCTCTTCCACCACCGGCTTGAGCTGGGAGTAGAAGTTGCCGATGCCATCCCCAACCGAGGAGGACCATGCCGTATCGGCAGTGAACGCGGACTCGACCTTGGGCAGGGGTGCCATGGGGTTGAGATCTTCTTCCGAACTGAACAGGGAGCAGCCCTGCAAGGCGAAGGAGACAGCCACCCCCAGCGCCATTCGCTTGTACAGATTACGCATCCGGAGCCTCGCCCGCAGTGACGGCTGGCAGCGCCAGATCATCCATTTTCAGCTTGAGTTCGGCGCTGCTCTGCAGGCCGCCGGCATCCGCCGCCGCCTGATAGGCATCGCGCGCTTCTTCAGCCTTGCCCTGCTTTTGCAGGATATCGCCGCGCACTTCCGCCACCTGGGCCTTGAAGGCGTCGTTGTTGATCTTGCCAAGCTGGGCCAGGGCCTCGTCTGCCTTGCCCTGATCGCTCAGGACCCGGGCCAGACGCAGGGCGGCGATGGGCTTGATGCTGTCGTCGCCACTGGCGGCCACCTGGGTCAGCTGCTCGGCAGCCAAATCCAGCTTGCCCGCCTTGACGGCGGCCGCGGCCAGTTGCAAGGCGGCCAGCTCGGCATAGGCGTCACCCTTGTGAGCGGTAATGAAGCTCTTTGCCTGCTCCAGGGCGGCGTCGTCCCCCTTGGCAAGCTGGGCGGTCATCTCGTTGTAAGCCTGGGAGGCGGCTTCCTGGTTGTTCTGCTGCATCTCGTTGTAGTAGCGCCAGCCAAAGAGGCCGACCAGACCGATAACAGTTCCTGCGATCACCGAGGTGCCGTTCTCTTTCCACCAGCTCTTGATGACCTCAACCTGTTGTTCTTCAGTGGTATACACTTCCACAGCTTACTCTCCTTTCGCTGCCAGCAGGGCAATGGCGGCATCGACCGAGACGGTCTGTTGCTCGGCCTGGCCACGCAGATATTTAATGGTGATCTCCCCGCTTTGCACCTCGGTCTCCCCAAGGATCAGGGCAATGGCCGCGCCGCTCTTGTCGGCACGCTTGAGTTGTTTCTTGAAATTGCCGCCGCCGCAGTGGCTCATGAGGCGCAAGTCCGGCAAGGCATCGCGCAGGCGCTCTGCCAGGGCAAAGCCAGCCTGCTCGGTCCCCTCACCCACCATGCAGAGATAGACATCCACCGCCGGGCGGATGTCAGCATTGAGCTCGAGGGTTTCAAGCATCAGCACCAGACGCTCCATGCCCATGGCGAAACCCACCGCCGGGGTCGGCTGGCCACCGAGCTGCTCCACCAGGCCGTCGTAGCGACCACCGGCACAGACGGTGCCCTGGGCCCCCAGGCTGTTGGTCACCCACTCAAACACGGTCAGGTTGTAGTAGTCGAGGCCGCGCACCAGACGCTCGTTCACCTCGAACTGGATGCCGGCCGCCGTGAGCAGGCGCTTGAGCCCTTCGAAGTGAGCCAGGCTCTCTTCGCCCAGGTGGTCGAACAAACGGGGGGCACCTGCCAGGATGGCCTGTACTTTCTCGTCTTTGGAGTCGAGCACCCGCAGGGGGTTGCTGTACATGCGGCGCTGGCTCTCTTCGTCCAGCTCGCTCTTGTACTGTTCCAGATAGGCGACCAGGGCATCGCGATAGGCGGCACGTTCGCTGCTCTGGCCGAGGGTATTGAGCTGCAGAGTCACGTGATCGCTGATGCCGAACAGGCGCCACAGGCGGTGAGTCAGCATGATGAGCTCGGCATCGATGTCCGGCCCGTTGATGCCGAACAGCTCGACCCCGAACTGGTGGAACTGGCGATAACGACCTTTCTGGGGACGCTCGTGACGGAACATGGGGCCCATGTACCACATCCGGCGTTCCTGGTTGTAAAGCAGACCGTGCTCGATGCCGGCACGCACGCAACTGGCGGTCCCTTCCGGACGCAGGCTCAGGCTGTCGCCGTTGCGGTCTTCAAAGGTGTACATCTCTTTTTCGACCACGTCGGTCACTTCACCGATGGCACGCTTGAACAGATGGGTCTGCTCGACGATGGGCATGCGCACTTCGCTGTAGCCATAGCTGGCCACGACCTGGCGCAGGATCTGTTCTACTTTCTGCCATACCGGGCTCTGCTCCGGCAGGCAATCATTCATACCGCGAATAGCTTGGATCTGTTTTGCCACGTTGATACTCGAGAAAAAGAGGTAAAATTTGGCCGCATTATAGGGATTTTCGACCCCGAGGTAAAATCGGGTGCCCGGATGCGGGATGTAAAATCAACAACCTAAAGCCGGGGCCACCCCAGGTGGCCCCGTCATGGTTCAACCTTTGTCCACCTGGATCTGGTTGGCCGGATCCAGCATGGCGGCCCGGGCACGGATGCGACGCTCCAGGGTCGGGATCAAATCCTTGTTGTCGAGCCGGTCGACCCGCTGGCCCCCCTCGTAGAAGGCACTCTTGTTGGCGGCGCCCGCAAGGCCGAGATCGGAAACCAGCGCCTCCCCCGGACCGTTCACCACACAGCCGATGATGGAGACATCCATCGGGGTGATGATGTCTTCGAGCCGCTCTTCCAGGGCGTTGACAGTGCCGATGACGTCGAACTCCTGACGGGAGCAGGAGGGACAGGCGATGAAGTTGATGCCGCGGGAACGGATGCGCAGGGATTTGAGGATGTCAAAGCCCACCTTCACCTCTTCCACCGGATCGGCGGCCAGGGAGATGCGCAGGGTGTCGCCAATCCCTTCGCTCAGCAACATGCCAAGGCCAATGGCGGACTTGACCGCGCCGGCGCGAAAACCGCCCGCTTCCGTGATGCCCAGATGCAGGGGTTGATCGATCTGCTTGGCCAGCAGGCGATAGGCACCGACCGCCAGGAAGACATCGGACGCCTTGACGCTCACCTTGAAGTTCTGGAAGTCGAGGCGATCCAGGTAATCCACGTGGCGCATGGCGGACTCCAGCAGCGCCTCCGGGGTCGGCTCGCCGTATTTCTCCTGGAGATCACGCTCAAGGGAACCGCCGTTGACGCCGATGCGGATGGGGATGTTGTAGTGACGGGCACAATCCACCACCGCACGCACCCGCTCTTCGTTGCCGATGTTGCCCGGGTTGATGCGCAGGCAGTCGGCCCCGTATTCGGCCACTTTGAGGGCGATGCGGTAGTCGAAGTGGATGTCGGCCACGATGGGGATGCGGGTCTGCTGCTTGATGAGCTTGAACGCTTCCGCCGCCTCCATGGTGGGGACGGAGACCCGGACGATGTCGGCGCCGACCCGCTCGATCCGCTGGATCTGCTCGACGGTAGCGGCCACGTCCGTGGTCTTGGTGTTGGTCATGGTCTGTACCGTGATGGGGGCATCGCCCCCAACCGGCACGTTGCCGACCATGATCTGTCTGGATTTGCGACGAACGATGGGTGATTCGTGTGCGGGCTTTTCGTGAACAGACATGGCGGACTGATTACTCCTGCGGCAGTGAGAAGCGGGCAGTCCGGCCGTTGTTGTAACGGCTCATGTCGAAGGACTTGCCCTGATATTCGAGATTGACCGCCATGGGCGCGCCAATGATGAATCTGAGTGGCTCGGGTCCTTCCAGTACCAGTTCGTCGTTCGCCTTCTTCAGACCGCTGAACAGGGTCTTGCCGTTGGCATCCTTGACGTCCAGCCAGCAATCGGCGGTGAAGCTCATCTTGAGCTGGGGCGCCTTGGCGGGCTCTGTGGTCGTGCTCTCGGCAGTCGAGACCGCACCGGAAACGTTCGTCGGGACGGCAGCGCTGGCATCCGTAGCGACCACAGGCAGGGTCGCGGTGGCACCGCTCACCACAACCTGGGTGGACACGGCATCGGACGCTGCGGGCAGCACGGGCTCGGCGACCTCCACGGCGGGGGCAACATTCGCTTCCGGCGTATTGACGGTCGCGCTCATCTCGGTCGCCGCCAGGGCGTCGTCACCGGCAGAGCGGCGCGCCGTGCTCTGCCACCACCAGGCGACGGAGAGCCCGATCAGCACCAGGATCACAAGCCAGGTCACCACCTTGAGCCGGCTGTCATTGGCCTGCTGGCGGGAGCGACGGGAGAAGCTCTGCATGTCGATGTTGTCGGGGGGAGTCAGTCCCAGCTTCTCGTAGGCGGCGAGGATGGTCTCCTCGGGGATGCCCACGAGCTTGGCATATGCTCGCAGATAGCCACGAATGAAGGTATGGGACGTGTGCTTGTCATAGGTATCCGCTTCGATGGCGGCGATCAGGGTCAGACGAAGGTGAATGCGGGACGCAACCTGTTCCCGGGTCCAGCCGAGCTGTTCACGGGCGTTGCGCAGCAGCTGGCCTGGGCCCGCTGCCTGGGAGTCGTCTTGGAAATCGTGTGGCTGTTCAGTAGTCATTGGCTAAGTAACGCTTGGCTTGTTGCGAAGTGGGATATTGCCTTACCAGCTCAGTCCCGAATTGGTGAAGTAATGCCGGTTTGTCCATGGCCTGGGCCAGCCGCAGCCGGAGCCAGAGGCTCTCCTCGTTCTCCTCTGCCACGTCGGCAAAGCGCGCGAGGTAAGACTGGACATCAGGAAGCTTGCCATCTTTCATGGAAAGCTCGGCCATGTCCAGCAATAACCTAGGATTGCGGGGATTATACCCCAAGGCCAGACGATAATACTCGCCAGCCTTGTCATTTCTGTGATTTTGCATCGAGCAGAGCGCCGCATTCTCGTAGGTATCGGCGATCTTCACGTAATCGGGCTGGCTGACGGCCTGCAAGAACGCCTTTTCCGCTTCGTCGAAGCGGCCACGGTTGCAGAGGAAGGCGCCATAGTTGTTCATCGCGTCAGCATTGGACGGATCCATGGCCAGCGCTTTCTTGTAGCTCGCCTCGGCGGCCTTGAAATCCGACACCTGCTGGTAGAAATAGGCAAAACCGATGTAGACCTGAGGATTGTTGGGATCGTACTGAAGGGCGCGGTCGAGATTGAATTTGGCCTGCTCGGCATTGCCCTGGCGCAGATACTGGATACCCAGATCGAGACGAGTCTGGGCGGCGGCCTTGAGGTCGGGGCCCACTTCACGCTGGGTCGAATTCTGGCCAGCGTAAGTGGTCTCTGTGACACAGCCTGGCAGCGCACAGAGCGCTGCCACTACGATCAATGTACGGATATCCATTTCCTGTCTATACAATGGCTTAGGAGTTAAACCATTTTGACGGAAATCCCATCCTGTTGCATCCGATTTTTCATGGTGCGCTTGGTGCGGTCGATCACCTCCCCCACCAGCTGGCCGCAGGCGGCGTCGATGTCGTCACCACGGGTCTTGCGCACGATGACGGTCAAGCCGTATTCCATCAACACCTTGGAGAAACGGTCGATACGGCTGTTGCTCGGCTTGCCAAACGGGTTGCCCGGGAAGGGGTTGAACGGGATCAGGTTGATCTTGCAAGGGGTTTCCTTGAGGACCTTGGCCAGCTCATGGGCATGCTGCATGTCGTCGTTGATGTGATCGAGCAGCACATACTCCACGGTCACCCGGCCGCCGTTGGCGTTGGACTTGGCCAGATAGCGGCGTACCCCGGCAAGGAAGGACTCGATGTTGTACTTGTCGTTGATCGGCATGATCTCGGAGCGAAGCGCATCGTTCGGCGCATGCAGGGAGATGGCCAGGGCAACGTCGATCTGGTCCCCCAGCATGTCCAGCGCCGGCACCACACCGGAGGTGGAGAGAGTGACGCGGCGCTTGGAGATGCTGAAGCCGAAGTCATCCATCATCAGCTTCATGGCCGGTACCACGTTGGCGAGGTTGAGCAGCGGCTCACCCATGCCCATCATCACCACGTTGGTGATGGGGCGCTTGCCACCCACCACTTTGGCGGCACGCCACACCTGGCCGATGATCTCGGAGACTTTCAGGTTGCGGTTGAACCCTTGCTGGGCGGTTGAGCAGAAGGTGCACGCCAGGGCGCAGCCCACCTGGGAGGAGACGCACAGGGTAGCGCGGTCCGCTTCCGGAATGTAGACGGTCTCCACCTCCTGATCGCCCACCTGCAGCGCCCATTTGATGGTGCCATCGGCGGAGCGCTGTTCACGGCTGATCTCGGGGGCTCGGATCTCGGCAATGGCCTTGAGCCGCTCGCGCAGCGCCTTGTTGACGTTGCTCATCTGATCGAAATCATCACAACCGAAGTGATAGATCCACTTCATTATCTGGTCTGCCCGGAACGGCTTCTCGCCCAACTCGACGAAGAAGGCACGCATGGCATCCCGGTCGAGATCCAGCAGGTTGGTTTTTGTTTCGCTCATCAGGGGCCTCAGCTCACACACTTCATAAATTATCGGCTGACCTACGTCAGGGGGCGGCATTGTACAAATAATGGGTCTGGCTTTCCACCTGGAGAATAAGTGGATATTGGCAGGATGACCAAAAAACAAAAGGGAGCCGAAGCTCCCTTGGTCACCAGCAGACAACATCAGCCGCGCGGGCAGATCTCGTCGTCGGAGAAGAAGTAGGCGATTTCACGGGCGGCAGAGGCCGGGGCATCGGAGCCGTGGACGGCGTTGCGATCGATGCTCTCGGCGTAACAGGCGCGCAGGGTGCCGGCCAGCGCCTCTTTCGGGTTGGTGGCGCCCATGATTTCACGGTGACGGCGGATGGCGTCTTCACCTTCCAGCACCTGTACCATGACGGGGCCAGAGGTCATGAAACCGACCAGAGCATCATAAAACGGCTTGCCCTGGTGCTCGGCGTAGAAACCGGCGGCCTGTTCGCTGGTCAGGTGCAGCATCTTGGCGGCAACCACTTTCAGACCGGCGCTTTCGAAGCGGCTGTAAATGGCACCAATCAGGTTCTTGCTGACCGCATCCGGCTTGACGATGGAGAAGGTACGTTCGATAGCCATTGAGTTCTTTCCTTAACTACAGAGTTTTATTGTAGGAATCCATGTTCGGCGGCGATTATACGTAAACAAAAAACGAAATAACACACAAAAAATCAACTTTTTGTTAAACAAAAGAATCCTTGAAACAACATGGTGACTCATCTTGTGCCAGGGCAGAGAGAAAAAATGTGCGCTTGCGCACGATCGGCATGCTAATGCCTCAAAACCGTATCAATTGCTCAGCAAAGCAGCACTGGAAAGGGCACCCTGAGGTGCCCTTGTGATGCCGCTCACTGACTCAGCGCGTCTCCGCCATCAGGGTATGGGCGATGGTGCGCATCCCCAGGGTATTGGCCCCGGGCGCCCACAGACTATCGCCGTTTTCGCTGAAGCAGGCGGCGAGATCGACATGCAGCCACCCTCTTCCCTCATCAGGGACAAAGCGGGAGAGGAAGCCCGCCGCGTTGGAGGCGCCCCCCGGTCCGCCGCCCGGCACGGGGCGGCTGTTGGCGGTGTCGGCATAGTGGGACGGGCACTGCTGGCGATGCCAGGGCTCCAGCGGCAGCGGCCATGCTGGCTCCTGTTCCGCATCCGAATAGGCCATGGCGCGGCTCACCAGCCCCTTGTCGAGGCCAAACAGGGCGTTGTAACGCCCCCCCAGCGCCATCACGGCCGCCCCGGTGAGGGTGGCGGCGTCGATGATGAGCGGCGCACCAGACTCGCCGGCCAGTTGCAAGCCGTCGGCCAGGATCAGACGCCCTTCGGCGTCGGTATTGACCACCTCCACCGTGGTGCCGTTCTTGTAGGTGAGGATGTCACCCAGCTTGTAGGCATGGCCGGATACCAGGTTCTCGGCGCAGCAGAGGATGAGCTTCACCCGCTTGTCGAGGCCACGCAGAATGGCCAGCGCCAGCGCGCCGGTGACGATGGCTGCGCCGCCCATGTCGTGTTTCATGGTCAGCATGCCCTGGGAGGTCTTCATGGAGTAGCCGCCGGAATCGAAGGTGATCCCCTTGCCCACCAGGGCGGCCGCTACCGGCGCCTTGGGATCCTTGCCCGGATTGAAATCCAGCTCCAGCATCACGGGCTCGCGGTCACTGCCACGCCCCACTTGATAGAGACCGACCCAGCCCGCCTGTTGCAGCGCCTCTCCCTTGAGGATGCGATGGCTGATCCGGTCCGGTGCCAGCTCGGTGAGGAAGGCGGCGGCTTCGACCGCCAACTCCAGCGGCCCCAGCTGCTCCGGGGTGGCGTTGGTCATCTCCCGCACCCAGCGCCCGCACAGCCAGCGCGCCTCCAGCTCCTCCCTGTCCTCCTCGGACGAAGTGGCCCACTGCAACCCCACTTCCGCCTTGGGCGTCTGCAGCCCCTGGGCAAAGGCCCACTGCTGCTCCCGCTCCCAGTGGCCAGCCAGGACCACCTGCTGGATCCCCTGGCTGCACAGGCGCCGCGCCGCCTGCTGGATATCCAGCAAGGGAGTGGCGCTCACCAGATGGATCACCATGCCGTCGGCACGGTGGGAGAGCAGTGCCCCCTCCCCCCACTCGGCCGGTGCAAACTCTCGGCTCAACCAGACGTTCATGCGCACACCTCCTGCAACCAGCGGGCAATCGTGCGAAGACCATGGCCCTTGGCACCGGTCGCCCAGAGATCATTGCCCGACTTCTGATAGGAAGCGGCCAGATCCAGGTGCACCCAGCCCTTGCCTTCGTCACGGACAAAGCGCGACAGGAAAGCCGCTGCGGTGGTGGCACCGGCAGTGCCTTCGGCGGACGCCACGTTGCCCAGCTCGGCAAAGGCCGAGGTGAGCTGGCCTGCGTGCCAGGGTTCGAGCGGCAGCGGCCAGGCCTTCTCGTTTTCGGCGTTGGCGGCAGCCAGCGCGCGCACCTGCTCCGGCTCATCGAGGGCAAACACGGCATTGTAGTCGCGGCCCAGCGCGGTCTTGGCGGCGCCGGTCAGGGTGGCAGCGTCGAGGATGTAGGCAGCCCCGCTTTCGCTCGCAGCCAGCAGGCCGTCTGCCAGCACCAGGCGACCTTCCGCGTCGGTATTCTGGATCTCGACCGAGATGCCGTTGCGATAGGTGAGGATGTCGCCGAGCTTGAAGGCGTGGCCGGAGACCAGGTTCTCGGCGCAGCAGAGGATGAGCTTGACCCGCTTGTTCAGGCCACGGCTGATGGCCAGCGCCAGGGCGCCGGTCACCATGGCGGCGCCGCCCATGTCGGACTTCATCGGCAGCATGTTGTCGGAGGACTTCATGGAGTAGCCGCCGGAATCGAAGGTGATCCCCTTGCCCACCAGCGCCGCGACCACGGGGGCGTTGGCATCCCCGGTCGGGTTGTAGTCGAGCTCCAGCAGCACCGGCTCGCGCTCGCTGCCACGGCCCACCGACCAGATCCCGATATGACCCGATTCACGCAAGGCTTCGCCAGCGGTGATGCGGGCGGTCACCTTGTCACCGCCGAGGCTGCGAATGAGCAGCAGAGCGGACTCCGCCAGGCTCATGGGGTAGATGGCTTCCGGGCAGCCGTTGGTCACCTCGCGCACCCAGTGGGTCGCCTTGAGCAAGGCGGCGAGTTCGGCCGCTTCCTGCTCGCTCTGTTCACCAAGATCGAGCTCGCGAACCCCCTTGGCGGCATAGAAGCCCTGGGCAAAGGCGTAACGACGCTCCCCATTCCACCCCTCGCCCACCAGCTTGATGCGCTTGATGCCGCTCGACTCGAGGCGTCTGGCCCCGCGCTGGATGGCGCGCAGCGCCTCCTTCTCCTGGCCAGCGGCCAGATGGAGATGGGCCTCGTCCCCGTTGAAACTGAGCAGGGCACCCTCGCCCCACTGGGCGGCGGCAGCCTGGGACGACAACCTTACGTTCATCATGTCAGCCATGTTCTCTTGCTTCCTTTTTATTGGCACTTTCATCAACGAATAGGGAAATCACGGGCACAAAAAAGGCCGCTCCCTCAAGGGTCACGGCCTTCACCATATCATTACTGCACCATGAGATGCTGCACGCGCAATTCACTCATGTGTAATTAAGGGGTCATCAGTGGCGCTCGGACGCCAGATTCAGGGTGTACTTGGGCAGTTCCACCACCAGATCCTCGTCCGCCAGTCTGGCCTGGCAGCTGAGACGGGATTCCGGCTCCAGCCCCCACGCCTTGTCCAGCATGTCGTCTTCCAGCTCGTCGCTCGGCTCGAGGGAGTCGAACCCTTCCCGCACCACGCAGTGGCAGGTAGTACAAGCACAGGACTTCTCGCAGGCGTGCTCGATCTCGATGCCGTTGCGCAGCGCGATGTCCAGAATGGTTTCACCGGTCGCACCTTCGAGGGCCGCGCCGTCCGGACAGAGCTCGGGATGGGGCAGAATAATCAGTTTTGGCATATCACACCTTGTTGACGTTTTGTCCGGTCAGCACCTTGCGGATGGAGGCATCCATCCGGCGGGCTGCAAATTCGCCACTGGCAGCGTCCGCCGCCTCGATGGCCTCTTTGATCTGGTTGGTGGTGCCCGTGCTGCGCATGGTCAGCAGATGGGCGATGGCGGCATCCAGCTCGGCCCGCTCGGTGGGGCTCAATAAGGCCTCGCCATCGGCGGCCAGGGCGGCGTTGAGACTCTCGACCACCCGGTCGGCCTCGACCTGTTGCTCCGCCAACATGCGGGCGTCCATGTCCTGCTGGGCATTGGCGATGGAGGCGCTCAGCATGTTGAGGATGTCATCTTCCCTCAGCCCGTAGGAGGGCTTGACCTGGATCTCGGCCTGCACGCCGGAGGATTTCTCCATGGCGCTGACCGACAGCAGACCGTCCGCATCCACCTGGAAGGTGACGCGAATGTGGGCGGCGCCGGCCGCCATGGGCGGAATGCCGGTCAGGGTGAAGCGGGCCAGGGAGCGGCAATCCGCCACCAGCTCGCGCTCCCCCTGCACCACGTGGATGGCCATCGCGGTCTGGCCATCCTTGAAGGTGGTGAACTCCTGGGCGCGGGCCACCGGAATGGTGGTATTGCGCGGGATCACCTTCTCGGCGAGGCCGCCCATGGTCTCAAGACCGAGGGAAAGCGGGATGACGTCCAGCAGCAGCATCTCGGCGTCGGGCTTGTTGCCCACCAGGATGTCGGCCTGGATGGCGGCACCGATGGCCACCACCTTGTCAGGGTCAATGCTGGTCAAGGGGGTGCGGCCGAAGAACTCGCCCACCCGCTCGCGCACCAGCGGCACCCGGGTCGAGCCACCGACCATCACCACTTCCAGTACCTCTTCCTGCTCGAGACCCGCATCGCGCAGGGCGCGCCGACAGGCCTGCAGGGTGCGCTTGACCAGGGGCTGGATCAGCTCGTCAAACTGGCTGCGGGTGACGGTACCCTGCCAGCCGGCAAAGGTGCAGGCAACGGCATCGGCATCGGTGAGGCCGTGCTTGATGCTGGCCGCCGCATCCAGCAACTCGCGCTGGGTACGGGCATCGAGCTGACCGGACAACCCGGCTTGCTCTTTGAGCCAGTCCGCCAGCAGATGGTCGAAATCGTCACCACCGAGTGCCGAGTCGCCGCCGGTGGCCATCACCTCAAACACCCCGCGATGCAGGCGCAGGATGGAGATATCGAAGGTTCCGCCACCCAGGTCATAGACGGCGATCACCCCTTCCTGACCGGAGTCGAGGCCATAGGCGATCGCGGCCGCCGTGGGTTCGTTGAGCAACCGCAGCACATGCAGACCGGCCAGTCTGGCCGCGTCCTTGGTGCCCTGACGCTGGGCATCGTCAAAATAGGCGGGCACCGTGATGACCACGCCGTCGAGGTCTCCCCCGAGGGACGCGGCACCGCGCTCGGCCAGTTTTTTCAGGATCTCGGCCGAGACCTGCACCGGATTGACCAGCCCCTGGCGGGTCCGCAACTGAGGCATGCCGTTGTCGGCCGCCACGAATTGATAGGGTTGCTGGCGGGTATCGATGTCGGCCAGCGCCTTGCCCATCATCCGCTTGACCGAGACGATGGTGTTGTGGGGATCGAGGGCCGCCTCACGCTTGGCATCGAAGCCAACCCGGATGGTATCGGCCTGGTAATGGACCACGGAAGGCAGCAGATCACGCCCCTGCTCGTCACAGAGGGTGTCGGCCTGGCCGCTGCGCACGGCGGCGACCAGGGAGTTGGTGGTGCCAAGATCGATGCCGACGGCACGTTTATGCTGGTGAGGCGCGGCGCTCTGGCCTGGCTCGGCAATTTGCAGTAATGCCATGGGTAATCACAATTCCTGCGTTAGAGGGTCAAGACTCGAACAGCGAGTCTTCGAATCGTTCCAGCTCCTCGAGGAGCTTGTCGACAAATTTGAGCTTGCGAACGCAATCCGCCGCCTGCAGATCCTCACCCCTGGTGAGATAGTCGGTCAGCCGTTGCATCAACGCCTGGTGATCATGCCTGATCTCCTGGCGAAAATCCTTGATGGCCCCCTCAGGGTCGGCGTCGCCCTTGAGATCAGCCAGCCGCTCTCGCCACTCCAGCTGTTGCATCAGAAAGGCAGGATCTTGCAGTGTCTGCTGCTCGCCGCGAATATCGGTGCCCCGCAAGGAGAGCAGGTACTCGGCTCGGCGCAAGGGGGACTTGAGGGTGGTAAACGCATCGTTGATCTGGGCAGCACGCTGCACTGCAGCCAGCTGCTCCCGCTCGGGGGCAGTCGCAAAACGATCGGGATGGAACTGGGTCTGCAGCTGACGATAGGTGTCAGCCAGTTGGCGAGTATCGAGCTCGAAGCCCTCAGCCAGCCCGAACAGCTCGAAATGATTCATCCTTCGTCCTCAGACAATAGCGCTGGGAGTGCAACCACACTCGTCTTGAACTTGAAAGCAGCGGCATGGACTGGCGTCCACACCACTGTGTTGATGAGCAAGGTGTTGATCACAAGAAACTCGCCGCAACAGGGCTCACCCTTGGGGCTGCGAGGCGTTGCAAACATGGGCGATCGGTCAATCGAACCACTTACACGCTGAAGCTTTCGCCACAACCACATTCGCCCTTGGCATTCGGGTTGTTGAACTGGAAGCCCTCGTTGAGGCCTTCCTTCACGAAGTCCAGCTCGGTGCCATCCAGGTGGATCAGGCTCTTGGCATCCACGATGATCTTGACGCCTTTCTGCTCGAACACCTGATCCTCGGCAGCCAGCTCATCCACGAACTCGAGCACATAGGCAAGGCCAGAACAGCCGGTCGTCTTGACGCCGAGGCGCAGGCCGATGCCCTTGCCCCGGTTGTTCATGAAGGAGGAAACCCGCGCCGCTGCGGCATCTGTCATGGTTATGGCCATACTGCTCTCCAGACCTTAAAGACCTTTCTTCTGCTTGTAATCGGCGATGGCGGCCTTGATGGCATCCTCCGCCAGAATGGAGCAGTGGATCTTCACCGGCGGCAGCGCCAGCTCTTCGGCGATGTCGGTGTTCTTGATACCGGCCGCTTCGTCCAGGGTCTTGCCCTTGACCCATTCGGTCACCAGGGAGCTGGAGGCGATGGCGGAACCACAGCCGTAGGTCTTGAACTTGGCATCTTCGATGATGCCATCGTCGCTGATCTTCAGTTGCAGCTTCATGACGTCACCACAGGCCGGTGCACCGACCATGCCGGTGGCGACGCTGGGATCGTTCTTGTCAAAACCACCGACGTTGCGGGGATTCTCGTAGTGGTCGATTACTTTTTCACTGTAAGCCATATCTAACTCCTGCTAATTCCGTTGTTCACCAAACCCTTGCCATGCTGGCAAGGATCAGTGATGTGCCCATTCGACCGTGTTCAGATCGACGCCATCCTTGAACATCTCCCACAGGGGGGACATCTCGCGCAGACGACCGATGGAGTCGCAGATGAGCTTGATTGCGTAGTCGATCTCTTCTTCGGTGGTGAAGCGACCGATGCTGAAACGGATGGAGCTGTGTGCCAGCTCGTCGTTCAGGCCCAGGGCGCGCAGCACGTAGGAAGGTTCCAGGCTGGCCGAGGTACAGGCAGAACCGGAAGAGACCGCCAGATCCTTCAGTGCCATGATGAGGGATTCCCCTTCCACATAGGCGAAGCTGACGTTCAGGTTGCCCGGTACACGCTGGTCCAGATCCCCGTTGATATAGACTTCTTCGATGTTCTTAATGCCATCCCACAGACGCTGGCGCAGGGCCATGATGTGCTGGCTCTCACTCGCCATCTCTTCCTTGGCGATGCGGAAGGCTTCACCCATGCCGACGATCTGGTGGGTTGCCAGGGTGCCGGAGCGCATGCCGCGCTCGTGACCACCGCCGTGCATCTGGGCTTCCAGACGAACACGAGGCTTGCGGCGCACATACAGGGCGCCAATGCCTTTCGGGCCGTATACCTTGTGGGCGGACATGGAGAGCAGATCAACCTTGAGTGCTTCCACGTCGACCGGGATCTTGCCCACGCTCTGGACGGCGTCCACGTGCAGCAGGATCTTGCGGGAACGGCACAGCTCGCCGATGGCAGCGATGTCTTGCACCACCCCGATCTCGTTGTTGGCGTGCATGATGCTGACCAGGATGGTGTCATCACGCAGGGCGCCTTCGATCTGCTCAAGAGTGAACAGGCCGTTGGGCATGGGCTCGAGGTAGGTCACCTCATAGCCTTCACGCTCCAGTTGGCGGCAGGTATCCAGCACGGCTTTGTGCTCGGTCTTGGAGGTGACGATGTGCTTGCCCTTGCCGGCGTAGAAATGGGCAATGCCCTTGATGGCCAGGTTGTTGGACTCGGTCGCACCGGAGGTAAAGACGATCTCGCGCGGGTCCGCGCCGATCAGCTCTGCCACTTGATTACGGGCCAGATCCACCGCCTCTTCGGCCTGCCAGCCGAAACGGTGGGAACGGGAGGCTGGGTTGCCGAACAGGCCGTCCATGGTGAGGCACTGCATCATTTTTTCTGCGACACGCGGGTCCACCGGACAGGTTGCCGAATAATCAAGGTAAATAGGCAGTTTCATCTTTTTCTCCGTTACGACGGGGTCACACAGCGACTCGTCGTGGAAAGCACGTTTATAGTTGGACTTTCAAGCTCACATCACCGCGTTCGGCCCGATCAACCAGGGACAACACGGTCTTCATTTGTTCATCTTGCTTGCCGGCGATACGGCGCACATCGGCCTGACCAACCAGCTCGGCCAAGGTGATATCCCCCAGGAAGCTGGAGATTCGTTCGCTCAGATCCCGCCACAAGGAGTGGGTCAGGCACTGGGTACCACCGTGGCAGCCCCCTTTGCCGAGGCACTTGGTCGCATCGACCGATTCATCGACCGCGGTGATCACCTGACCGACCGAGATCTCGCCAGGGGCCAGACCGAGGCGATAACCGCCACCGGGGCCACGTACGCTGCTCACCAGACCATGCTTGCGCAGACGGGCAAACAGTTGTTCCAGATAGGACAAGGAGATGCCCTGGCGCTCTGAAATATCAGCCAGGGGCACGGGCCCCTGCTCTGCATGCAACGCCACGTCGAGCATGGCTGTCACCGCGTAACGTCCTTTTGAGGTCAGTCTCATATGCCTTACCGTCTTGCGAACCAATCAATATGTGGCATATGGTCACATACCCGACTAAATCAGTCAAGTATATGCTTGAGTAAATCAGTCGGGATTAATCCTGTGCCCTGGACTTCTGGACAGAGGTGAGAATGCCCCGCAAGATGTTCAACTCCACCGCTTCGGGTCTGGCCCGATTGAATAGACGACGCAGCTTGCTCATCACATGGCCTGGGTGGTCATCGGCAATGAATCCCGTCTTTTGCAACGTCTGCTCCAGATGCTGATAAAACCCTTCCAGTTGCTGGGCGCTGGGGTACTCGACCCGCTCATCCTCCGGCTCCTGGTTCTGTACTTCCAGCCAGCGCATCCGCACCTCGTAACAAAGGGTCTGCACTGCCATGGCCAGATTGAGGGAGCTGTATTCTGGATTGGCGGGAATGGCCACATGGAAGTGGCATTTTTGCAGTTCGTCATTGGTGAGGCCGGTACGTTCACGGCCAAACACCAACGCGACCGGGTGCTTCATGCCCTCGGCAACCAGCTTCTCGCCCGCTTCACGGGGATCCAGCATGGGCCAGCTCAAGGTGCGGGAACGGGCACTGGTGCCGATGACCAGACCACAGTCGGCAATGGCTTCATCCAGGGTCGGCACGATTCGGGCGCGAGCCAGGATATCGCTGGCCCCCGCCGCCAGGGCGACGGCCTCCTCATCCGGCTGGGCCTGGGGATCGACCAGCACCAGTTGAGTCAGTCCCATGGTCTTCATGGCCCGCGCCGCGGATCCCATGTTGCCGGTGTGAGAGGTGTTTACCAACACGATACGAATCTGATCCAACATGCCCAGTCAATCTTCAGTCAAAAATGGCGCGCAATTGTAACATAACCAATCGCTATTTTGGCACCGCTTCCGACCAGGCATTTCTGCACAAACAGACAGATGACGCCTCCCCACCCAGCGTGGTCACGCTGACAGTGGGGTACTGCGGCTCAAGTTCACCTGTTCCGCAGCACTCGGGCAAGAAAACGGCTCAGCTCATTGTCGCGGCAGTGGGCACGTGCGTCTCGCGGGCCCGCTCGATAAAGGTCGCCAGATCCATCAGGGGGTATTTCATCAATCCCAGCCCGTCCAGATCCAGGCTGTCCATCAGATTTTTCACCTCCAGGCCCAACTCTGTATCCCCCTCTATCTTCAGCCGGCGCTGGAAGAAGAGGGAATCCGGGTCTTCACGGCGCCCGGCGATCAGAACAAGATCCTGGCTATTGCCGCTGAAACAGACATCGGCGTGCTCACACTCCCTCGCCACTACCAATTTGCCCTCCTGCTCGCTGATAAACCAGCATAACCCCAGATCGCTGACTTCCACTTTCAGCCACTTGCCCGCAAGAAACGCAAATTCCCCCTCTTCGATGGCCTCCCGGAATACCCTGCCCAGCAGGGCCTCCATCAGGTTTTGTTGCAGCGGGAAGGGCACCAGCTTGAGGGGGTGGCGCAAGAGACGGGGTGCCTGTTCGACCAGGCGACGTTGCAGATGTTGAAACACGATAAACTCCCAGTTTTTTGCGCATTCAAGCACAGCCCCTTCGGCAAGATCCTGTTGAAAATCAAACTTGTGCCCACTTACCTCAAGAAGGGTAAAGCCACCTAAAGCTGCCTCAGGTCAAAAAGCGGGAGGGCAAGCATGCATACAATCGGGCCACTTTTGCATTTTTGCCCTCTCGGAGCGTACCCGATGGAATTACTCTGCCCGGCAGGCAGCCTGCCGGCACTGAAGACAGCCGTGGATAACGGGGCCGATGCGGTCTACATCGGCTTCAAGGATGACACCAATGCCCGCCACTTCGCCGGGCTCAACTTCACCGACAGCAAGCTGGAAAGAGCGGTTGACTATGTCCACCAGCATGGCCGCAAGCTGCACATCGCCATCAATACCTTTGCCCACCCGGGCTCCGATGCCCGCTGGAAGCAGGCCGTGGACAAAGGGGTGGCGCTCGGTGCCGATGCCCTGATCATCGCCGATCTCGCCGTGCTCGATTATGCAAGCCGTCGTCATCCCGACATGGAGCTGCATGTCTCGGTCCAGGCCAGCGCCACCAACGCCGCAGCCATCCGCTTCTACCAGCAGCACTTCAACGTCGGCCGGGTGGTGCTGCCGCGGGTGCTCTCCATGCATCAGGTCAGGCAGCTGGCCCGCGAGACTGACGTCGGCCTCGAGGTGTTCGCCTTCGGCAGCCTCTGCATCATGGCGGAGGGGCGCTGCTACCTCTCCTCCTACATGACCGGCGAGAGCCCCAACACCGTCGGCGCCTGCTCACCGGCCAAGTTCGTGCGCTGGGAAGAGACCCCGAGCGGCCTCGAATCCCGACTCAACGAGGTGCTGATCGATCGTTACGGCCCGGGGGAAAACGCCGGCTACCCGACCCTGTGCAAGGGGCGCTTCGAGGTGGATGGCCAGACCTATCACGCGCTGGAGGAGCCCACCAGCCTCAACACCCTCGGCCTCCTGCCCGAGCTGTTCCAGACCGGCATCCAGTCAGTCAAGATCGAGGGGCGCCAGCGCAGCCCCGCCTATGTGGAGCAGGTGACCCGGGTCTGGCGCGCCGCCATCGATGTCTATCAGGCCAACCCCGAGGCCTATCAGGTCAAGGCTGAGTGGGATGCCCAGCTCGCCCGCGTCTCCGAGGGGAGCCAGACCACCCTCGGTGCCTATCATCGCCAGTGGCAATAAGGAGCCCTGTTCATGAAATTCTCTCTCGGCCCCCTGCTCTTCTACTGGCCCAAGGCCGACACCCAGGCCTTCTATCAGGCGGCCGCCGCCAGCCAGGCCGACATCGTCTATCTGGGGGAAACCGTCTGCAGCAAGCGGCGTGAACTGAAAGTGGATGACTGGATTGCCCTCGCCCGTCAGGTGGCGGGCTCCGGCAAGCAGGCGGTGCTCTCCACGCTGGCGCTGATCTCTGCCCCCTCCGAGCTAAAGGAGGTCAAGCGACTGGTCGACAACGGCGAGCTGATGATCGAGGCCAACGATCTGGGGGCCGTCCAGCTCGCCAGTGAAGCCGGGCTGCCGTTCGTCTGCGGCCCCGCCATCAACGCCTACAACGCCGACGTGCTGCGCATGCTGCTTAAACAGGGGATGCAGCGCTGGGTGATGCCGGTGGAGCTCTCCCGCGACTGGCTGATGCAGCTCAATCAGGATCTGGGCAGGGAGCGCCAGCAATTCGAGGTGGAGGTGTTCGCCTATGGTCATCTGCCGCTCGCCTACTCGGCACGCTGCTTCACCGCCCGCTCCCTCGACCGGCCCAAGGACAACTGCGAACTGGCCTGCATCCACTACCCCACCGGGCGACTTGCCAGCAGTCGCGAAGGGCAGAAGGTGTTCAACCTCAACGGCATCCAGACCCAGTCCGGTTACTGCTACAACCTGGGTAACGAGCTCAAGGGGATGGAGGGCCTGGTGGATGTGGTGCGCCTATCGCCCGAAGGCATGGAGACCCTGACGATGCTGGAGCGCTTCAAGGCCAACGAACAGGGGATGGCCCCCCTGCCCTTGCTGCAGGAGCGGGACTGCAACGGTTACTGGCGCCAGATCCCCGGCATGAGCCTGGTGGAGTAGCAGTACACCCCGTGTCACCAGACAGCAAAAAGGCCTCGTCAAGAGGCCTTTTTCATGGGGATCAAACCCGTTTAGTCACGCTTTGCCGCTCTTGCCCTGGGCTCCGGGTGGCTGGGGCTTGCGCGCCATCAGTTCCAGCTCCAGCAAGGCATAGCGATGCTCGATGAAGTCATAGACGTTGTTGGCCAGCGCCAGCTTGAAGTAGCTGATGGCTTCCTTGCGGTTACCCTTGGCCAGCTCGAACTTGCCGAGGTAGAAGTAGGTCTCGCACAGGCGCTCGGCGAGCTCCCTGTTGTCCTTGACCCCTTTCACCACGTTGCTCATCAACTGGGTGGCATTGATGTCGCCCGTATAGAGGCGCACCAGATCCCAGTTCCAGGCGTCGTCGTCATACTTGTTGAGCCGCTCGCGCATCCGGCTCATGGCCGCCGGTCCGTTGAGCTTCTGCTCGGCCAGATAGAGCCAGATCACCCGATAAGGGTCTTCTGGTTGCGCCTCGTAGAAGCGCTTCATATCCGCCGCGGCAAGCTCGGGGCGATTGCCGTAATAGAGCGCGATTCCCCGGTTGAGATAGGCGTAGTCGTAATCCGGGGCGAGCTCCAGGGCGGAGTCGAACGCCTCATAGGCCTCGTCGTAGTTCTGCTGTTGAACCAGATAGACACCGATGAAGTTGTAGGCCTCGGCAAAATCCGGCTTCTCCCGCAGGGCGCGGTTGAAGTCGAGTCGCGCCAGGGAACGCAAGCCCACCCGGTCAAACACCACGGCACGCTCATAGAAGAGTTCTGCCCGCTGTTCGGTCGTCAATTCCATTTCACTGAGCATCTGCCCGAGTCGCGCCAACGCCAACTCGCTCTGGTAGGAGACCTGCAAGGGGGTCGCCAATACCAGTGAAGCGGGTTGCGGCTTGGGAACTTGAGGCGCTTTTACCTGACTGCTACTGCTGCAACCCCACAAGGGGAGCAACAACAGGATACCCGTGAGGTATCCAATCCCTATCCTGACGTTCAATGAACACTCCGACGCTTACGCTTGACCCCGCATATGGTAAAGATCACGGGGCCGTTTGTCATGTGGCGCAGCCCCTCTCCCTCAAATAAATCAGGATTCGACAGGGTATCCGGCATCGCTCCAGCTGCGAAAGCCTCCATCGACGCTGACGACCCGGGAATAACCCATCTTCTGCAGGTTATCCGCCACCAGGATGGAGCGAAATCCCCCACCACAATAGAGGTAGAGTTCGGTGTCGGGATCCGGATACCGGGTCTCGATGTCACGCTCTATCACCCCGCGCCCGAGATAGGTGGCCCCCGGCAGATGGCCCCTGGCCCACTCGCTCTCTTCGCGCACGTCGATCAGATGAAATGCTCGGCCCTCATCCTGCCAGCGCTTGATCTGATGCACATCGGTTTCCTGCACCTGCGGGCGGATGGCCTCTACCAGGGCCAGAAAACGGGGATTGTGTTGCATGGGCTTGCTCCTTGCTTTGGGTAATGGATGCTGGGTTGTGGGGAGCATCATGACTCACCCCGGCTACAAGAGAAAGGGCGCCTTGCGGCGCCCTTGTCTGTTACGGCAGGATCTCTTGCTGATCCGCGCCCTCTTTTTCCACCTGGGTCGGCAGCATGTGCTCCCGCTTGATCCCGAGGAACATGGCTGAGGCGCTCGCCACATAGATGGAGGAGTAGGTCCCGAAGGCCACCCCGATCACCATGGCGATGGAGAAACCGTGGATCAGAGGCCCGCCTTTGAGCAGCAGCGCCACTACCACCACGAAGGTCAACCCCGAGGTGATGATGGTCCGGCTCAGGGTCTCGGTCATGGAGAGATCCATGATCTCCGCGGTGTCCCCACGGCGTACCTTGCGGAAATTCTCCCGCACCCGGTCGAACACGACGATGGTGTCGTTCAGGGAGTACCCCACCAGCGTCATCAGCGCCGCCAGCACGGTCAGGTCGAACTCGTACTGGAAGTAGGCGAAGATGCCGAGGGTGATGATCACGTCGTGAGCCAGGGAGAGGATGCCCCCCGTGGCCAGACGCCACTCGAAGCGCACCGCCACGTAGATCAGGATACAGAGGATGGAGGCCAGCATGGCCAGGGCACCGTCGGTGGCCAGCTCGTCACCCACGGAGGGACCGACGAACTCGACACGCTTGAGCACGGCGCTCTCGTCCACCAGCTTGGCGGCCGCCAGGACCTCGTTGCCCTGCTGCTCGACCTTGACGCCCTCTTGCGGGGCCATGCGCACCAGCACATCACGGCTGGAGCCGAAGAACTGCAGGGTCGCCCCGTCAATCTTCTGCTGATCCAGCGCCTCGTGCATCTTGTCCAAGCTCACCGACTGCTGGAACCCCACCTCGATGGTGGTACCGCCGGTGAAGTCCAGCCCCCAGTTCAGGCCACGATCGTACAGAACGTAGAGGGCGAGCACCGTCACCAGAGCAGAGAGGACCATACCCAGCTTGGCGAAACGCATGAAGGGGATGGGCTTTTCAAAATGTAGAATTTGAAACATGTCTCTTCCTTAGATCGGCAGCTTGTCGATGCGCCGTCCACCCCAGGCCAGGTTGATGATGGCGCGGGATACCGTGATGGCAGTGAACATGGACGCCGTCAGGCCGATCCCGAGGGTCAGGGCGAAGCCCTTGATGGCACCGGTACCGATACCGAACAGGATCACGCAGGTGATGAGCGAGGTCACGTTGGAGTCGGCGATGGTGGAGAAGGCGCGATCAAAGCCCAGGTGAATGGCTTGCTGCACCCCGCGACCATTGCGGATCTCTTCACGAATACGCTCGTAGATCAGCACGTTCGCATCCACCGCCATGCCCAGCGTCAACACGATACCGGCGATGCCCGGCAGGGTCATGGTGGCCCCCGGGATCATCGACATGATACCGACGATGAGCACCAGGTTCATGGTCAGCGCCAGATTGGCCACCCAGCCGAAGGCACGGTAGTAGATCCCCATGAAGAGCACGATCACCAGCATGGCCCAGCCGATGGCTTCCATCCCGCTGTCGATGTTCTGCTGACCCAGGCTCGGGCCTATGGTGCGCTCTTCGACGATCTGGATCGGGGCAATCAGGGCACCGGCACGCAGCAGCAGCGCCAGGTTGTGGGCTTCGTTGGCGTTGTCGATCCCGGTGATGCGGAACTGGCTACCCAGGCGAGACTGGATGGTGGCGACGTTGATCACCTCCTCCTGCTTGCGGAACTTGCGCTTGCCGTCCGGACCAGGCTGACCCACCGGCTTGTACTCGATGAAGACGGTCGCCATGCCCTTGCCAACGTTGTCCTTGGTAAAGTTGGCCATCTTGTTGCCACCCTGACCATCGAGCTTGATGTTGACCTGGGGACGGCTGTATTCATCGAAACCGGACTGGGCACCCACGATGTGGTCACCAGTCAGGATCACGCGCTTTTGCAGTACCACGGGACGACCGTTGCGATCGTTGTAGACCTTGGAGCTCGGCGGCACGCGGCCTGCGGCAGCGGCCTGGATATCGGCAGCCTCATCGACCATGTGGAACTCCAGGGTCGCGGTGGCCCCCAGGATCTCCTTGGCACGGGCGGTGTCCTGGATCCCCGGCAGCTCGACGATGATACGCTCACCGCCCTGCTGCTGGACCAGCGGCTCGGCCACACCCAGTTCGTTCACCCGGTTGCGGATGATGGTGATGTTCTGCTCGAGGGCATACTTCTTCACCTCTTTGACCTTGGCTTCGCTCAGACTGGCCAGCAGGATGAAGTCATCCCCTTTCTGGTCTGTGGTGAAGACAAGATCCGCATTCTGGCGACGCAGGAAGGAGAGTGCCTTGGCCTGATCGGCCTCGTCACGGAAGACCACCTGCACCTGATCCCCGACCCGGCGTACACCGGAGTAGCGGATCTTCTGGGTGCGCAGCTCGGCGCGGAAATCCTGCACCATCTGTTCCTGCTGCTTGGCCAGCGCTTCGGCCATGTCCACTTCCATCAGGAAGTGCACACCGCCCCGCAGGTCAAGACCGAGCTTCAGGGGCGCCGCGCCGATGGCCTCAAGCCAGGCGGGGGTGGAGGGTGCCAGGTTGAGGGCGGTGATGAAATTGTCGCCCAGCTTGTTGGCCACGATGTCGCGCGCCTTGAGCTGGTCTTCGGTGTTGTTGAAACGGATCAGGATGAAGCCGTGCTCGAACGCCGCATGCTTGACCGGGATCTTCGCCTCGTCGAGGGTTTCCTTCACCTGATCGAGGGTTTCTAGTTTGACTTCGGCACCACGGCTGGCAGAGACCTGCAAGGCCGGGTCTTCGCCGTAAAGATTGGGGGCTGCATATAGAAAACCGATGGCGATCACGACGATCACCATCAGGTATTTCCACAGCGGATAGCGATTTAACACGCTGTGCTCCTCGGGAGATTAGAGGGACTGGATAGAACCCTTGGGCAGAACGGCAGAGACGAAGTCACGCTTGATGGTGACCTGGGTCTGATCGTTCAGGGCCAGCACAATGTAGTCGCTGTCGGCGGAAACCTTGGCGATCTTGCCGACCAGGCCACCGGAAGTGAGCACTTCGTCGCCCTTGGAGAGGGAGCTCATCAGATTGCGATGCTCCTTGGCACGCTTGGCCTGGGGACGGTAGATCATGAAGTAGAAGATGAGACCGAACACGGCCAGCATGATGATCATTTCCATGCCACCACCCTGTGCTGCCGGAGCCGCGCCTTCTGCATACGCCTTGGAGATAATGCTCATTTAACAACCTCTTATTGATGTAGATTTGAATACCAACTTATATGTCGTTGTTATTTCACGTCATTTTCAGCCAGTGGAGGCACAGGCTTCCCTTGCCGACGGTAAAACTCAGTTACAAAGTCGTCTAATTTACCCTGCTCGATCGCGTCCCGCAAACCCTGCATCACGCGCTGGTAATAACGCAGGTTGTGGATGGTATTCAGACGGGCACCGAGGATCTCGTTGCACTTGTCCAGATGGTACAGATAGCTGCGGGTGTAGTTCTTGCAGGTGTAGCAATCGCAGTCCGCATCCAGGGTGCTGGTGTCTTCCCGGTACTTGGCGTTGCGGATCTTGACCACCCCATCGGTGGTAAAGAGATGACCGTTGCGGGCGTTGCGGGTCGGCATCACGCAGTCGAACATGTCGATACCGCGGCGCACCCCTTCCACCAGATCCTCCGGCTTGCCCACCCCCATCAGGTAGCGCGGCTTGTCGGCCGGAATTTTCGGGCAGACATGGTCAAGGATGCGATGCATGTCCTCTTTGGGCTCACCCACGGCGAGACCGCCGACCGCGTAACCGTCGAAGCCGATCTCAAGGAGACCGTCCAGCGACACATCCCGCAGCGGTTCGTAGACAGAACCCTGGATGATGCCGAACAGGGCGTTCTTGTTGCCGAGCGCATCGAACTTGTCGCGGGAGCGCTTGGCCCAGCGCAGGGACATCTCCATGGACTTGCGCGCTTCCTCGTAGGTGGCCGGGTACGGGGTGCACTCGTCGAAGATCATCACGATGTCGGAACCCAGATCGTACTGGATCTCCATGGACTTCTCGGGGTCGAGGAAGATCTTCTCGCCGTTGATGGGATGACGGAAGTGCACCCCCTCCTCGGTGATCTTGCGGATGTGCCCCAGACTGAACACCTGGAAACCACCGGAGTCGGTCAGGATCGGCCCCTGCCAGTTCATGAAGTCGTGCAGATCGCCGTGGGCGCGCATCACTTCCTGACCCGGGCGCAGCCAGAGGTGGAAGGTGTTGCCAAGCAGGATCTGGGCACCGGTCTCACGTACCTCTTCCGGTGTCATCCCCTTGACGGTGCCGTAGGTGCCGACCGGCATGAAGGCCGGGGTCTGGACCACGCCACGCTCGAACACCAGTTGACCGCGACGGGCACGCCCATCGGTGGTTTTCAATTCAAATTTCATTGCTACCTCTATTCAGTCAGAGAAACAGTCTGACAACAAAGGGCCCGAGGGGCCCGGTAATATGAAGCCGGCCGGCATACTGACAAGCAGAGCCTGAACGACTTCTGAAGGGCAAGGCTTAACCCTGCACCCGGCGACGGGTGACGAACATGGCGTCCCCGTAGCTGAAGAAACGGTACTGTCCCGCCACGGCGGCCTGATAGGCGGCCATCACGTTGTCATAGCCGGCAAAGGCACTGACCAGCATGATCAGGGTGGATTCGGGCAGGTGGAAGTTGGTGATCATGGCATCGACCACCTGGAACTCGTAACCGGGGAAGATGAAGATGTCGGTGTCATTGAAGAAGGGCGCCAGCGGCTTGCCCTGGGCCAGGGTCGCCTCGGCCGCACTCTCGAGGGATCGTACCGACGTGGTCCCCACCGCAACCACCCGACCGCCGCGGGCGCGGGTCGCCGCGATGGCATCCACCACCTCCTGGGGCACTTCGGCGTATTCCGAGTGCATGTGGTGATCTTCAATCTTGTCGACGCGCACCGGCTGGAAGGTGCCCGCCCCCACGTGCAGGGTCACGAAGGCCATCTCCACACCCTTGGCACGGATCTGCTCGAGCAACGGCTCGTCGAAGTGCAGACCAGCGGTCGGCGCCGCCACGGCACCCGGCTTCTGGTTGTAAACGGTCTGGTAGCGCTCCTTGTCGGCATCCTCGTCGGGACGGTCGATGTAAGGAGGCAGCGGCATGTGGCCGATGGCATCCAGAATGGTCAGCACAGGGCGCGGGTCCAGGAAGTGGATCTCGAACAGAGCGTCGTGGCGGGCACGCATCTCGGCCTCGACGGGCACGCCGTCGGCACCGCCATCCAGAAGGAGACGGGTACCTGGCTTGGGGGACTTGGACGAGCGGACGTGCGCCAGCACGCTGTGCTCGTCCAGAATGCGCTCCACCAGCACCTCCAGCTTGCCGCCGCTGGCCTTCTGGCCAAACATGCGGGCCGGAATGACCCGGGTATTGTTGAACACCAGCAGATCGCCGGGGTTGAGCTGGTCAAGCACATCGACAAAATGACCGTGGCGCAGGGCGCCGGTTTGACCATCGAGCTGCAGCAGGCGGCTGGCGGTACGCTCCGCCATGGGATAGCGGGCAATCAGCTCGTCTGGCAGATCAAAATGAAAATCGGATACTTGCATCTTTCACCTCGGGGGAATCGGCGGCTAGTCTAGTTATCCCCCTCTTCCAAGGCAACCCAAAAGACTAAAAACCCAAGGAAGACAAGGGATAGCGGGCCATTTTGTGAGGCTGGGCCCGTTAAAAAACCTTTAAGGTTTTGTATTGACCCCGATCATGTTCTGGCGACGGGGGCTGGGCTAGGGTGGAAGCAGACACACAAGGAGGCCCACCATGATGACCCTCTCCGAGATCATGACTGAACACCCCTTTACCCTGGGTCCGGAAAACAGCGTCAAGCAGGCGATGGAGCTGATGCAGCAGGAGCGGATCCGTCACGTTCCCATCGTCGATGAACACCAGCATCTGCTCGGTCTGGTCACCCTCTCGGACATCCTGGCCACCCGTGAATCCAAGCTGCTGCTGATCAACCCCGAGCGGGAGGCAGAGTTCACCGACAGCGTCCAGCTCGACGAGATCATGACTCGTCAGGTGGCGAGCGTGGATCCCCACGCCGGCATCAAGGAGGCGGCCCTGTATCTGCAGCGCCACAAATATGGCTGTCTGCCGGTACTCAAGGGGCGCAAGCTGGTTGGCATCGTCACCGAGTCGGACTTCATCGCCGTGGCCATCAATCTGCTGGAGCTGATGGAGGAGCAGGAGCCCCCAACCGACTTTTGATCTTAAAATTCTGTAATTAAATTACAATAAAAGCGTTTTCAGCCTAATTTAACGGCTATTCAAGTGAAACACTTTCAATTTGACTGTAAAATTACACCACAAAACTTGCGTTGTGACATTCATCACACTATGATGCCGACCATGCAATGGTTGCCGAAGAGGAGATGAGGATTGTGCACCCGCCATCTTCTCTTCATATGTCTGCAAGTTTGCACACCCCGTAGTTAGTCTTTGCTGTAAAGCATATTTATCGCCATTCCTTGTTTGATGACCCGGCCCTGTCTGTGCGACGGCGCCGGGATTTTTTTATCCCTCTTTTTTCTACTGCGCCGCCTCGTCTGCCCCCTTCTCTGCTCACGCAATGAAAACAAATCCGGCCCAGCCCTTGAAAATGTGACATGCAGGACAGAAATTGAACTTCGACAATGAGTTATCTCCGAAGGCCTGAGATATTCATGTTAGGTACAGTTGTGATGGTCTATCTAATAAATAGATTTATGTGATTCAAAATTGTGGCTTTGACCGATTAGAAAAAGTCACTATGATGACTCCATCGAAAGTTAAGCGCCTCGTCTGGCACGACTCTTCAACACCAGACAGGCATATGTACATCACCAAGGAGCAAATACATGTCTACCTACATCAACACTGAAATCAAGCCGTTCAACGCCACCGCCTACCACAATGGCAAATTCGTTCAGGTGTCTGACGCTGACCTGAAAGGCAAGTGGTCCGTGGTGTTCTTCTACCCGGCTGATTTCACCTTCGTCTGCCCGACCGAGCTGGGCGACCTGGCCGACAACTACGCCGAATTCCAGAAGCTGGGCGTCGAGATCTACGCCGTCTCCACCGACACCCACTTCACCCACAAGGCCTGGCACGACACTTCTGACACCATCCAGAAGATCCAGTACCCGATGATCGGCGACCCCACCGGCACCATCACTCGCAACTTCGGCGTGATGATCGAAGAAGCTGGCCTGGCTGACCGCGGTACCTTCGTCATCGACCCGCAAGGCGTCATCCAGATCGTTGAAATCAACGCTGGCGGCATCGGCCGTGACGCACTGGAACTGCTGCGCAAGGTCAAGGCTGCCCAGTACGTTGCTTCCCACCCGGGTGAAGTGTGCCCGGCCAAGTGGAAAGAAGGCGACGCCACCCTGGCCCCGTCCCTGGATCTGGTAGGCAAAATCTAAGCCTCCCCGCTCTGAAGACCGGCCCGTTCAAGGGCCGGTCTTGTTTACGGCCCTCAGAAAATGCGCCGGTCTGCTGTGTGGACCTCTGTTTTCTGTATCCGGTCATCGTGCCGACCCGCATTCAGCAAGAAGGAATTCGACCATGTTAGATACCAACCTCAAACAACAACTCAACGGTTACTTGCAGTACATCGTCAATCCCATCGAGATCAGCGTGTCCGGCAATGACAGCGACAAATCCGCCGAACTCCTGGCATTGGCCAGCGAGATCGCCGAGATGTCCCCCAAAATTTCCCTGACCGATGGCACCAATGCCCGCAAGCCTTCCATGAGCATCGCGCCCCAGGGCCAGGCCCCGCGCGTGCACTTTGCCGGCATTCCCATGGGTCATGAATTCACCTCCCTGGTGCTCGCCCTGCTGCAAAGCGGCGGCCACCCCTCCAAGGCCGATCCGGCCGTGCTGGAGCAGGTGAAGAACCTCAAGGGCGAGTTCCACTTCGAGACCTATATTTCCCTCTCCTGCCACAACTGTCCGGACGTGGTACAGGCCCTGAACCTGATGTCCACCCTGAATCCCGGCATCACCCACACCATGATCGACGGTGCCCTGTTCCAGGATGAGGTGAACGAGCGTCAAATCATGGCGGTCCCGAACGTCTACCTGAACGGTCAGCCGTTCAGCCAGGGCCGTATTTCGCTGGAAGAGATCGTCGCCAAACTCGACACCGGCGCTGCCGAGCGCAAGGCGCAAGAGCTGAGCGAAAAAGCGCCTTATGACGTGCTGGTGGTGGGCGGTGGCCCGGCCGGCGCCGCCGCGGCCATCTATGCCGCCCGCAAAGGCATTCGCACCGCCATTGTCGCCGAACGTTTCGGTGGCCAGGTGATGGACACCGTCGGCATCGAGAACTTCATCTCCGTGCCCTACACCGAGGGCCCCAAGCTGGCCGCCAGCCTGGAGCAGCACGTCAAGCAGTACGGCGTGGAAGTGATCACCGAGCAGCGCGCCGCCGCCATCAGCAAGGATGGTTACGTCAACGTGGACCTCGCCTCCGGTGCCACCTTGAAGAGCCGCGCCGTGATCCTGGCGACCGGTGCCCGCTGGCGCGACCTGAACGTGCCGGGTGAACTCGAGTACCGTACCAAGGGTGTGGCCTACTGCCCCCACTGTGACGGCCCCTTCTTCAAGGGCAAGCGGGTTGCGGTGATCGGTGGCGGCAACTCCGGCATCGAGGCGGCCATCGATCTGGCCGGCATCGTCGAGCACGTCACCGTGGTGGAGTTCGCCGATACCCTGCGTGCCGACGACGTGTTGCAGAAGAAGGCCCGCTCCATGGGCAATATCGACATCATCATGAGCGCCCGCACCACCGAAGTGATCGGCGACGGCAGCAAGGTGGTGGGCATGGACTACGAAGATCGCACTACCGGCGAGATCAAGCACCTGGCTGTGGCCGGCATCTTCGTCCAGATAGGCCTGGTGCCGAACACCGAGTTCCTCAAGGGGAGCGAAGTGGCCCTGACCCGCTTTGGCGAAATCGAGATCGACACCAAGGGTGCCACCTCCCTGCCCGGCGTCTATGCCGCAGGGGATGCCACCACGGTACCGTTCAAGCAGATCATCATTTCCATGGGGGCAGGTGCCACCGCCGCCCTGGGTGCGTTTGATTACCTCATTCGCAACCCGGCGCCGGAAGCACAAGCTACCCAGGCCGATGCCGTGACCGCCTGATAACCGCCCAACAAAAAACCGACTCCCTGGAGTCGGTTTTTTTATCCCTGTCGTTGGGTCGGCAGCCTTCAACGTCCTTGCGGCGCGTCCCTCTCCTGCCCCTCTTCACTCACCGCTCTCTCTTCTGCGTCAGGCGCGGCATAGCTCGCCGGCACTGTCTCCCCTTCCAGATCCGTTCTTGGCTCCAGCTCCGCCGTCATGGGGGTGTTGGGGGGCACCGGCATGAAGACCTGATGCTCCGTCAACGGAATGGGGGCTCGCTTACGCCTGCGCCAGCCGAGATAGGCCGACAGCAGCAGACCGCACAGGGCAAAGTAGACGAACAGCCCCTGTGGTCCGAACGTCGCCATGGTAAAGGGGGCCAGCAGCGGACCCGTCATGGCTCCCAGGCTGTAGGCAAGCAGCAGCCCCTGGTTTGCCCCCAGCACCTGATCCGGGCGCAGTTCATCGCAAGCATGGCTGAGGCTCAAGGGATAGATGGAGAACGCCATGCCCCCCAGCAGGAAGACAAGAGTCCCCTCGATTGGCTCGCGCCAGGGCTCCGGCAGCAGCACCATCAGCAACGCGATCAGGGTCAGCAGGGCGCAGAGCAGCAGGATCACCAACCGTCTGTCGTAACGATCAGATGCACGCCCGATGGGATATTGCAGACACATCCCCCCCAGGATCACCAGCGCCATCATGTCCGCCACCTGGGAGAGGGAGGCGCCGCTGTCGGTGAAATAGAGCGGCAACAGCCCATAGATGGCCCCGAGGATGAGGCCCGAGGTAAAGCTGCTGCCCATCCCCGCCGGAGTGAGGCGCACCAGCTCCAGCACTCCCACCGGCTGGGGTGCCACCATGGCCGGCGTCGCCACTCGGGAGAGCGCCAGAGGCACCACGGAGAGAGTCGCCGCCATGGCGCACAGGGCGAACGGCGTCAGCACCATGGGGTCCACCTGCTTGAGCAGCAGCTGGCCCAGGGCAAGTGAACCGTACAGCAGGATCATGTAGAGGGACATCAACCGCCCCCGGTTCGCCGGGGTGCTTGAGACCAGCATCCAGGACTCCAGCACCACGAACAGGCCGCCGGTGGCAAACCCCCCGATCAGCCGCAGCGCCGCCCAGGTGACAGGCTCCACCACCATGCCGTGCAGCAGAAACAGAAAACAGAGCAGGGAGGCGTAAGCCGCATAGGCCCGGATATGACCCACCCGGATGATGAGGCGGGCATTGATGAAAGTCCCCAGCACCAGACCGCCGAAATAGGCAGCCGACACCAGACCGATGGCCTGGGCGGACACCTGCTCGGCGGAGAGACGCACCGTCAGCAGGGTGTTGAACAGACCGTGACCCAGAATGAAGATCACCAGACTGGTCAGGGGGGACAGCAACCTTGTCAGTGCCATGGAGCCTCCTCGCAACAAAAGGGTCATGGTAGCCCCTGCCTCCCGCCCCCTTCAACCCGAATGCCCTCCCCCTGCGGGCTATGCTTGACGGGAACCCCACATGGAGATCCGAAAGATGAGACTCATGCTGTTGTTGTCCGCCCTGCTCTTTTGCGGCAGCGCCCTCGCCTTCCACTGCCCCATGGACATGAAGAAGATAGACGACGCCCTGGCCGCAGGCCCCGCCCTCAGTGCCGAACAACTGGCCGAGGTGAAGCAGTTGAGGGCGGACGGAGAGACCTTGCACAACGCGGGCAAGCATCAGGAATCGGTCGATACACTGGCCAAGGCCATGGCCATTCTCGGCATCGATCAGGGCTGATACCGCCCCTTCGCCGCGCGACGGTCTCTTTCGCATCGCCCGGATACAGACCGCCAAAATGAAACAAGGCCCTCGCCATCACTGGCGGGGGCCTTTTCACTGCGGATGTCAGCGCTGAACGGTTCTACACCCGGCCACTGTAGACCAGGGTGCAATAGTTGAAGGCTATCTTGCCGTCAACGGCATGGCGAGCAAACTCGCGGCGAACGAGCGCCGTCATCTGATCGTGGGCCGGCGTGCCCGCCACAGGCGCATAGGAGGAGGAGTTGAGCCGTCCAAGCACCCCGTCAAGATCGAACAGCTGACTGTTCTCGAAGCGATCGAGCCGGTACTCCCCGGTGAAGAAGGCGCGAAAATCCGCCTCACCGAGGTTGCGATGATTGACCTCCTCGTAATCCCCCGAGTAGGCGTGCAGCCCCTCTTCATAGGCCTTGAGAAACGGGGTGTTCGTCAGCCTGTCATTCCAGATGAGGGCGACCTGGCCACCGGGCTTGAGCAGCCGCTGGCACTCCTGCCGAAAAGCCGCGCGATCGAACCAGTGAAACGCCTGGGCGACCGTCACCAGATCCATCGCCCCCGTGGGCAGGCCCGTGGCTTCCGCACTGCCGTGCAGCCAGCCGATGTTCCCCACCTGGGCGAGCAGCCGTTTGGCGGCTGCCCGCATATCGTCGTTGGGCTCCACCGCCCAGACCCGCGCGACCCGGGGGGCCAGCAGGGCGGTCAGGATGCCGGTGCCCGCGCCGATGTCCGCCACCTGGGCCTCTGGCCCCATGGCCAGCTCCCTTGCCAGAAAATCCAGCATGGCGGCGGGATAACCGGGTCGATATTTCACATAGGCCTCGACCCGGGTCGAGAATCGCTGGGTACTGTCCATGGCAGACTCCTCTCTTGCTGCGGCCTTCATGCCGGCTCCCGGCCTGGTGACCAGGATCCCCATGCCACTACACTTGACCCCATCATGCAAGCCCCAAGCGGGTGGCAAACGGTGTACAGGCTGGCTTGCCACCCAGCAAAACAGCAGGCGCTGCGGGCGGCAGGATACCCATCGGGGCGCCCGCTCACGGGCGTCGAAGGACAATCACCAGGATGGAGCTGCGACACAATGAGACCAATCAAGAACAGGATTTGCCTCTGGTATGACGGGGATGCCGAGGAGGCGGCACGGTTTTACGCAAGCACCTTCCCCGACTCCGCCGTCGGTGCCGTACACCGGGCCCCGGCCGACTATCCCGCCGGCAAGAAAGGGGACGTGCTGACGGTCGAGTTCAGGGTGATGGGGACCCCCTGCCTCGGCCTCAACGGCGGGCCCGGGGTCAGCCACAACTGGGCGTTCTCGTTTCAGGTGGCCACCCAGGACCAGGCCGAGACGGATCGTTACTGGCACGCCATCATCGACCATGGCGGCCGGGCGAGCGAGTGCGGCTGGTGTCAGGACAAGTGGGGCATCTCCTGGCAGATCACCCCTCAGGTCCTCATCGAGGCGATAAGCGATCCCGACCCCGAGGCAGCGAGACGCGCCTTTGAGGCCATGATGCAGATGGGCAAGATTGACATTGCCACCATCGAGGCGGCGCGCCGGGGCGAGTAGCCCGTTCGCACGGGCGCCACACACAACAAGGCCACCCCTGGGGGTGGCCTTGTGCATATTGGCTGTCAGCCCTTCACGGCGCCGCGATTACTTGGCGTAATCCTCGGTGGGCACGCAGGAGCAGAACAGGTTGCGATCGCCGTAGACGTCGTCGATGCGGTTCACCGACGGCCACAGCTTGCTGGCGCGCACGGCGTCGGACGGGAAGACCGCCTCGGCGCGGGTGTAGCCACGGTTCCACTCTGCATCCATCACGTCGTCCTGGGTGTGCGGCGCATGGACCAGGGGGTTGTCGGCAAGGCTCCAGTGGCCGTCCTGCACCCGGGCAATCTCGGCACGGATGGCGGTCATGGCTTCCACGAAGCGATCCAGCTCGCGCTTGGATTCGGATTCGGTCGGCTCGACCATCAGGGTGCCCGCTACCGGGAAGCTCATGGTCGGCGCGTGGAAGCCGTAGTCCATCAGGCGCTTGGCCACGTCCATCTCGCTGATGCCACTGGCTTCTTTGAGCGGGCGGATGTCCAGGATGCACTCGTGGGCCACCCGGCCGTTGCGACCTGTATAGAGCACGGGGAAGGACTCGCCGAGCTTCTTGGCCAGGTAGTTGGCGTTGAGGATGGCCACCTGGGTGGATTTCTTGAGCCCCTCGTCCCCCAGCATGGCGATGTACATCCAGCTGATGGGCAGGATGCTGGCCGAACCGAACGGAGCGGCAGACACGGCGCCGTTGTCACGGCTCGCCAGTTCGGTCTTGACCACGGCGTGACCGGCCACAAACGGTGCCAGGTGTTTCTTCACGCCGATGGGGCCCATGCCCGGACCACCACCGCCATGAGGAATGGCGAAGGTCTTGTGCAGGTTGAGGTGAGAGACGTCCGCGCCGATAAAGCCTGGCGCCGTCAGCCCGACCTGCGCGTTCATGTTGGCGCCGTCGAGGTACACCTGACCACCATACTGGTGAACGATGTCGCACACCTCCTTGATGGTCTCCTCGTACACCCCGTGGGTGGAGGGGTAGGTCACCATCAGGCAGGAGAGCTGGTCTCCGACCTCGGCGGCCTTGGCCCGCAGGTCGTCCAGATCCACGTTGCCGGCCTTGTCACAGGCAGTGACGATGACCTTGAGGCCCGCCATCTGGGCGGAAGCCGGGTTGGTGCCGTGGGCAGAGGCCGGGATGAGACAGACATCGCGATGCCCCTCGCCGCGGGACTCGTGGTACTTCTTGATGGCCAAGAGGCCCGCGTATTCGCCCTGAGCGCCGGAGTTGGGCTGCATGCAGACCGCATCGTAGCCGGTCACCTTCACCAGCCAGTCTTCCAGATCTGCCAGCAGCAGCTGGTAACCCTGGGTCTGCTTGAGCGGCGCGAAGGGGTGCAGCTTGCCGAATTCGGGCCAGGTCACCGGGATCATCTCGGCGGTGGCGTTGAGCTTCATGGTGCAGGAGCCCAAGGAGATCATGGCGTAGTTCAGGGCCAGATCTTTCGCTTCGAGACGGTGGATGTAGCGCAGCATCTCGGTCTCGGAGTGGTACTTGTTGAATACCTCGTGGGTCAGCACGGCGTCGGTGCGCAGCAGATCCTGCGGGATCGCCTGATGCGTCTGGGCGGCCTGGTCGAGGGCCTCCACATCGAGGCCGTGACCCGCCCCAAGGAACAGGTCGAACAGCTCGGCCACATCGCCTCGGGTGGTGGTTTCAGAGAGGGACACACCGACCGCACCATCGAGATCCGCACGCAGGTTGATGCCGAGCCCCTCGGCCTTGGCAATGAGTGCAGCCTTGTCCGACGTCAGTACTGTGAGGGTATCGAACCAGCTTCCGTGCTTGAGGGCCACGCCCTTGGCGGTAAGGCCGAGCGCCAGGATGGTGGTCAGACGGTGCACGCGGGAGGCGATGGTTTTCAGCCCCACCGGGCCGTGGTAAACGGCGTAGAAGCTCGCCATGTTGGCCAGCAGCACCTGGGCAGTACAGATGTTGGAGTTGGCCTTCTCGCGGCGGATGTGCTGCTCGCGGGTCTGCATGGCCATGCGCAGGGCGCTCTTGCCACGGGCATCCTTGGAGACGCCGATGATGCGACCCGGCATGGAGCGCTTGTAGGCGTCGCGGGTGGCGAAGAAGGCGGCGTGGGGGCCACCGTAACCCATGGGCACGCCGAAGCGCTGGGCACTGCCGAACACCACGTCGGCACCCAGTTCACCCGGGGATTTGAGCAGCAGCAGGGAGAGCATGTCGGTCCCGACGCAGGCCAGCCCCTTCTGGGCCTGGACGGCGGCAATGAGGGAACGCAGATCGGCCACATTGCCGGTGGTGCCCGGGTACTGGAACATGGCACCGAATACCTCTTCGCTCACGGCCTCGCCCGCAGGGCCGACCACCACATCGAAACCGAAGTGGACCGCGCGCTCCTTGACCACGTCGATCACCTGGGGGTGAACGTCGTCGGCCACGAAGAAGAGGTTGGATTTGGATTTGGCCATGCGCTTGGCCAGCGCCATGGCTTCAGCGGCGGCGGTGGCTTCATCGAGCAGGGAGGCGCTCGCCAGATCCATGCCAGTGAGATCCAGGGTGAGCTGCTGGAAGTTGAGCAGGGCTTCGAGACGGCCCTGGGCCAGCTCGGGCTGATAGGGGGTGTAGGCGGTGTACCAGCCCGGGTTTTCCAAGACGTTGCGCAGGATGACGTGGGGCACGTGGGTGTCATGGTAGCCCATGCCGATGTAGCTCTTGGCGATCTGGTTCTTGGCCGCATAGCCCTTGAGCTTGGCCAGGGCCTCCACTTCGGTCATGGGGGCGCCGATACCAAGCGGCCCCGGACGACGGATGGCGGCGGGGACCGTCTGCTCAATCAGATCGTCCAGGCTCTCGGCCCCCACGGTGGCGAGCAGGGCCCGCAGTTCTTCCTCACCCGGGCCGATGTGACGGCGGATGAAATCGGTTTTTTGCTCGAGTTCAAACAGTGACTGGGTCATTTCCCTATTTCCTGGTAATAGGTCCTGGCATGACATCCTGATAACCAAGACCTGATGTTCCTGTAGCCGGTCGATACCGGCTCCACTCATGTTCTGTGTCCGCCGCGGGCAGACGGGGAATGCGGCAAGGGCATCCCGAAGGCGCAAAGGCTGCGCCCATCCTGCAACCGCCATGGCCGCAGGATGGCTGTCATACAAGTGGGCCCTGCTGTGTTGGCAGGGCCCGGGGGCATTACTCTTCGTCCACCACGTTCTGGTAGCCTTCGGCATCCAGCAGGTTGGCGAGCTCGCCCGCGTCGTCCAGCTTGATGCGGAACAGCCAGCCGGCGCCGTAGGGGTCGGAGTTGACCAGCTCGGGGCTGCCTTCCAGCTCTTCGTTGACGGCCAGGATCTCGCCGCTCACCGGGCTGTAGATGTCGGAGGCGGCCTTGACGGACTCCGCCACGGCGCAATCTTCACCGGCGCTCACCTGCTTGCCCACTTCCGGCAGATCGACGAACACCATGTCCCCCAGCAGATCCTGGGCGTGCTCGGTGATGCCTACCACGGCTTCGCCGTTGGCTTCAACACGGACCCACTCGTGGGAGGTGGCATATTTCAGTTCGCTCGGGATATGGCTCATTTGTGCTTCCTTTATGCTCTTGGATCGCTTCAACAAAAATGGGGCGGCGAAGGTCAACCCTCGCCGCAATCAATGATTACACCAGCGGCTGGCCGTTGCGCACGAAGGCCGGCTTGGTGACTTTCACGGTGACCTGCTTCTTGCGGATCTCCACCTGGGCCTGCTCGCCGATATCACGGGGCACCCGCGCCAGGGCAATGCTGTAACCCAGAGTGGGCGAGAAGGAGCCGGAGGTGATCACCCCTTCCCGTGTCTCGCCGCTCTCGCTGGTGAAGGTGACCGGCATGCCGGCACGCAGCACGCCCTTTTCTTCCATCACCAGACCCACCAGCTTGGGCTGGTTGCCGGCGGCCTTCTGGGCTTCCAGGGCGGCGCGGCCGATGAATTGGCGGGAGGCAGGCTCCCAGGCCAGGGTCCAGGCCATGTTGGCGGCAAGCGGAGAGATTGACTCGTCCATGTCCTGACCGTAGAGGTTCATGCCCGCTTCCAGGCGCAGGGTATCACGGGCACCCAGGCCGCAAGGGGCCACGCCGTTGTCCAGCAGGGCCTGCCACAGATCGCACGCCTTCTCTTGGGGGACCACGATCTCGTAGCCATCTTCGCCGGTGTAGCCGGTGGTGGCGATGAAGAGATCCCCGGCCTGCACACCGAAGAAGGGCTTCATCCCTTCGACCGCCGCATTCTGCTCGGGGGTGAACACCTTGGCCGCCTTGGCCTTGGCGTGGGGGCCCTGCACTGCGATCATGGCAAGCTCGGGGCGCTCGGTCACGCTCACGGCAAAGTCGATGGCGTGATGGCGGATCCAGGCCAGATCCTTCTCGCGGGTGGCAGAGTTCACCACCAGGCGGTAGAAGGTATCGGTCAGGAAATAGGTGATGAGGTCATCGATGACGCCGCCTTCCGGATTGAGCATGCCGCTGTAGAGGGCCTTGCCGGGGACGGTGAGTTTGGCCACGTCGTTGGCCAGCAGGTGTTGCAGGAAGGCTTTGACCCGCTCGCCGGTCAAATCGACGATGGTCATGTGGGAGACATCGAACATGCCTGCATCGGTGCGCACCACATGGTGCTCTTCCAACTGGGAACCGTAGTTGATGGGCATCTCCCAACCGTGGAAGTCCACCATCTTGGCACCCGCTTCCAGGTGTTTCGGATGCAATACAGTAGTCTGGATCATCGCTGTGTTTCCTTAAGCGTTCGCGACAACACTCGCAATCCGCCCCGGCTCGTCGGGAACTACGGACCACAAGCTCTGTGCTCGTTCCCGCCCGGGCGGGCAGGAGTGATTCCTTGAACGGAGCGGATTATATGACAAGCGTGCCGGGGCACCGCTCAAAAAAAACTAATCCTCACCCAACTCACTGACACCAGACACTAAGGCAAAAACAGTGATAAAAACAGCCAAAACCGCGCCACTGCGGGATTTAATGTTGATTTTTACCGTCCCGTCACAATTTACAGAAAAACGTTTCGCTTCTCGCCAACATTAAAGGCTGACACCCCGAAGGGGCATCTCGCCCTGTCAGATTAGTTTTTTTGTTAAAACCCCGGGGTAATATTAGATTTTTTCACCTTTGGCCAGGGTGGGCAGCTCCCCATCCAGCCCCATGGCGGCCCGGATCATGCCCTGCTTGAGGGGACCAAGACCGTCGACGGCGCGAAGCCCCACCCCGCGCACCAGCTTCTTGAGGGGGTTGCTGCCCGCAAACAGTCGCTTGAGCCCCTCCATGGCCGCCAGCATGCGCGCCGCCTCGCTCTTGCGCCAGCGCTCGTAGCCCCGCAGGTTGGCGAGCAGGCCGATGTCCGCGCCCTTGCCGTGATGAATGAGGATCTGCTCCGCCAGGGCGGCGGCATCCAGCAAGCCCAGATTCACCCCCTGCCCCGCCAGCGGGTGGATGGTGTGGGCCGCATCCCCCACCAGCACCAGGCGCTCGCGGGCAAAGTCGCGGGCGTAGCGGGCGGTGAGCGGAATGGCGCTGCGAGCCCCCTCCACCTTGCACAGCCCGAGGCGCCCATCAAAGGCGGCGGTGAGCTGGCGGTTGAAGCCGTCGTCATCCAGGGCGCAGAGCGCCTCGGCGCGGGCCGCGGGCACAGACCACACGATGGAGCAGAGGTCGGGCTGCCACAGGGGCAGGAAGGCGAGCGGCCCCTGAGGGGTGAAGATCTGGCGCGCCACCGCCTCATGGAGCTCGGCACAACGCACCGTCGCCACCAGGGCGTGATGACCGTAATCCCAGCTGGTGAGGGGAATGTCTGCCTGACGGCGCACCCAGGAGTGGGCGCCGTCGGCGGCCACCAGCAGCTTGGTCGAGAGGGCCTGGCCATCTTCCAGCAGCAGCGGGGCGCCCGCTGGCCCGCACTGCAGGCTGGTGGCCCGGGCCGGGGTCAGCATCTGGATATTGCTGGCCCCCGCGATGGCGTCCAGCAGCGCAAGCTGGATCACCCGGTTCTCGACGATGTGGCCAAGGGCCCCCTGACGCAGGCTGGCGGCATCGAAATCGATGTGGCCGAAACTGTCCTGCTCCCACACCTGCATCTTCTCGTAGGGCTGCAGGCGGCGCGCCACTATGCCGTCCCAGGCGCCGACCCCTTGCAGGATGTGCTGACTCGCGAGGCTCAGGGCACTGACCCTGTTGTCCGGCGTCTCACCGAGCGTTGCATCGGGCAGCCGGCCTTCCACGATGGCCACCTTGATCGCCCGGTTCTTGAGGGCGGCAGCGAGCCCCAGGCCCACCATGCCCCCCCCCACGATCACCACATCCACATCTTGCATCTGCATTCTCTTGTGTCCTTTCCGGGCGAGTCGCCAGGATCTGCGAGGCGACGCCCACAGGCGTGCCTCTTGCTCGAAATCGTCTTTGCCGCCGGGGCGACAGCGCTTATTGGCCGCACACCTCGCCCACGAATCCCAGGGTGCGGGAGGCGAGCGGTGCCTTGATCCAGGGCACTCTGCCCATCAGGGAGAGCGCCAGATTGCGGCCCACCACCAGGGGAGCGTGATGGTTTGAGAAGAGCTGGGCCAGGGAGGACGTGAGCCAGACGGTCTGGGCCTGATCGTCCCGCCGCTGCTGCCAGTAGCCGCTTAGCACCTCAAAGCCGCCGATGTCTTCCCCCGCCGCGAGTGCACGGGCCAGGGTCCGGGTCAGCACGTCCAGATCCCGCATGCCGAGGTTGAACCCCTGACCGGCGATGGGGTGCAGCAGGTGAGCGGCGTTGCCCACCAGCACGGTACGCTGGGCCAGGGGATAGTCGGCCACCGTCAGCACCAGGGGGTAGAGGTTGCGCGCCCCTGTGCGCACGAAGCGCCCGAGGCGCCAGCCAAAGGCCTGCTGCAGACGGGCGAGAAAGGCGGCATCATCCAGCGCCATCAGGGCCTGTGCCTCGTCCCGCGGGACGCTCCACACCAGGGAGGAGAGGCCGTCCTGCATGGGCAGCAGGGCCAGCGGCCCTCCGTCGGTGAAGCGCTCGAAGGCCCGTCCGGCGGGATCCTCGGCGGTCTTGACGGTGGCGATGATGGCGCTCTGGCCATAATCGTGGCGACTGACCGGCATCTTGAAATGCTGGCGCACGAAGGAGTGGCCCCCGTCGGCCGCCACCAGCAGCCGGGTGCGGTAGCGCGCGCCGCCCTCCAGGGCGAGCGTCACTCCCCCCTCGTCGGGGTCGATGGCCTCAAGCCTGGCCGGGCACAACATACGGATCTGCGGGCTGGCGGCGATCGCCTCTTGCAGCACGATGCCCGCCGCCGACAGCTCGATCACCTGACCGAGGGCGGGCAGACCATACTCCGCCCCCGACAGCCGGGTCTGGCCACAGTGGCCCCGATCCGACACATGGATATGGGTGATGGGGGAGCAGTGGGGTACCAGGTGCGGCCAGAGGCCGTGACGGGCCAGCGCCTCGCAGGTACCGGCGGAAAGCGCGATGGCACGGGCATCGAAACCGGGATGAGCATTGAGCTCGGGCGCACTCGCCTCCAGCAGCAGGATCTGCAGGGGGGCGCCATCCTGTCCTTTCAGGGCGGCAAGGGAGAGGGCCAGCACGGCACCGCTCATACCACCGCCGACGATAGCCACGTCGACGTGAACCAGATCAGATTGAGACATGAGAAGAGGGCATAGGCGAAAAAACGTGGGCCAATCCTACCACAAAGGTGGCGGACGGGATGCGAAGCCACGGGCAAAAAACCGCTTTGGCACCATGGGTTAGCAGGGTACCTCCCCTGCTCTCGCCCCTTGTGAAACAGAAAGAGCGCCGTGATGCGCTCTTTCATTGACCCGCTGGGCGGGCAGATCAGTGCAGGGTCGGCGGCGTGCTCGGCGCGGCCGGGCGCTTGCCAAACTCCTCGAACGCCATCATGACCCCGAGGCGCACGTGTTCGTAGAGCACCAGGAAGGAGGCTTCGTTCTCTTCATCTTCCTGATCGAACTCGGCAGAGACCTGGGTGATGCTGGCGATGTCCTGAATCATCTCCTGCAGCTCTTCGGATGCCTTGGAGAGCTCCTGTTGCACCACGCCAAAGCCGGCCAGGAAGGCCTGGGACCAGTCCACCAGCGAGTCGATGCGCTCATCGAGCGGCGCCTCGTCGCTTGGCAGCAACAACTCGACGCCCTTTTGTGCCATCAGGCTCTCGATCACCTCGTGATAGAGGTCGGTCATCACCTGGCGCACCGGTGCCGGCAGACCGAAACCGTCGTTGATCAGATCATTGAAATGGGGCTGCCAGCTTTTGTCGTCCAGGGCCACGCCACCGCACACCAGGCCGCAGATCACGCCATGGGCCTCGACGGCCGTCGCCATGAGGTCGTGCTGTGCCATCAGGTCCGCCACGGCGGCGTATTTCAGGGGGGTTGTTTTGCTCATCTAGGATCCGCTCAAAGTTCAGGCAAATATGCAGAATTTATGGCCGAGATCCTAGCATTCTCCCCCTGCCAGAGCCAGCAAGGCCTTGAAACTTCTGCATCTGCGCTATATAGTCCCGCCCAGTTGTCCACGTGGATAAAGGCGGAAATCAGCCCCGCCGTATTGAGGAAGGCATGAGCATAGAGGCCGTAGAAATCGTCATTCTGGGACGTCCCTACAAGGTGTCCTGTCCCCTGGGACAACAAGATGCCCTGCGCCAGGCCGCCGACCAGCTGACCGACAAGCTCATCGAGCTTCGTCAACGTTCCAAGGTCTCCAGCAACGAACAGCTGGCCGTCATGGCAGCGCTCAATTTCTGTCATGAGCTCTGCCTTGAAAAAGAGAAAAACCACCAATACTCTGAGACCATGGACAAGCGGATCAAGATGCTGCAACGCACCATCGAAGCCGCCTTGATCGAGCACGGACAATACGGTGAATCCAGCGAAGAGGCGCAACAGCCCTAATCGCACCGAGTTTTGAAATTCCCTGGAGTGTTTGTCAGCCGGTTCAAGTCCCCGAGCCGATATTCATACCAAACAGGGGGTCTGCCTTCTGGCTATTGAGCATGCTCGGCCCGACCGAGAAGCCTGCGGCCAGATTAGATCTCCGCCTTGAACCGACGGTTCAAGGGCCCAAACCGGCAACGGCATCTCCGGGGTACCTACCCAAAAAAGCCCGTCATCACGACGGGCTTTTTCTTTGCCTGCGCGGTCCCCCCCCTTCCACTCCCCTGCGGCGTCTCGCCACCCGGCAGGAGGCAGTAAAAAGCCCGCCAACGGGGCGGGCTCTTGGCCGTGTCAGACGGCCATCTGCTCGTGGGGCGCGCCGTGGTGGCGCAGCCACACAAAGCTCAAGGCCACGATCAGCACCATCACCGTCATGATGGCCCCCAGGGTCACCTGCCCCGTCATCGGGAAGCTGGCGGCCAGCAGGGTTACCACGCCAGCCCCCAGATTCTGCATGCCCCCGAGCACGGCTCCCGCGGTGCCCGCCTGGCCCGGGAAGGGCTCGATGGCACAGGAGGTGGCGGTCGGATAGAGAATGCCGCTGCCAATGAAGTAGACCGCAGCCCCGCCCACCAGGGAGGCAGCGCTCACCATGCCGAGCAGCCCGGGTACCAGGATGATGAGCGACCCCAGGGCCAGAAAGGCAATGCCAAGGCGCATCAGCTTGCCCTGGCTCAGGCGAAAACTCAGTCTGGCGGAGAGCCAGGCGCCGAACAGATAACCGGGCAGCGGCAGCACGAACAACACGCTGACGGTGCGGGCACTCAGCTTGAGCACGTCCCCCAGCAACACCCCGGCCGCCGCCTCGAACACCGCGAGGCCAGCAAAGGTGGCCATCAGACAGAGCAGGTTGCCTTGAAAGCGCGGGTTGCCGAGCACATGACGATAGGCGGCGCCCACCCGCAGCGAATGCTGGCGGGCGGATGCTGGCAGCGTCTCCCCAAACCAGGCCAGCAGCGCCAGGGTGGTCAGGGCACCAAAACCGAACAAGAACCAGTAGCCGGCACGCCAGTTGAACAGCTCGGTGAGCCAGCCGCCCAGCACAGGTGCCAGCAGGGGGGAGAAGATGACCCCCATGCTCACCAGGCTGTTGGCACGGTTGAGCTCGGCGCCACTGTAACGGTCGCGCATCACGGTCCGGCTCATGGCGCCCCCTGCCCCGGTGCCCAGCCCCTGGATCAGGCTGCCTGCCAGCAGGGCGGTGAAGCTCGGGATCAGCTGGATGGTGAGGGTGCCGACCAGGAAGATCATCATGCCGATGATGAGCACAGGGCGACGACCGATGCGATCCGACAAGGGGCCATAAACGAACTGGGAGAGGCCGTAGGGAATGAGGTAGCAGGCCATCACCGCCTGCAGCTGGCCGGAGGCCACATGGAAGTCCCCCGCCATCATGGGAATGGAGGGCACATAGAGGGTCTGGGTCATCTGACCCACGGCGACCATCAGAATGGTCAGGAAAAACAGGGGATAGAAGCTGTGCCGATACATATCTCGTCCGAAAAAGATCAAAAAACCGCCACCCTCCGGGCAGGGATCTGCAGGAGGTGTCTGACAAAGGTCGTTGAAGAGGAACAAGGCGGAGGACCCGCACCCGCCAGCAGCAGGACGCTCTCTGGCTTACGACAATCTTAGTGATTCATATCACAAAAAACGAACGAAACTTTATAATCTGCTTACCCAAGTTTTTCTAATGCGACGGGGCCCAAGGCCCCGTCACTGTCATCTCATCATGAGGGAAGGATTCATCCTGTCCCCTCTTTACCCCACTCTTCTCACCTCGGCCGACGCGCCTTCGAACATGGGGGAACCTACCTCCCCCAGTCTCAGACAACGAGGAGCAACCTTGCCGGCCAGCCCCTCGTCATGGGTCACCAGCAGCAGGGCGCAGCCTATCTCTCCCAATTCCTCCAGCAGACAGGCGATGGTCTGTTGCTGGCTCAAGGGATCGAGCCGGGACGTGGGCTCATCGGCGAACAGCAGCACAGGGCGCAGCAACAGGGCCCGGATAAGCGACAGCCGCTGCAGCTCCCCTCCCGAGACCTGGTTTGGCAGGCGCGTCAGCAGCCGTTCATCCAGCCCCAACCCGGCCAGATAGTCGACAAGCCGATGGCGAGGCAGCCTGTGCAGACGCAGCACATCATCGAACTGGGTGGCGAGGCGCACCCGACTTGCAAAGGCCTGCACCGGATCCTGATAGAGCTTCTGCCAGCGGCAGGGGGCAACCCCTTCCCGGCGCAGCACCTCCCCTTGCAGGGGGTGTTGCAGCCCCAGCAGCACGTTGCCGAGGGTGCTCTTGCCCGCGCCGCTCGGCGCCATGATGGCCATTCGCTCCCCTTGCGCCAGGGCAAGGTCGAGCCCCGTGAACAGGGGTTGATCCCCATATCCCATGGCAAGCCCCTTCCCGCGGATGAGCCAGTCACCGGTGGGAGGGATGGTCGCCTCGGGCCAGGCGGAGGGCTCCGCCGCCAGCAGGGCCCGGGTATAGGCATGGGATGGCGTGTGCAGCACACGCTCGGCGGGCCCCTGCTCCACGATCTCTCCTCCCTTGACCACCAGCACCCAGCCCCCCAATGCGCGAGCCAGGGAGAGATCATGGGTGATGGTCAGCAGATGGCGTCCACGGGCCAGGTAGCCCAGCAACAAGGCACCCAGCCTGGCTGCGGCCTGGCTGTCGAGCCCCTTGGTGGGCTCGTCGGCCACCAGCAGACGGGCCTCCCCCAGGGTGGCGGCGGCAAAGGCCGCGCGCTGGGCCATGCCTCCCGAGAGCTGGTGTACAAAAGCGCCCTCCCGCCCGGCCAGTCCAAGCCGCTCGAGGGCGGCGCGGGCCCGCGATCGGGCCTCCTTGCCCCCTGGCAGCCACCCCTCCTCCACCTGGGCAAGCAACCCCATGGTGGGATCCAGCGCCAGCACCGGCTCCTGGGGCAGCATCGCCAGCTCCCGCCCCCAGAGAGTGCGCAGACGAGGCGTGTCGGCCAGGTTGTGATGGCGGCCACCCGACACCATCTCGCCCCGGCCTGTCAGGGGGGCTGGCAAGGTCCCCATCAGGGCATGAGCCAACAGGGATTTGCCCGAACCGCTCTCCCCGATCAGGGTCAGGGCGGTGCCGGGATGAATGGTGAAATCCAGCGCCTGCAACAGGGTTTTCTGGCCATCATCGACCTGCAACCCCTTGATATGAATGGCCGTCATGAGGTGGCTCCTTGTGAAGATGGCATGTCAAGGCCGCGCGTCTGATGAAGCAGCACCAGGGCCAGCAACATCAGCCCCATGACAAGAATGGGGGCCAGTAACAGACGGGGAGCCTCCTGATAGTGGGGCAGCGCCTCCGTCATCATCAGCCCCAGCTCGGGCGTGGGCGGCTGAATGCCCACTCCGACAAAGCCCAGGGTAGAGAGGGTTAGAATGGCACCCGCTAGGCCGAAGGCCATCATGGTGAGCAACTGGGGGGCGAGCTCGGGCCAGAGATGGCGCCGCACCACATGGGCATGGCCGAATCCCAGCAAACGGGACGCCTCCACCTGGGGCGAGGCGAGCAGCCCCCGGCTGCGGGCACGCACCACCCGGTAATACTCCACCCACTGGGCCATGGCCAACCCGAGATAGAGGATGGCAAAGCCACCCTGGGCCATGGCGGAGAAGAGCAGCACCAGCAACAGGCCTGGCAGGGCCAGCAAGCCGTCGGCCAGGCTGCGCAGCAGACCGTCGACCCAGCCGCCGCGCCAGGCCGAGAGCCAGCCCAGCAATGAGCCCAGCAGCGCCGCCGTGATGACGCACAGCAGTCCCAGCAGCAGGGAGAGCCGGGTCGCCGCCGCGAGGCGCGCCATCAGGCTGCGCCCCATCTGATCCCGCCCGAGGGGCTCCTGCCAGGAGGGATCAGCCAGAAACTGTGCCAGATCCTGAGCCGCCGGATCGGGCCAGAGCACGGGGCCCAGCAGGGCAAACAGCACCACCAGCAGGAGCAGGCCCAGCCCCGTTTTGACAGACAACGACATGATCAGGACTCCTTGGGACCACGGGGGTCAATGGCAAGACAAAGCAGATCGGTGAGGGTATTGAGCAGCACGAAGAGCACCGCCAGCACCAGCACTGTCCCCTGAACCATGGGGATGTCGCGCCAGAAGATGGCGTGTACCAGCGCATGGCCGATCCCGGGCCAGGCAAACAGGCTCTCGACCACCACGACTCCCTCGATGAGCAGCACCAGCTGCACGCTGGTGTAGGCGATGATGCTGACCCCGGTGTTGCGCAGACCGTGACGCCAGAAAACCCGGGCCGGCGAAAGCCCCTTGGTGAGGGCAAATCGGTAATAACCGGACTGCACCACGGTGAGCACGCTTTCACGCACCACCCGGGAGAGCACGCCGGAGAGCCCCAATCCCAGGGTCAGGGCGGGCAGCAGCAGGTTGCTCCCCTCCCCGTGCCCTGCCGCACTGACCCAGCCCAGCTCCACCGAGAGCATCACCATGAGCACCAGGCCGAGCAAGAAGGGGGGCAACGCACGCATCAGCACGCTCCAGCCCAGGGTCAGGCGATCACACCATCCCCCCGGGCGCAGCGCACTCAGGCTGCCAAGCGGCAGCGCCACCACCAGCGCCAGCACCACGGAGGCGCTCGCGAGCGTCAGGGTGGCGCCCAGGTGATGACCCACGTCGGTGGCGACCGGTGCGCCCGTCACCAGGGAGCTGCCGAGATCCCCTTGCAGCAAGGCCCACAGCCAGTCGCCAAAACGGGCAAGGGCCGAGCCGGCCAGCCCCAGCTCGCTGCGCACCGCGTTGGCCGCCTCGGCGGTGACATAGTCATAGCCATAACGACCCGCCGCGATGCGAAAGGCGATGTCTCCGGGCAGGGACTGCACCATCAGAAAACAGAGTCCGGCCACCAGCAGGGCAACCACCAGCGCCTGCACCAGACGCTGACCCAGTATCCCCATGACGCGAGACAAGGGTGTCGCTGTCATCGTGCGCTCCATGTCAACTTGTCCAGGCCATAGCTGCGCTCCTGGGGATCGAGTTCAAACCCCTCCAGCCCCCGACTGACCGCCGCGCTCTGGCGGTACCAGGCGATGGGCAGGAGCGGCAACTCCTGTTGCAGTGTCGTGGCTATCTCCCGGCGAGCCGCAGCGGCGTCTGTGGGCGACAAGGCTTGCGTGGCAAGGCGGGTCAGTGTTTGCGTCATGGCCGGGGAGTGCCAGTTCATCACCCCCCAGTCCGCACCGGCAGGGGCCAAGTCCCCCAGCAAGGTGACCAGGGGATCCGGTACCAGGGCATAATTGCGGGCGTAGAGACCAAGCTGGAGCGAGCCGTCCTGATGGCCCGCCGGGATCTCGCTCGAGTTGCCCACCGCCACCTTGAGCTCCACCCCCACCGCCTTCCACTGCGCCTGCAGTGCCGTGGCGAGGAGCGGCAGCTCCGGACGGTCAGGGAAGGTACGCAGGGTCAGGGCGAAGCGCTCTTCCCCCTTGCGCAGCACACCGTCCTCCCCCGGCTGCCAGCCTGCCGCCGCGAAGGCCGCCCGGGCCGCCTTGATGTCATAGGCAAGCGGCGTCAACCCGAGCTGGTGCCACTCCCCCAGAGTGGGAGGAAAGAGCTGGGTTGCCGCCATCTCTGGATCCCGCAGCAGGGCGGCTGCCATACCACGACGATCGATGGCGAGACTCAGGGCACGGCGCACCACCGGATCGCTCAGACGGGGATCGGCGCCATTGAGCTTGAGCTGGATGGTCCGTGGCAGGGTGACCGAGGCGATGGAGACCCGTGACGCCTGCTGCAAGCGGCGGATGCTGACCGGATCCAGCCCCCAGGCGATGTCGGCCTGACCGCTCTCGGCCATCAGGGTGCGGCTCTCTGCACGCCCCACCGTCAGGTAGCTGACCTCCTCAATTGCGGGCCTGGCCCCCTGCCAGCCGTCGAAACGCACAGTCTCTATCCGCTGGGGTTGTTGCAGGCGGGTGATGCGGTAGGGGCCAGAGCCTATCACCTGGGTTACCTCCCCCTTGGCATCGTAGGCGGCCTTCGCCAGGATCTGGGTGCTGGGGTGGGCCAGCACGGCCGGCAGGGAGGCGAAGGGTTCGCTCAGGGTGACCTTCAAGACGCCATCGCCAGCCTCGATGGACGCAATGGGAGCGCTGGTCATCACGCCGGGCTTGCGCCAGGCCTGTTGCAGGGCAAAAGCGGCCTGCTCGGCGCTCACCTCGCTGCCATCGTGAAAACGGGCCCCGGGGCGCAACGTGAATCGCCACTGCAGACCGTCATCGCTACGCGACCACTCACTGGCAAGCCCGGGTTGCAGATTGCCTTTCCTATCGACATCTACCAGGGTCTCCGCCACCTGCATGCGAGTAAAGAAGACCCCGTTGCTGGCGGGGTCGACACTGTGGATCTCCCAGGGCCCCACCATGGCAAGCGGTTTGCCGTCGGCTGCAGTCGTTCCTGCCATCAGAGCCAGGGCGAACCACCCGGCTGCGGTGCATTTTTTTGTCATCCTTTCCATCCAAGCTTCATGTTCATCAACCAAAGAGATGGCGTTATAACATAACAATTAATCAGGAAGAATGACTTTTGATTTTTGATAAATGGCTTATTTGAAAGACAAAAAACGACTGCGATGCAGATCGTCAAACAACGGGGAGTCAAAGGGGAATAAAAAAAATGGCCCGTCAGGGCCATCATGATGGTGTCAGCGAGTCACCATCTGCTGCGCCCGCTTGACCTGATCCTCGGGGCTCTCATTGCGCGGTGGAATGGTGATGCCCTTCTGGCAGGCGGGCCTGGCTTCCATGCGTGCCATCCAGGCCTGCAAATGCACCAACCCCTCGATGGAGATACCACTCCAGTCGTGGATGCGCACCCAGGGCCAGGTAGCGATGTCGGCGATGCTGTACTCGTCCGCAAGATACTCATGGTGTGCCAGATGACCGTCGAGCACCTCGAACAGGCGTCGCCCCTCCTTCTGGTAACGCTCGATGGCGGCCGGGATCTTCTCGGGGAAATAGCGATAGAAGACGTTGGCCTGCCCCATCATGGGACCGACGCCCCCCATCTGGAACATCAGCCACTGGATGGCCTGGGAGCGACGCTTGGGATCCTGCGGCAGCAACTTGCCGGTTTTTTCCGCCAGATAGATAAGGATGGCGCCGGACTCGAACACTGCGAAGTCACCATTGTCCCGATCGACGATGGCCGGGATGCGGCCATTGGGGTTGATGGCCAGGAACTCGGGCTTCTTCTGCTCCATGGTCGCGAAATCAAGGGGAATGACCTTGTAGGGCAGCCCCAGCTCTTCGAGAGCAATCGACACCTTGAACCCGTTGGGCGTGGCGGCAGTGTACAACTCTATCATCTTGGACTCCTTGAACGTTCAGGGGAAAGGATCAGGCCTGGGCGCTGGACCGGGCACTCACCCGGTCATGCCAGTCCTGCAAATGGGGCTGTTCGGGGGTGATACGCAGGCCAACCACCTTGCCAAAATCAATGGTACAGAGGGCAAGAATGTCGGCGATGGTGAAGCGCTCCCCCGCAATATAGGGCACCTCGGCAAGACGGGCATCAAGCTTGTCAAACCAGATCTGAGCCTGTTGCTTGCACTCCTCCCCCCATTCGGGGAAGACCCGCTCCCGGTCTTTGTAAAAACCGGTGATATGACGAAACGCCATACCGGTCGGCAGCCAGAGGTTGAACTCGATGAAGCGACTCCACATCTCTATGGTGGCGCGCTCCAGCGCGGTGCTGCCAAACAGGTTCGGTTCGGGGTGAAGCTCTTCAAAATAGCGACAGATGGCCAGGGTTTCACTCAGACAGGTTCCGTCATCGAGTTCCAGCACAGGAATGCGCCCGGCCGGGTTCTTGGTCAAAAAAGCGGGCGCCAGGTTTTCCCCCGCCCCCAGATCGACCTGCTGATATTCCATCTCGATCCCCTTCTCCGCCAGAAACATTCTGACCCGACGGGCATTGGGGGCTCGTCTCAGCTCATAAACCTTCATGTCACCTCCGTCGACGAACACACGGTGAGCCGCTGCACAGGCCATAGCAAAGCGGCACAATGTCGGTCAGTTATGACAAATATTGTGCCCCTTGAACAGCCCGCATCGAGGGTGAGATGATTAGCTGCTCAGTACCCCTGGTTGGCGCTGGCGCAGCAAGATAAGACGGGAAAGCAGCGGGAAATAGGATTCAAACTTGCTTTGCAGCACCAGGCTGCAGGCAGGATCCGCCAGTTCGGCCTCATCCAGCAGAATACCGTTGGAGACGAAATAAAAATGCGGATCCCGAACATCCGGCCCCTGTGGAGGATGTTCATACTGTCGATGCACCAACAGGGGAAGCACCGGCAATCCCAGTGCACTGCCTCCTGCAGGCCAGAGCGGAGCAGGCCAGGCAGCTCCCTCTTCTTCCAGCAGCAGGATCGCCGCTTCATCCTTCGACGGTTGCCACTGCTGGGGCTGCGCCACCCGGACCTCGGTGACATAATCGCTCTCTTCGCTGGCGGCACGCAGTGCGGCCAACACACCCAGAGTCGTCGGCGACGACGGTTTCTGACTGACTAATGACAGATTCATGGCTCATATCCCTATGCTCACCACAGCCTGTTATCCGGCTGTCGCGATAAGACTAGTTGATTACAGGTCTTTATTGGAGCCGTCAGATCTGTCAGTCACCACCCTGACCGAATGAGGGCATAGCAGTTGCTATTCCCGAATATCTTGGTAAGATGTCGCGTCCTTTTATCCCCCGTTCTTTAACATCCAGTGGTGAACCTATGCATCCGATGCTGAATATCGCCGTGCGCGCTGCGCGCAACGCCGGTCAAGTAGTAGTAAAAGCCTTTTCTCAACCCGAGAATATCGAGGTTATCCAGAAAGGCAGCAATGACTTCGTGACCAACGTTGACCGTGACGCCGAAGCGGCCATCATTCACACCATCAAAAAATCTTACCCGGAACACAGCATCGTTGCTGAAGAGTCTGGCGAGATTGCCGGTACCAATCCGGACTACCAATGGATCATCGACCCACTGGATGGCACGACCAACCTGGTCAAAGGCATTCCGCACTTTGCCGTTTCCATCGCTCTGCGCGTCAAGGGCAAGACCGAACAAGCCGTTGTCTACGATCCCATCCGTGACGAGCTGTTCACTGCCACCCGTGGCAGCGGCGCCCAGCTGAACGGCTACCGCATCCGTGTCGGCAAGGCCAAAGAGCTCTCCGGCACTATCTTGGCCACCGGGTTCCCGTTCAAGCAGAAGCACCACATCGAACCCTACCTGAAGATGTTCCAGAGCATGTTCATCGAGTGCGCAGACATCCGTCGTGCTGGCTCCGCCGCGCTGGATCTCGCCTATGTGGCCGCTGGCCGCGTCGACGGTTTCTGGGAAATCGGCCTGAAACCCTGGGACACCGCCGCCGGTGAGCTGCTGGCCAAAGAAGCCGGCGCCATCGTCACCGACTTCGTCGGTGGTCACAACTACGAAAACTCCGGCAACATCGTGGTTGCCAACCCGCGCGTTCTTAAAGAGATGCTCGGCAAGATCCGTGAAAACCTGCCGGAATCCCTGGCCAAGTAATCCCGGATACCCGTGAAAAAAATGCCAGTCGGTTCGCCGACTGGCATTTTTTATTCCTGACTACAGCGAAAATCCCGCCCCTCTCGATGACTCAGCGGGATCAGATAGTGCCGTTGCGTCCCATGTTGATCACCACCCGGCGGTTCTTGGCTCGGCCAGCTTCCGTTTCGTTGGAGGCCACGTGCTGTTTCTCACCGTGCCCTTCCACCGAGATCTTGCCCTCCTCGATGCCGAGATCCACAAACACCTGCTTGATGGCATCCGCCCGCTTCTCGGAGAGCTTCTGGTTTGGCCAGCGGCCGCCATAGCTGTCGCTGTAGGCGTCGATCACCACCACATCGATGCTCTTGTCTGCCTTCACATAGTCACCGATCATCGCCAGCCGCCGCTTGGAGGCCGGTGACAACTGATCGCTGTTCTTGTCATAGGAGAGCACGCTGAAGGCGATGTCGTTGAAGCTGTAGGGCAGCAAGCCACTCAGGCAGTCCATGAACGCCTGGTACTTGACCCTGAAATTGACCGACGAAAGCGATACCCGCACCGGCCTGTCCTGACGATACCAATCGCGATACTGGAAAGTCGGCATACGCCCTCCTTCCAGCTCGTCCAGCATGGTCCAGGCGGTCTGCCCCGCCACCAGGCCGTCAAACTGCTGATAGAACTGCAACTGGCTGATCTGTCGCCCGGCCACCCCGGGACGCCAGCTGGGGGGCATGATCCCGAGGCTCACTGTCTGGGTACGCGCCTGGGGTCGCTGCCCCTTGAGCTCGAAATCCAGATTGATCTTGCGCCCGGCCCGGCTGACAAAGGCCCCGGTTCCCCAACGGGGAATAGGATGCTCCAGCCTGCACTCCACCTGGGTATCAGAGGTCAGGCGCCAGACGGATTGATCCAGACCGGCGCCAAATTCGGTCACGCCCGCCTGCAACTGCATACTCACTGATATGCTGATCAACCCCAACACCCAAGCATTCAACGGCTTGTCCTCCACACTATCTCGAATTATCTATCGGCAGCGGCAGGACAAGCTTTAGGTCAAAACGCTCAATGGGGGGAAGAAGGGGCCATCAACTTGAAGCTGGCGATGCGTCCCGCCAGATCCCGGGCCAGGGCATCCAGTTCGGCACTGTGTTGTTGCAAGGTATGGGAGTGCTGGCGATGGGCTTCATACACGTCACGGATGGTCATCACGTTTTGCTGGATGTCGTCGGTCACGTAACGCTGCTCCTCGGTGGCGGTGGCCACCTGGGCCGTCATGTCGCTCACCTTGCGCACCTCGTTGACGATGTCGGTCAGCTCGCTCCCCGCCCGCTTGGCCTCCGTCACGCTCAGACCCGCCTGTTCGGTGCCCGTGTGCATGGCAGCCACCGCCTCGTTGGCCCCCTGGCGCAAACGGCCCAGCATCCGCTCTATGTCGTCCGCCGCCTGCTGGGTACGGGAGGCAAGCGCTCTCACTTCGTCGGCCACCACCGCAAAGCCGCGCCCGGATTCACCGGCACGGGCCGCCTCGATGGCGGCATTGAGGGCCAGCAGGTTGGTTCTGTCCGAGATCTGCTTGATGAGGTTGAGCGCTTCGCCCACCGACTCGGTATCCTGATGCAGGCTGTCCACAAGTTGCTGGGTATCACTCAGGGTACCCGCCACCTGCTGGATGGTGTGGATGGTCTGATCCACCTCCTTGTCACCCTGCTTCGCCCGGCCGATGGCCTGCTGAGTCGCCTGGGAGGTCTGAGTGGCGTTGCGGGCAATCTCCGCGACAGTCGATGCCATCTCGGTGGCGGCAGTCGCCACCAGATCCACCTGCCCGCATCCCCTGACTACGCCGGCATTCACCTCGGCAATGACCTCGGCCGAGCTGGCGGCGCTGCGTATCAGCACGTCACAGGAGTGGCGCACAGCCAGCAGCAAACTCTCCAGGTGCCCGAGGAAATGGTTCAGATCCCGCGCCAGGGCCCCCAGCTCATCCCCGGATCGCCAGTCGACCCGCACGGTCAGGTCGTTCTCCTGCACCAGGCGCTTGAAGGTCTGGTGCAGGGCCATGAAGCCCAGATGCAGATCCCGCACCACCCGCCAGCAGACGAAGGTGGTCAGGACGATGCACAGCAACACGCCAGCCGCCCCCCACCAGAAGTCACTGGCACTCCCGACCCGCATCTGTTCAACTCGCTCGAAGAGCTGCTGATAGAGGCTGTCTTCTATCTCCTTGAGCAGGCCTATCTTGTCGGTACTCAAGGCAAACCAGGCCTCGGCATCGACGCCAAAACCGCCGCTTGCCGCCTTGTCCAGGGCCAGTTTCTCCATGGCGGCCACCTTGGCCACCACGGGTGAGGCGAGGCTGTCGTTCAGCAACTGACGCTGGGCGGGACTCGCCACCGCCTGGAAACGTTCGAGATAGGTGTTCTGGGCCGCCAGCAGGGAGATGAACTGCTGCAACAGCGCAGGCGTGAAGCTGTCACGGCCAAAGACGTTGCTGAGCGTCGCCCGCTCCAGCCCCGCACGTTCCTTGCTCTGCAGGAAGGCGGCGTAGGCATTGGTCTGCAGGGCGATGGTGGCATCCATGCTGTCGACGCTTATCTTGTCCACCACCGCCAGCAAGGCGGTCACGAGGCGGGTATAGAAGCCGACCTGTTCCGCCACCTCGACCCCCAGGGCGCTGACCCGCTCACGCATGGCGGTGAGTCCGGCCACTCCCTGTTGCACCTCGGTCAGCGCCAGCAAGGCAGGATCCTGATGAAAACGCTGCAACAGGCTGTCCACCACCTTGCGCTGGGCAGGCAGCGCATCGCGAAACTTGTTGCCGCCAGAGCCGAGGAAACCGGCAGACATGCCGCGCTCCCGTTGCAGCTCATGGGCCAGCTGCGCCGCCTCCTTCACCACCGCCAGCGCGACCAGGGCGCCGCTCATCTCCTGTTCGACCCGATAACGTTCATAGACGTACCGGCCGGAGAAAAACAGCAGGGCCAACAGCGGCAGACAGACCACCAACATCATCTTGTGTGCCAATCCCAGCTTCTTCATCGTCCTCTCCCTCCATGGTTGACGTCGCCCATTATAAGCACAGGTGTTTCAAAATGGTCCTCTTGCCGTCCCATGGCGGCAGATAAGGGACAAGGGCCCGCTTTTTTGCCATAATGCCGCCTCCTTTCACGCCGACCGAGATACCATGACCGACGCCGTTCACACCCTCAAGGGCCGTTTTCGCGGCTTTTACCCCGTCGTCATCGATGTTGAAACCGCCGGATTCAATGCCAAGACCGATGCCCTGCTGGAAATAGCCGCCCACACCCTCAAGATGGATGAGCAGGGCTGGCTCGTCCCTGACCAGATCTTCCATTTTCATGTCCAGCCCTTTGAGGGCGCCAATCTGGAGAAAGCGGCGCTGGAGTTCACCGGCATCGACCCTTTCAACCCGCTGCGGGGCGCGGTGGACGAGAAGGAAGCACTCACCGAGATCTTCAAGGGGGTGCGCAAGGGCATGAAGGAGCAGGATTGTGGTCGCGCCATCATAGTGGCCCACAACGCCACCTTCGACCACGGCTTCGTAATGGCCGCCGCCGAGCGGGCCGGCCTCAAGCGCAATCCGTTCCACCCCTTCGCCACCTTCGACACCGCCGCCCTCTCGGGTCTTGCCCTGGGACAGACGGTGCTGGCCAAGGCCTGTCAGAGCGCCAATATCCCCTTTGACAACAAAGAGGCCCACTCGGCCCTCTACGATACCGAGCGCACCACAGAGCTCTTCTGCCACATCGTCAATCGCTGGAAGAGCCTGGGAGGCTGGCCTCTGGCCAACCCGGATGAAACGACGGACACCGAAGACGAGGGCTGAACACTCCCAGCCCCTGCCCAGACAGGCTGCCCATGGCAGCCTGTCTGCATGAGGGGACCTGTCTGGGCAACGAAGAAGGGCCATTTTCCCGGTTCCCGTTCACCGCCAGCAGAAGATGCGTCCCTTGGCCGGGATCTGCCGATTTTTTTCTCGACATTTAGCCTGTTTTTCGCAAACTAGCTGGCTTTCACACGACTGACAGCAACACAATCCATAAGGAAATCAAATGAATCCTGTTGTTATCGCGGTGGCGCTGATGCTGGTGCTCAGCCTGCTGCGGATCAATGTGGTGGTCTCCCTCGCCATCGGTGCCATCGTGGGTGGCCTGCTCGGCGGACTCTCCCTCGAGCAGACCCTCAGCACCTTCACCGGCGGCCTGGGCGGCGGTGCAGAAATCGCCCTCTCCTACGCCATGCTGGGGGCTTTCGCGGTAGCCATCTCCCGCTCCGGCATCACCGATCTGCTGGCCCGCAAGGTCATCAACCAGCTCGGCAAGGATGCCAGCAGCACCCGCATTCTCTGGGTCAAGAGCCTGCTGCTCACCTCGGTGCTCGCGGTCTCCATCTCCTCCCAGAACCTGATCCCGGTGCACATCGCCTTCATTCCCATCCTGATCCCGCCGCTGCTGCATGTCATGGCCCAGATGCAGATCGACCGCCGTCAGGTGGCCTGCGTCATCACCTTCGGCCTGACCGCTACCTACATGCTGCTGCCGGTGGGCTTTGGCGGCATCTTCCTGAACAACATCCTGGCCAAGAATCTCGTCGACAACGGCGTACCGGTGGAATTCAGCCAGTTGCCCCTGGCGATGGCCATCCCGGTATTCGGCATGTTCCTCGGCCTGCTCATCGCCGTCTTCTTCAGCTACCGCAAGCCGCGTCAGTATGATCTGGAGAAGATCCTGGCCGCCGAACCCGAGACGGTCGAGCTCAATCTCAACCACATCTGGGTCGCCCTGCTGGCCATCGCCGTGGCACTCGGTCTGCAACTGATGACCAACAGCATCGTGCTGGGGGCGCTCGCAGGCTTCATCATCTTCACCTGCGGCGGCGTCATCAAATTCCGCGAGAGCCAGGATGCCTTCACCCAGGGTGTGCGCATGATGTCCCTCATCGGCTTTATCATGATCTCGGCCGCAGGCTTCGCCGCCGTCATGAAGGAGACCCACGGGGTGGAGAGTCTGGTGCAGTCCGTCTCCAGCATGATGGCAGGTCACAAGGGATTGGCGGCCTTCCTGATGCTGCTGGTGGGCCTGCTCATCACCATGGGGATCGGCTCCTCCTTCTCCACCGTGCCCATCATCGCCACCATCTATGTGCCCCTGTGCATCCACCTCGGCTTCTCGCCCATGGCGACCATCGCCCTGGTGGGCACCGCGGGCGCGCTGGGGGACGCGGGTTCCCCCGCCTCCGACTCGACGCTCGGCCCCACATCGGGCCTCAATGCCGACGGTCAGCACGACCACATCTGGGACAGCGTGGTGCCAACCTTCATCCACTACAACATCCCCCTGGTGATCTTCGGCTGGATTGCCGCCATGGTGCTCTGAGTCCATCCCGAGCAGACAGACAAAAGGCGACCCCGGGGTCGCCTTTCTTGTCTTGCACATGCCTCAGATGGCCGGTTGCAGCCCCCGCCTGCCGGCCAGGGCGCAGAGACAGGCAACCAGGGCCAACCCCATGCCGGCTGCTCCCACCCCGAGCCAGTGTCCCTGTTGCCAGACCAGCATCCCCAGGCTGGAGCCGAGGGTTCCCCCCAGGAACATGCCGGTCATGAAGAGGGTATTGATGCGCCCCCTGGCCTCAGGTCTCAGACCATAGATGCGCTGCTGATGGGCGATGAGTGCGCTCTGCACTCCGAGATCCAGCAAGATGACCCCGCACGCCAGCCCGGCCAGAGAGAGCCACAGCTCGAAACAGATCCAGGCAAGCACCACCAGCACGGCACCGGCCAATACCACTGGTCTGGCCCCCAACCGATCCGCCATCCGGCCTGCCAGAGGGGCCGCCACCACCCCAGCCACCCCGATGACGCCGAACAGACCCGCCATGTCGGCCCCCAACCCATAGGCAGGTTCGGCCAGGTAGAACGCCAGCACGGTCCAGAAGGCGCTGAAGGAGGCAAACAGCAAGGCCTGGGTCAGGGTCGCGCGGCGCAAGGCGGGCTCCTCGCGCCACAGACCGACCAGAGAGTGAAGCAGACGGCCATAACCGAGGGGAGAGCGCGGCAATCCGGACGGTATCATCCTGGCCATCAGCAGGGCCCCCGACAGGGCCAGGGGAATGGCCAGCCAGAACATGGCGCGCCAACTGCCATAGGCGGTGACCAGACCGGCGACCGTTCGGCTGAGCAGTATCCCGGCCAGCAGGCCGCTCATCACGCTGCCGACCACTGCACCCCGGCGGGCGGGATCTGCCAGGGTCGCCGCCACCGGAACTATCTGCTGGGCCGCCGTGGCCCCGATGCCGAGCAGGACGGAGGCCAGCATCAAGGTGGTGGCACTCGTGGCCGTGGCCGCCAGCAGGGAAGCCAGCGCGATCAGTGCAAACTGCCCCGGAATGAGCCAGCGGCGCTCGAGCACATCGCCAAGCGGCACCAGCAAAAGCAGACCCATGGCATAGCCGAGCTGGGTCAGCATGGCGATCAATGGCATGCCCGAGTGCCCGGGAAAGTCCTGCGCCATCACCGCCAGCATGGGCTGGTTGTAGTAGATGTTGGCAACTGCCAGGCCGCATGACAGGGCCATGGCGAAGAGCAGGGAGGGGCCGGGGGTTGCGGCCCCTCCGGCAGAAGGCGATGTACTCATGATCTTCTCCTCGTGGTAGAAGGGCTCCCGCCAGGATACGGGCCCCATGCGCACAGCCTACCCGGGGAGCGTCGCCACCAGTAGAGCGGTGGGGACCATAACAGTTATTCCGCTGGTGCATGCCCCACGCCGGGCAGGCCGGTCACGAATGCCAGAAAGGCGCTCGCCTTGGCACCAGGCTGGCGACCTGCCGGGAGCAGGGTCCAGAGCTCCTGCATGGGCAGTTGCCACTCGGGCAGCACCGCCACCACCTCGCCGCGGGCAAGCTCGGGGGCAAACATCCACTCCGAGGCGATACCGAGCCCCAGTCCTGCCAGCACGGCGGCGCGCATGCCTTCGGCCGCCGAGACCGTCAGCCTGCCTTCTCCGGAAACCACCTTCTCTTCGACGCCGCGGCGAAATCGCCACTGCTGCCCCACTCCGGGCCGTGGACTGTAAAGCACCAGATCATGCTGTTGCAGAGCCTGAGGGGTCTCAGGCTCTCCTTTGGCGGCCAGATAGGCCGGCGTCGCCAGCACCCGCATGTCGCTTCGGGCGAGACAGCGGGCGACCAGCGACGAGTCGGCCTGTTTGCCGATCCGCAGAGCCACCTCGATGCCCGCCGAAATGAGATCCACATTGCCGTCATCCAGCAGGATCTCCAGATCCAGTCCCGGGTGAGCCGCCAGAAAACCGGCAAGATGGGGAATGATATGCAGGCGGGCGAAGGTGACGGGAGCGCTCACCCGCAGACGCCCGCTCAGGCCCGCCCGGCATTGCTGCACCATGGCATCGGCCTCGTGGACCTGGGCCAGGATCTCTCTCGCCCGCAGATAGTAGGCCTCTCCGGCCTCGGTGGGCGCCAGCCCCCGGGTCGAACGCAGCAACAGGCGGCTACCAAGGTGCGCCTCAAGCTGGGCAATCAATCTGGAAACCGTGGGTTGCCCCATCCCCAGTCGGCGGGCCACCGCCGAAAACGAGCCGGTCTCCACCGCCAGCACGAACACCTCCATCACCCCCAAGCGATCCATTTATGGCTCCTCTGTCCTGTGGCACTGTTCGTGGCACAAGGTAGCACCGGGCCTGTCCTCTCGCACCCTCGTTCTGGCAGGAGGCACAATAAAGCCGCGTCATGGGAGGTCCTGCCATGGGAGAAAGGTGTCGGGATGAAATATCAACCAGGAACGATCGAACAGAGGGACTCGAAGACAAGGCTACAGGAGCTCGATTGCCCCAAGGCTACCCCAGTGCCACTTCCTGAATGGCGGCGCTGTGGGCGAAATAGCGGTGACAGAACTGCATGAACTCCGGCAGCGGCAAGGGACGCGAGTAGAAATAACCCTGGATCTCATCCACCCCTATGGTGAGCACCGCCTTGAGCTCATCGCTGTTTTCCACCCCTTCTGCCACGACACGCACCCCCAACTGATGAGAGAGGGTGGTGATGGTCTCGACGAAGAGCGCCTGCCGGGTGTCACTGTCGATCGCGGTGATAAAGGATCTGTCTATCTTGAGCTTGTCGAAATAGAGTTCACGCAGGTAAGAGAACGAGGACCAGCCGGTCCCGAAGTCATCGAGGGCCACCCGCACCCCAATCTGGCGCAGGGAGTGAATGATCTGCTTGCTCAGGGCGATGTCATCGAGGGCGATGGTTTCGGTCAGCTCCACTATTAACTGGTGCAATCCCAACGGACCATCACCCATCTTCTCTTCAATCTCCCTGGCCAACCCCATGTTGAACATGGAGTTGGAGAGGTTGATGGAGATCTCGAGCGGTGCTAGTACCTCCTTCGGGAAGCCGGACAGATCGAGCTGCATGCGCCGGATGATCCAGCCCCCGAGCGCCTCGCCCAACCCGTTCTCTTCTGCCAGCGAGATGATGTCGAGGGGGGCAATAAAGCCATATTCCGGATGATGCCAGCGGATCAGCGCCTCGGCCCCCAGCCTCACCACACTCTGGCCGCGCACGATGGGCTGATAGTAAAGGGCCAGTTGCGGGCATTGCGGGCAGTGGATAAGCTCCCGCAGCTCGGTCGACAGCCGGCGTTTGCGCTGATAGTGCTGATACATGCTGCTGGAGAAGAGCACATTGCGATTCAGCCGTTTGCGCTTGGCGCTGTCGAGGGCGATATCGGCAAACAGCAGCATCTCTTCCGGTGAATGATCCGGTTTCACGTACTGGCTGGTGCCCATGAAGACCCGCACCCGGTGCGCCGGATCGGCAGCAAACACCAGATCCGCCAGCTCGCTGCGCAGTTGCTCCAGAAACGGGAAGCGCAGATAGGTGGGCATGGTGCCGGTGATGATGAGGGTGAACTCGTCACTGCCGGTTCGGGCAACGAAGATCCCCTGGCCAGAGGCGGCCTTGATCCGCGCCGCAAGCCGTTTGAGCAAGGCGTCCCCCACTTCGTAACCCAGACTGTCATTGACCTCCCTGAAATGCCCCAGATCCATGAGGCAGACTGTGATGCTGCTGCGCCGACCGGGATGGCTGGTCCACTGTTGGAGGTGCTTGATGAGCGCCGCCCGGTTGGGGAGACGGGTGAGAGGGTCGTTCCACGCCAGAAAATGCTGGCGACGCACTTCGCGAAACAGCACCATCAACATCACCATGGTCGCCAGCATCAGAAATCCCAGGATGAAGAAGTTCTGGGTTTTCGACTCGTTGAGCAGCTCGCGCTGGGCGATGGCAGAGGGCCCGGTGAAGTTTTTCACCATCACGTCCCGCACCCCGCGCATCTCGTCATCGAGCGCGGCCGTGAACATCTTGAGTGCGGGGGAATCCGGCTCCCCATGCACCACATCCTGCTCATAATGTTCGAAGAGAGCGAGGATCTTGCCGACCGCCTTGTCCGCACCGAATCGGGCCCTGACCGACTTTGCCTCCTCCCCGTGCAGGAAGACATCGAGCCGGTTCCAGGCAATGTCAAAGCGCTTGTTCATCTCCTCCCGGCTGGCGGCACCGGCACGATAGAGCTGCAAGCCCTCCTCGAAGGCGTGGATCTCCAGCTCGAGCTGGGCCAATGCCCAGGCGGAGAGCTGGGTGTAGCGCGTCACCGCATTGAACGCGCGGTCATAGTTCCAGACCGACCAGAGGGTCACCCCCAAAAAGGTGGTCACCATCAGAATCAGGCTCAAGAACTTGCCGCGCAGCATCTTATTTGCTCTCCAGCGCCGTCAGCTGCCACACCATTCGGCTGTGATAGAGCTCCTTGTTGAGTTCGGGATGGTCGGTGAGGGGATAAATGACCCAGAGCGGCCCCTTGTTGCGCAGAGTCAGCGCCTTGCCATCCTGCTTCTCGGCCACCAGCACCGGGTACTTCTCCCCGTCTTCCAGCGGCAGTGCGGCCCAGTATTCATTGACCGCGAGGGCCTTGACCTCCTGGCTCTTGAGACCGTAGATCCTGACCAGGTCCCGCAGCAACACCCCGCGATAGAGGTGCTCCCCCTCGGTCCAGGGCGTCCCTGTCTTAACCTCCGTCTGCGGCAAGGCCTCAAACTCTGCACGGGTCAGCACCACCTCCCCCTTGCCATTGCAGCACCCCGCCCCCGCAATTCTGAAGAAGGGCTCCTCCGCCAACACCATACCCGACACGAGCCATCCAGATATCAGCAACACCTTGCCAAGCCACTTGCCCATCACGCACCTCCCTGTCATACGGTTTATTTATTCATCTCACTCTGCTGACTCATATGCAAACAACAGAATGCACCTTCAGACCAAAGTCGCAGTCGTTTGCAACCAGCAACTATCTCTGCCCCTTCCAAAAGTACCCAATCGCTTCCCAAAGAATGACACCAGGCGCCACCCCCAGGCAAATGGATTGCACCAATTTCTTTTCACTGGCTCCTCATAAAGCCAGGTGCCCACCCCGGCCGGAAAAGGTGACAATCTTCGCTAGGCATCTGAAAAACAGACACAAAAAAGGCCGCTCCATGGAGCGGCCTTCTCATCAGTGCAGTCAGGGTTTAGCTGTCGCGGCGCTTGTTGCCACCGAATTTGCGACCCTTGTCGAAACCGCCTTCACGGCGATCCTTGTTGAAGGGACGGTCACCCTGGGGACGGCGATCCTTGTTGAAAGGACGGTCGCCACGGAACGGACGATCACCACGGGGCGGACGGGGAGCAGTGTTGCCACCGGCCGGCACTTCGGTGTAACGGGTGATCTGCAGCGGACGCTGGCAGACACGGGCCTTCTTGATCACTTCCAGCACCTCGGCGCTCATGCCCTTGGGCAGATCGACGGTGGAGAAGTCATCGGCGATGTCGATGTTGCCGATGAAGCGGCTCTCGATGTTCGCTTCGTTGGCGATGGCACCCACGATCTGGCCCGGCTTGACGCCGTGATGGGCGCCCACGTCGACACGGTAACGCTCCATCTCCACGTCCGGGTTGTCTTTCAGCGGACGCGGTTCGAGGGACGGCATGCGACGGGCCGGACGATCGCCACGGTCACCGAAGTCACGACCGCCACGGTCGTTGAACTCACGACGCTCGAAACCACCGCGATCGTTGCCAGCGTTGAACACCGGATCCGGAATGGAGTCATCCAGCAGCAGCGGTTGATCGCCCTGTACCAGCTTGGCCAGTGCGGCAGCCAGCTCCAGCGGATCGGCAGAATCTTCTTCGATCAGCTCGTTCACCAGGTTGTGGTAGATCTCGAGCTCTTCACCCATCATGGTTTCGCGGATGCGCTCCTTGAACTTGGCCAGACGGTGCTGGTTGATGTCCTCGGTGCTCGGCATCTTCATCGGCTCGATGGCTTGACGAGTGGCGTGCTCGATGGCACGCAGCATGCGACGCTCGCGCGGCGCCACGAACAGGATGGCTTCACCCTTGCGACCGGCACGGCCGGTACGGCCGATACGGTGAACGTAGGATTCGGTGTCGTAGGGAATGTCGTAGTTCACTACGTGGGTGATGCGCTCAACGTCCAGACCGCGGGCGACCACGTCGGTGGCGATCAGGATGTCCAGCTGGCCCTGACGCAGCTTGTCAACGGTACGCTCACGCAGTTTCTGCGGGATGTCACCGTGCAGCGCTTCACAGGCGTGACCACGGGCAGCCAGCTTGCCTGCCAGCTCTTCGGCGGCGTTCTTGGTACGCACGAACACCAGCAGGGCTTCGTAGGATTCCACTTCCAGCAGACGGGTCATGGCGTCCAGCTTGTGCAGACCGGTCACCTGCCAGTAACGCTGGCGAATGGTGGTGGCGGTCGCGGTCTTGGAGGCGATCTTGATCTCTTTGGGCTGCTTCAGGTGCTTCTGGGCAACACGACGGATCTGCTCCGGCATGGTGGCAGAGAACAGGGCAACCTGACGACCGGCCGGGCACTGATCCATGATCCAGTCCACGTCGTCGATGAAGCCCATGCGCAGCATTTCGTCCGCTTCATCCAGCACCAGGGCTTTCAGACCGGAGAGGTCCAGGTTCTTGCGACGGATCAGGTCCATCACGCGGCCCGGGGTACCCACGACAACCTGGGCACCGCGACGCAGGGCGCGGGTCTGGGTTTCGTAGGAAGCGCCGCCGTAGATGGGCAGCACGTGGAAATCGGGCATGTGGTGGGCATAGCGTTGGCACGCCTCTGCCACCTGCAGGGCCAGCTCGCGGGTCGGGGCCAGCACCAGGATCTGGGTGTTGCGGTTACCAGCTTCCAGACGAGACAACAGAGGCAAGGCAAAAGCAGCGGTCTTCCCTGTACCGGTTTGTGCCTGCCCCAGCAGATCATGTCCCGCCATCAGGTGGGGAATTGCTGCGGCCTGGATGGGAGACGGGCGCTCATAGCCCACGTCCTGCAGCGCTTTCAATACGGGCGCGGCCAGTCCAAGCTCACTAAAAAGGGGCAGTTGTTCGGTATCAGACATAGATTCTTCCAGATTAAGGCAGGCGGCTAACACCGCGGAATAGCAAAAAGGCGGCGATTATAGCGCCACTTTGTTCTGCTGTCTTGAAAAATGTGATAGGTGTCTCAAGACGTTGGCAATTATAGAGGGATCTCGCGACTATGGCTTGCTTATTTTTCACTCATGATGCGTTATTGCCGATCACGCTTCGCCAGAGTCCTTGTCCCGCTTGTGCTTGAGCACCGCCATGGTCAATCGGCTGGTGCACAATAAACGACCACGTTCATCGCGAATCTCGATCTGCCACACCTGAGTCGTCGCCCCCAGATGCAGCGGTGCGCAGCGCCCCGTCACCACCCCTTCTCGCTTGGCCCGTAGGTGATTGGCATTGACCTCCAGCCCCACGCAATAACTCTCCTCCCCCACCGCCATGTTGGCCGCAAGCGATCCCAGCGTTTCCGCCAGCACCACGGAGGCGCCGCCGTGCAGCATGCCGAGCGGTTGATGGGTGCGGTGATCCACCGGCATGGTGGCCTCCAGCCAGTCGGGGCCAAAGGCGGTGTAGACGATGTCGAGGTGGGCCATCAGGGTGTTGCGGGAGCTGGCATTGAGCCCCTCCAGGCTCATGGGTTTGCGCCAGATGGGGCTGCTTTCTTGACTCATGGTGAGCGGACTCCTTGCGTGATCAACGGGTTATCGCTGCGCTGTAGCGGTAAGCCAGCAGTGTCAGCGAAAAAGGAACAAAAAAAAAGATGCCCACGCCGGGGCATCTTGCATCGAGATTGACCCTCACCAGGGATAGGTCACCCCTGGCCACTCGGCCCAGATGCCGTCCCGCCCCGGCAGACGCGGCTCGGACCAGCGCCATACCTTGCCGAGCCAGGCGCGCAGTTCGGCTTCGAGTTCGCTGTCAGTGAGCGGCGCCTCGGCCACCTTCCAGAAGAAGAGCTCCACCTGCACCTCCGGCAGCACCGACGGATAGAGGTAAACCCCGCCCCAGAAGCGGGGCTCCCTGTCCGGGCTCCAGAGGCCATAGGCAAAGGAGCGCTTGGCCAGGAACTCGGAACGTTGCCACTCCAGATCGGCCTCGTGTTGGCTCAGGCTGAAATGGGCGGAGGGCCACACATCGTCCGGGCGAAACAGCTGATGGAGCTGCTCCCGCTCGCGCAGGATGGCGACAAACTCCACCACGGCCTGGGACGGCGTGGTGGGGAGCAACAGAAAATGCGGGTGCCGATAGGCCTTTGGCACCCGGAATCCCTTGGGAAAGTGGAGCATCAGAGCAGTTCCAGCAGGGCCTGCAGCGGGTGCTTGAGCTTCTCCCCCTCCATCCGCTTGACCTGGCTGCGGCACGAATAGCCGGTGGCCAGGCAGCGAGCCTTGGGCAGGCGTTCAAGAGGCTCGGCCCAGCTCAGACCGTAGATCCCCTTGGAGTTCTCCACCTGTTTGGCGTCGTGACCATAGGTGCCCGCCATGCCGCAGCAACCCACCGACACCGGCTGCAAACGCGCACCGAAGCGGCCGAACAGGGTGCTCCAGTCACCGTGGGTGGTGGGCTTGGCGGTCTTCTCGGTGCAGTGGGCAAACAGATACCAGGGGTCGGTGCCAGCCTCTTCCCGCAGCGGCAGCGCCTCGTCAGGCAGGGAGAGCAGCCACTCCTGGGGCAGCAGCACCTGGAAATCACCGCGGGCGGGGCCAAGCGCCTTCACGTACTCGTCCCGGTAGCAGAGCACCAGAGAGGGGTCCACCCCCACCATGGGGATGCCGAGGGCCGCCACCTTGTTGAGGAACTGGGCGCTGCTGGCAGCGGTACGGGCGAAGGCCCGCAGGAATCCCTTCACGTGCTGAGGCTTGCCGTTGGGTTTGAACGGCAGCAGGTAGGGCTGATAGCCCAGCTTGCTGGCCAGCTTCACCAGGTCACGCACCACGGGGGCGTCGTAGTAGCTGGTGAAGGGATCCTGCACGATGAGCACCACTTTTTGGCGCTGCTCGGGGTTCATGGCCTCGAGGCCCGGCAGATCGAAATAGCGGGCGCGGTGATCCCGCAGCTCCTCGGCCAGGGTCGGTACGGAGAGCAGCGGCACATCCACCATGCCGATGCTCTTCTCGGTCGCCTTCTGGGCCCACTCTTTTTCGAGGAAGAAGTTGACCAGTTTCGGCGCCTTGGCCAGCAGGGGCGCATAGCTCTCTACCGTGCCCACGAAGTAATCCTTGGGGCCGCGCAGATAGCGGCTGTGATAGAGCTGCATGAAGCGGGCGCGGAAGGTGGGTACATCCACCTTGATGGGGCACTGGCTGGTGCATGCCTTGCACGCAAGGCACCCCTCCATCGCCTCCATCACCTCGTGGGAGAAGTCATACTCGCCGCGGGCGCGGGCCACCGTATTGCGGAACTTGTCGACGATCTGCTTGAAGCGCAGACCGCCGCTTTGCAGCGCCACCTCTTCGGCAAGGGGATCGAAGCCCTGCTCCGACAATTGGCGCAGCCATTCACGCATCAGGCCAGCCCGCCCCTTGGGGGAGTGACGGCGGTCTCGGCTGATCTTGACCGAGGGGCACATGGGGGAGTCGGTCTCGAAGGTGAAGCAGAGACCATTGCCGTTGCAATCGAGGGCCCGGGTATAGCTCTCGCGCACGGCAATCGGGATCTGGCGGTCGAACTTGCCGCGCTTGGGCCCGTCCACCGAGACAAGCGAAGCGCCGCTGCCATAAGGCATGCAGATCTTGCCCGGGTTGATGCGATTGGCCGGGTCGAACGCCCCCTTGACCCGTTGCAGCTCCTCCCACAGCTCGCCGAAGAAGGCGGGGCTGTATTCGGAGCGAAAGCCCTTGCCGTGCTCCCCCCACATCAGGCCGCCGTATTTGGCGGTGAGCGCCACCACCTGATCGGAGATGCGCCGCAGCAGCACCTCCTGCTCCGGATCGCACAAGTCCAGCGCCGGGCGCACGTGCAGCACCCCGGCATCGACGTGGCCGAACATGCCGTAGTCAAGGCCATGGGCGTCCAGCAGGGCACGAAACTCCATGATGAAGTCCGCCAGGGATTCCGGCGGCACGGCGGTGTCTTCGGTGAAGGCCACCGGCTTCTTGCGCCCCTCGGCGTTGCCGAGCAGCCCCACCGACTTCTTGCGCATGCCATAGATGGTCTCGATGCTCGGCAGGTGGTCGCACACCTGATAGCCAATGACCCCGGCCTCACCACGCGCCAGCAGACCGTCGATGCGCCGGCACAGCTCCGCCACCTTGGCCTTGTGCTCGGCCTCGTCGGTATCCGCAAACTCGACGATGTTGAGCCCCTGCAGATCCTTGCCCGGCACATCCTGGATGAGATCCTTCACCGAGTGCCAGATGATGTCGGCGCGGGCCAGTCCCAGCACCCGGGAGTCCACCGTTTCCACCGACAGCGCATGGGCCTGTACCATAAAGGGGGCGTTTCTGAGCGCGGAGGGGAAGCTGTCGTACTTGACGTTGACGAGCGTGCGGTAGCGCGGGATAGGGGTGATGTTGAGCCTAGCTTCGGTGATAAAACCCAAGGAGCCTTCCGAGCCGCACAGCACCCGGCTGACGTCCAGGGTGTCGCTCTCGGGTTGATAGAGGTGCTTGAGATCGTAACCGGTCAGAAAGCGGTTGAGCTTGGGGAAGGTGGCTTCGATGTCGGCGCGCCGCTCGCGGCCGATGCGATAGAGGGTGCGATAGATCTCCCCCTCCCGGTTCTCCAGCGCCAGCTTGTCCGCCAGACGCTGGCCGGTCACCGGCTCGGTGGCCATGATATCACCGTTTTCCAGCACGGCCTTGAGGCCGAGCACGTGATCCGAGGTCTTGCCGTACACCAGCGACCCCTGCCCCGAGGCATCGGTGTTGACCATGCCCCCCAGGGTGGCCCGGTTGGAGGTGGAGAGATCCGGCGAGAAGAAGTAGCCGTGGGGCTTCAAATAGGCATTGAGCTGGTCTTTGACCACCCCGGCCTGGGCCCGCACCCAACCCTCTTCCAGATTAATTTCCATGATCTGGTTCATATGGCGCGAGAGATCGACGATAATGCCGCCGCCCAAGGATTGGCCATTGGTGCCGGTACCGCCGCCGCGAGGGAAGAAACTCAAGGTCGCGTACTCAGGCCCCTGGGCCAACTTGAGCATCACTGCAATATCGTCCGCACTGCGCGGATAGAGAACCGCCTGAGGTACGACCTGATAGACGCTGTTATCCGTCGCCATCGCCAACCGGCTTGCATAAGACTTTTCGATATCACCACGAAATGCTGATCGCGCCAGCAACTCAAGAAACTGCAGGGTTGTAGGTGACAAACTGTCCTGGTAATCGAGTCTCGGGATCATGAATCCTTGTTCCCATCCTTTGCTTGATGCCGGCATTCCGGCGACAACGACCGTTCGGACCTGCTTCTTTGCGGGTGTCCGAACCAGTCCGCTCACATGTGAGCGGGCAGTATATCAGCTAGAAAACCGCTTGCGCGCGCAATCTTCACCATTTGAAAGGAGGACTTTTATGGCTCACTACAGCCATGTTATCAGTACGCTTATTCGCACCGAAAAACAGGCCCTGACCCTGTCGCTGTTTGGTTGCATCACCTTTGCCATTTTCGGGATCGGCTATGGTCTGTTCGTCGGTTCCAACGCCATCATGCTGGACGGCATCTTCACCCTGTTCAGCATGGGCATGACGGGCCTTGGGCTCATCACCGCCTACCTGGTCACCCGCCCCTCCGACGCCCGTTTCCAATACGGCTACGCCCACTTCGAACCCATCGCCAACGTCATCAACGGCGCCATCATTCTGCTGCTCTGCCTCGGCGCCCTCTATGGCGGCATCACCTCCCTGCTGGCAGGAGGACGGGAGATCGATCTCGGCCACGCCCTCATCTATGCCGTCGTCTCCACCTTCTTCTGCGGCATCCTCTATCTCATCGAGGCCGACGTGGCCGAGCGGATCAACTCCGAGCTGGTGCGGGTGGACTCCAAGGAGTGGCTGGTGGATACCCTGCTCAGCGCCACCCTGCTCATCGGCTTTCTGGTCGCCATCGGGCTCGATACCCTGGGTTACGGCCACTACAACCGCTACATAGACCCGGTGCTGGTCTCGCTGCTGGCCCTGTGTGCCACCCTTATTCCCATCAAGGTGCTCGGTCGCAACCTGCGGGAAGTGCTGAAGATTGCCCCCAAGGGGGGTGTCTCCCGGCTGGTGGCCAGCGAAGTCGAGGCCCTGCGCCTGCGCCATGGGGTCGAGTGCTACAGCCACCTGGCAAAAAGCGGCCGCCGCTTCGATCTCGAGCTCAACATCCTGGTGGCCCCCGGCCAGGAGTGGCCCGTCGAACGCCAGGATGCCCTGCGCCAGGAGCTCTGGTCCCGCCTCGGCGATACCCTGGGGGATGCCTGGCTCTCGGTCTGCTTCACCCGGGAAAAACGCTGGTTGTAAGCCGCAAGACGGGGCTTCCCTGGCAAGCCCCGCCTGTCCCTGTTGCCCTGTTGGGCGAGCGCCTCCCCCTGCGCGTCCAGACCCCCTTGCCAAATGGCGGCGAGTCGTTATCATCAGGGCTCACTTTTGACCCGAGGTTTTATTGCCCATCATGGACAATCCCCGAAGTAGCTCTTCGTCTTTTCCCATCAAAGCCTATCTGTACCTGCTCAACCAACGCCTCTGAAGCGATCGTCTCCGTCACCACGGCCACGCCGTGACCACGATTCACTGCATCTGTCTTCATTGAGGTCAATCACATGGAATTCTTGCTGGACCCGTCAATCTGGGTCGGTCTGCTTACCCTGATCATCCTGGAAATCGTTCTCGGGATCGACAACCTGGTCTTCATCGCCATCCTGGTGAAAAAACTGCCCCCCGCCCAGCGGGACAAGGCGCGCATCATCGGTCTCTCCCTGGCCCTGCTGATGCGCCTGGGACTGCTCACCATCATGTCATGGCTGGTCACCCTCACGGCGCCTCTGCTGCACATCTGGGATCACCCCTTCTCCGGTCGGGATCTCATCCTGATGGGAGGCGGCCTCTTCCTGCTGTTCAAGGCCACCTCCGAGCTGCATGAGCGACTCGAGGCCAAGCCCGAGGAGCAAGGCGGCACCGGCGTCTATGCCGGGTTCGGGGTGGTGATCGCCCAGATCTTGGTGCTGGATGCGGTCTTCTCCCTGGACTCCATCATCACCGCCGTCGGCATGGTGGATCACCTCGGCGTCATGATGGCGGCCGTGACCATCGCCATGGTAGTGATGGTGCTCGCATCCAAGCCCCTGACCCGCTTCGTCAACGCCCACCCCACTGTGGTGGTGCTCTGCCTGAGCTTCCTCTTGATGATCGGCTTCAGCCTGGTGGCGGAGGGCTTCGGCTTCCACATTCCGAAGGGCTACCTCTACGCGGCCATCGGCTTCTCGGTGCTCATCGAGTTCTTCAACCAGCTCGCCCAGCGCAGTGCCCTGCGCCATGAGGCGCGCCAGCCCCTGCGCGAGCGCACCACCGCCGCCATCTTCAAGCTGATGGGGGGGAACAAGCGCTCAGCCCACCCGCAGGAGGACGAAGAAGAGGTGCAGGCTCAGCCCCTGCCCCCTGGTTTCGGTGAAGAGGAGCGTTACATGGTGAGCGGCGTGCTGTCGCTGGCCGAGCGTTCCATTCGCACCATCATGACCCCGCGCTCCGAGATGGAGTGGATCGACGTGAGCGACAGCGAGGACGAGATCCGCGCCCTGCTGCAACGGGCCCCCCACAGCCTGTTCCCGGTCTGTGACGGGGAGCTGGACGAGATCATCGGGGTGGTCAAGGCTCGGGATCTGCTGTTTGCCCTCAACGAGGGGCAATCCCTGGCAGCACTAGCCAGACAGAACGAGCCCGTCATCGTGCCCCAGACCATCAACGTGATCCGGCTGCTGGCGGAGCTGCGCCAGGCCAGGGGCAGCCTCATCCTGGTGGCGGACGAGTTTGGCGTCATCCAGGGGCTGGTCACCAACCACGATCTGCTGGAGGCCATCGTCGGAGAGCTGCCGGACGAGGACGAGACCCTCGATGTGGTGCGCGAGGGCGAGCATTGGCTCATCCACGGCACCACCAACATCCATCAGGTGGAGCAGGCCCTGAACTGCGACGGTCTGGTGAGCGAGAGCGACGAGTACGTGACCCTGGCGGGCATGCTGCTCTCCCACTTCGGCAGCCTGCCCGACGTCGGTCAGCAGTTGCACCTCGGCCAGTTCTGCTTCGAGGTCATGGCCGTGAGCGAGCGGCGCATCGAGCGAGTACGGGTCACCCCACTCTCCCCCTGATCATCGGTGGCAATGCAGCAAAAGAGGGCCTTTGGCCCTCTTTTTTCTGGCCCGAGCCCGGCCCCTCCCGCGCCATTGCTGCGATAACGGCAATTCTCTTCTGCAATACCCCCTCTTTTTCACAATAACAATCCCCTCTAAAGTCACCTCACTCCCAAAGATTGAGGAATCCATCATGCACCACGATCCCCTGTTCTGCCCCCTTCGCCTCGGCCAGCTGCACCTTGCCAACCGCATCGTCATGCCCCCCATGACCCGCTCCCGCGCCAGCCAGCCCGGGGACGTGGCCAACGCCATGATGGCGACCTACTACGCCCAGCGTGCCGGGGCCGGCCTCATCATCAGCGAAGGCACCCAGATAGACCCCCTGGGCAAGGGCTACGCCTGGACGCCGGGCATCCACAGCGCCGAGCAGGTGGCAGGCTGGAAGCAGGTAACAGACGCGGTCCACGCCGAGGGGGGCATCATGTTCGCCCAGCTCTGGCACGTGGGCCGGGTCACCCATCCTGACAACATCGGCGGCGCCCAGCCCCTCTCCTCCTCCGCCATCCAGGCCAAGGGAGTGAAGGTGTTCGTCGACAACGGCAGCGATGCCCCGGGGTTTGTGGAGACCGTCACCCCGCGCGCCATGACCCAGGCCGACATCGACGCCGTGGTGGGGCAGTTTCGCCAGGCCGCCCGCAACGCCATGGAGGCGGGCTTTGACGGCATCGAGTTGCACGCCGCCAACGGCTACCTCATCAACCAATTCCTCGACTCCGAGTCCAATACCCGCACCGACGGCTATGGCGGTTCGCTCGAAAACCGGCTGCGTTTCCTCAAAGAGGTGACCGAGGCGGTCTGTGACGAGATCGGTCCCGACCGGGTCGGGGTACGCCTTGCGCCGCTCACCACCCTCAACGGCACCGTGGATGCCAACCCCCAGGAGACCTATCTGGCCGCCGCGCGCCTGCTGGGCAAGCTCGGCGTGGTCTATCTGCACGTCGCCGAAGCGGACTGGGACGACGCCCCCCTGATGGCGGAGAGCTTCAAGCAGGGGCTGCGCGACGCCTTCCCCAACACCCTCATCTACGCCGGCAAGTACGATGGGGAACGCGCCCGCGCCGCCATCGAGGCAGGCTGGGCCGACATGATTGGTTTCGGTCGCCCCTTCGTGGCCAACCCCGACTTGCCGAACCGCCTGCGCCACGGCCATCCGTTCGCTCCCCATGATCCCGCCACCCTGTTTGGCGGCGGCGAGAAAGGGCTGACTGACTACCCCGTCTATGGGGCAGAGCGGGCATAAGGCGGCTCGCGCCGAACGCCTTACCGGGCGGCCCCCACCAGCGTGGGGTCCGCCTGGTTGTCTTGCCAGTGCAACAACAACTCAAGACATTGTTACGCCATATGACTCAATCTGCGCTCCCTCTCTTTCAAGGAGTCACCATGACCCATACCCAGGCCTGGTGCTGGCACGCCCCCGGCGAACCGGACCAGCTCACCCTCACCCGGCAAGCGCTCCCCGCCCCCGGCCCCGACGAGGTCCTCGTCGCCAACCGGATCATCGCCGTCAATCCGGTGGACTGGAAACTCATCGAACAGGGTCATCCCCACTGGCAGCCAGGCCATGTGCCCGGCGTCGATGGCATGGGCACCCTGGTGGCACTGGGGGCCAACGTCACCCACCTGCGCCCCGGCACCCGGGTCGCCTATCACACCGACTTGCGCCACGGCGGCAGCTTTGCCCGCCACACCCTGGTGCCGGCTCGCGCCCTGATGCCGGTGCCCGATGCCCTGAGCGACGAGGCGGCCGCCGCGCTCCCCTGCCCCGGCCTCACCGCCTGGCAGGCGCTGGCCAAGCTGCCTCACCTGCACGGGGAGGCCCTGCTCATCACGGGGGCTGGCAGCAGTGTCGGCCGCTTCGCGGTGCAACTTGCCCTTAAGCAGGGGGCCCGCGTCTTTGCCAGCGCCAGCCCGCGCCACCACCAGTGGCTCAAACAGCTAGGCGTGCAGGGGGTGGCGGACTATCGGGATCCCGACTGGCTGGCCCAGTTGCAGGCCGCCAACGGCGGTGAACCCTTCGAGGGGATCATCGATCTGGTCTCCAGCCAGCAGGCAGAAGCCTTGCTGCCTGCCCTTGGCTATTACGGCCACATGGTGACGGTGCTCGGGCGCATCGCGCGCAACCCGCTGCCCGCCTTTAGCCATTGCCACTCATTGCACGAGATTGCCCTCGGCGCCCAGCACGCCTTTGGCTCGGATAAACAGTGGAGCCGTCTGGTGGCGGCCGGTGTCGCCATGATGGCGCAGATGGCGAGCGGCGAGCTGACCCTGCCGCCGCTGGTGGTGGGCGACTTCGACGCCCTGCCCGCCCTGCTCACCCACGTCAAGCAGGAGGGACAAGGGGAAAAGTATCTGGTGAGGGTGGGTTGATACCCGCCCAACGATGGCACAAAGAGGCCCGCCATGGCGGGCCTCCTCCATTCAAGGTGTGCAAGGCGGCCTGCTCAGTGCAGGCTCACCCCGTGCAGGGCGGCATGGAGGCGAATGTCCCGGGTCAGGCGCACCTTGTCCGCAAGGCTCAGCCAGCTCGCCTCCACGGCATTGAGACTAAGGCGGCACAGCTGCTCCTGGCTGGCGCCAAGCCCGTCGGCCAGGGCCTGAAAGTTGGCCCCCAGGTATCCCCCGAAATAGGCGGGATCGTCGGAGTTGACGGTGACGCAGAGCCCCTGCTCCAGCAGCCTCAGCACATTGTGCTGGGCCATCTGGTCAAACACCCTGAGGCGCACGTTGGAGAGGGGGCAGACGGTGAGGGGCAGCCGTGTATCCGCCAGATAGCTCAGCAGCGCGGGATCCTCGACGCAGCGCACCCCGTGATCGATGCGCTGCACCCCGAGCTCCCGGATCGCCTGCCAGATGTAGTCCGCAGGTCCCTCCTCCCCCGCGTGGGCCACCACAGGCAACCCCAGTTCCCTGGCCCGGGCAAAGACCCGGGCAAACTTGCTGGGCGGGTTGCCCTGCTCCCCTGAATCGAGGCCGACCCCGTGCAGGCGCGCCAGGTGCGGCATGGCCTCTGCCAGGGTGGCGAATGCCGCCTCTTCACTCAGGTGGCGCAGGAAGCTCATGATGAGCCGCCAGCTGATGCCAAAGGCTGCTTCGCCAGCCTGCAACGCCCGCTCGATGCCCCCCAGCACGGTGGCAAAAGGCACCCCGCGGGCGGTGTGAGTCTGGGGGTCGAAAAAGATCTCCACGTGCACCACGTGATCGGCAACGCAGCGCTCGAGATAGGCCCAGGTGAGGTCGAAGAAGTCCTGTTCGTGGATGAGCACGCTGGCACCGAGGTAGTAGAGATCGAGGAAGGATTGCAGGCCGTCGAACTCATAGGCGGCGCGCAGGCTGTCGACATCGGGCCAGGGCAGCGCCACCCCGTTGCGCTGGCCGAGGGCGAACATCAGCTCGGGTTCGAGGGTCCCCTCGATATGCAGGTGCAGTTCCAGCTTGGGCAAGCCGGCAATAAAGTGCTCCATGATGACGGCTCCATCGTCAGACTCCGTGCGGACACCACCGGGGCGGCGCCCTCTCTTCGCCTTCATTGTGCACCCATCTGGCCCGCCGGAGGAGACTTGTCATCAAAGGGCCTTATAATGGCGGCACAAAAACCATAACCGATTGAAGAGACGAACAGAGGGATGCCCTGTCCCCGCTCTTGCGCCCTACAAGGAGAATTCATGAAGAAAAACGTCATCTGTGACATTGACGGCGTCATCCTGCACAACAACGATCTCATTCCCGGCGCCGACCGCTTCGTCCACCGCCTGCTGGAGCAGGGCAGCAAGCTGCTGTTTCTGACCAACTACCCGGCCCAGACCCAGAAAGATCTGCAAAACCGCTTCCGCTCCGCCGGAATAGAGGTCCCCGAGGAGTGCTTCTACACCTCCGCCATGGGCACCGCCGACTTTCTCAAGCGCCAGGATGGCAAGAAGGCCTATGTGATCGGCGAAGGGGCCCTGACCCACGAGCTCTACAAGGCCGGCTTCACCATCACCGATATCGACCCGGACTTCGTGGTGGTGGGGGAGACCCGCAACTACAACTGGACCATGATGCAGCAGGGCGCCAAGTTCGTGGATCAGGGGGCCCGCTTCATCGCCACCAACCCCGATACCCACGGCCCCCTGATGTACCCGGCCTGCGGCGCCCTGTGTGCCCCCATCGAGCGGATGACCGGCAAGAAGCCCTTCTATGTCGGCAAGCCGAGCGCCTGGATCATTCGCGCGGCCCTCAACCGGATGGAGGCTCACTCCGACGACACCATCATCATCGGCGACAACCTGCGCACCGACATCCTGGCAGGCTTCCAGGCCGGTCTCGAGACGGTGCTGGTGCTCTCCGGGGTGAGCAAGGTGGCGGACATCGACCGCATGCCGTTTCGACCGAACCACATCTTCGACTCCGTGGTGGACATCGACATCGTCTGATCCCGGGTGCCGCCCTTCCGGTAGCCTTCAGCCTGCACGGGCCCCCTTGGCAAAGGGGGCCCGTTTCGTTTAACGTAAGCGCAACATCGTTAAACAAACTAAACGGGAGCAGGATGCTCCTTCGCCACTCAAGGACGCACCATGAAGAGCCTGAACGACTGGATCCTGCTGGACAAGCACACTGTCTCCCCCACCCCGATGATGCCCGCCCCCGAGCGCATCAGGGCCGGAACGCCGAGCCAGACGGCATGGAACCACTACTCCGACCCGAGCCAGCAGTTTCACGTGGGCTTCTGGGCTTGCGAGCCGGGCTGCTGGGCCGTTCACTATACCGAACACGAATACTGCCAGATGCTGGAAGGGGAGGCGGTGATCCACGATGAGCAAGGCGGCCGGCTGCACCTCAAACCGGGGGATCAGTTCGTCATTCCCGCCGGTTTTGTCGGGCAGTGGGAGACCCTCACCCCTTGCCGCAAGCTCTATGTGATCTTCGAACCCGCCGCGACTTGACGCGCACGTCAACCCTGACCCTCTCTCTTCAGGCGGCCGGACGGCCGCCATTCCCTGGCGCAACTTGACGCTTACGGCATGATTTTCTGCGGTTTTCCCGCTTGCAAAAGGGTTTTCCGCTAGGCATTGTGATTGGCGAGGAATGTAAATGGAATTTCGAGCCCAAACGTGGGGGGCTCATATAAAAATCAAGAGGATTACCGCCAATGTGTTCTATTTTCGGCATTCTGGACATCAAGACCGACGCCACTGCCCTGCGCAAATCGGCCCTGGAGATGTCCAAGCGACTGCGTCACCGCGGGCCTGACTGGTCCGGCGTCTACAGCTCCGACAAGGCCATCCTGGTGCACGAGCGCCTGGCCATCGTCGATCCGGGCAACGGCGCACAGCCTCTCTACAACCCCGAGCGCACGCACGTATTGGCCGTCAACGGCGAGATCTACAACCACAAGGAGCTGGAGAAGAACCTCAAGGTCGACTTCCAGTTCCAGACCCACTCCGACTGTGAAGTGCTGCTGGCCCTCTACAAGGAGAAAGGCCCGGCGTTCCTGGACGATCTGAACGGCATCTTCGCCTTCATCCTCTATGACGCCGAGCAGGATGCCTACCTGATTGGTCGCGACCACATGGGGATCATCCCCCTCTATACCGGCCGCGACGAACACGGCAACTTCTACGTCGCCTCCGAGATGAAGGCGCTGGTGCCCGTGTGCAAGAGCGTCGAAACCTTCCCGCCGGGACACTACCTGTGGAGCAAGGATGGCGAGCTCAAACAGTGGTACAAACGGGACTGGATGGAATACGCGCCGGTCGAGCACAACGTCAGCGACAAGGCCGAGCTCAAAGCGGCCCTGGAAGCGGCGGTCAAGCGCCAGCTGATGTGCGACGTGCCCTATGGCGTGCTGCTCTCCGGTGGTCTGGATTCGTCCGTCATCTCCGCCATCACCAAGCTCTATGCCGCCCGCCGGGTGGAAGACGATGGCAAGAGCGAAGCCTGGTGGCCCCAGCTGCACTCCTTCGCCGTCGGCCTGGAAGGGTCGCCGGATCTCGCCGCCGCCCGCAAGGTGGCCGATCACCTGGGCACCATCCACCACCAGATCCACTTCACCGTGCAGGAAGGGCTGGATGCCCTGCGGGACGTCATCTATCACCTCGAGACCTATGACGTCACCACCATCCGCGCCTCCACCCCGATGTATCTGATGGCCCGCTACATCAAGGCGATGGGGATCAAGATGGTGCTGTCGGGAGAGGGCTCCGACGAGCTGTTCGGCGGCTACCTCTACTTCCACAAGGCCCCCAACGCCCGTGAGTTCCACGAGGAGAACGTGCGCAAGCTCGCCTCCCTGCATCTGTATGACTGCCTGCGGGCCAACAAGTCCATGGCCGCCTGGGGCGTGGAAGGCCGCGTGCCCTTCCTCGACAAGGAGTTCATGGACGTGGCGATGCGCCTCAATCCCGCCGACAAGATGTGCGGCAAGGGCAAGATCGAGAAACACATCCTGCGGGAAGCCTTCGAGGATCTGCTGCCCCACGAAGTGGCGTGGCGCCAGAAGGAGCAGTTCTCCGACGGCGTGGGCTATTCGTGGATTGACAGCCTCAAAGCCATGGTCGAGGAAGAGGTGACGGATCAGATGTTCGAGGCCGCGGCCTTCCGCTTCCCCGTCAATACCCCGCTCACCAAGGAGGCGTACTACTACCGCGCCATCTTCGACGAGCACTTCCCGCTGGAGTCCGCCGCCCGCACCGTGCCCTACGGCAAGTCGGTCGCCTGCTCCACCCCGACCGCGCTCGAATGGGATGCCAAGTTCAAGGAGATGGCCGACCCCTCCGGTCGCGCCGTGATGGACGTCCACCAGCAGGGTTACTGATCGCCCCTGACCTGAATACAAAGCCCCTCTTGAGGGGCTTTGTTGTTTTCTGCCATTCCATTGCCGCTTTTTTTGCCTTCCCCTTCCCTGTTTGCGGCTTGGCGCAGGAAACGCCTCGTGTCACATTGTCTGCGCCTGGAAGCAAAGATAACGACACAAGGAAGAGACCCATGAAACGACTGTTACTGCCCCTGATGCTGGGCTCCCTCCTTTTCAATGGCGCCGCCTGCGCGGGCGACCACCTCTGGAGTCAGAGCCTGCCCGATTACAGCCAGGGTTATGACGAGACGCGGGATCCGGCCCGCGATCTCGCCGCCGCTACCGCCAAGGCCAGTGCCGAGGGCAAGAAAATCCTGCTGCTGGTGGGGGGCGAATGGTGCAGCTGGTGCCAGGAGATGAACCGCTTTCTGGACCGGGAACCCGATCTCGCCGGCCAGCTCAACCGCACCTTCGTGGTGGTCAAGGTGAACGTCAGCGAGCAGAACAAGAATGAATCCTTCCTGAAAGCCTATCCCGAGTATCTGGGGGTCCCCCACTTCTACGTGCTGGATGCCAAGGGCAGGCTGCTCGAGTCCTTCAACACCGGGCTGCTGGAGAAGGGGAAGAGTTACGACGGGGAGAAACTCGGCAAATTTATCGCCTATTTCCAGCCCAGGCCCCCCCACGGCTGACTCGCCAGTCAATAAAACAGGGCCCCGCACGGTCAGTGACAGTGCAGGGCCCTGATGGCTACGCAAACAGGGAAGTGGCATGTCTGCGACAAACAGGCCATCCATCACCCCGGACAAGGACGAAAAAGATGTTGCGAATACTGGGCAAGGCGTCGTCAATCAATGTGCGCAAGGTACTGTGGACCTGTGCCGAGCTGACCCTCCCGTTCGAGCTGGAGGAGTGGGGATCCGGCTTCAAACCCACGGATACCCCGGCGTTTCTGGCGCTCAACCCCAATGCCATGGTGCCCGTCATTCAGGATGAGGATTTTACGCTGTGGGAGTCGAACACCATCATCCGCTACCTGGCGACGCGCCATGGTGCCAATGCACTCTATCCCGCCGAGGCGAGAGCCAGGGCTCGGGTCGATCAATGGATTGACTGGCAGGCATCGGACTTGAACACCGCCTGGCGCTACGCCTTCCTGTCGCTGGTGAGGCGCTCCCCCCAGCATCAAGACCATCAGGCCCTTCACGCAGCTTGCCTGCAGTGGTCTCACTGCATGGAGATCCTGGAGAGACAGCTTCAAACAACCGGAGGATATGTGGCCGGTCCGCACTTCTCACTGGCAGACATTCCCATCGGGCTGTCAGTCAACCGCTGGCTGGAGACGCCCTATGATCGCCCGTCGCTACCCGCCGTGGACGACTACTACCAGCGACTGAAAGAGCGGCCGGGGTTTCGACGCTATGGGGCCAATGGCACGCCCTGAGGCGAGCAAGATAACCCGGGCAAGGAAAGAGACGGCAGACCGGGCCAACGCGCTGGCCCGGTCTGCACAGCTTCAGGGCTGGGCATCCGGCTGATTGGCGGGGGCGGCCTTGATAAAGGCCTGCAACTGCTCGCAGTTGGCGACGATGCGCGCAATGGTGGGGTAGTCATCCAGAGTCATGTCGAAGCGACGGGCGTTGTAGACCTGGGGCACCAGCATGCAGTCCGCCAGGGTGACCTCGTTGCCCACGCAATAGATGCCGGCGGTGGTCATGAGAAGCTGCTCCAGCGCGGTGAAGGTCTCGTCAATCCAGTGGCGATACCAGGCATCCCGCGCCATCTTGCTCTGCCCCAACTCCTGCTCCAGGTAGTGCAGCACGCGCAGGTTGTTGAGGGGGTGGGTGTCACAGGCGATCATGTTGACGATCTGGCGCACCCGGGCACGTTCGATGGGGGCGGAGGGCATCAGGGGGTAGGCGGGATAGGTCTCGTCGAGGTACTCCATGATGGCCACCGACTGACCCAGATGCACGTCATCGTCCACGAGAAACGGCACCAGCCCCTGGGGATTGACCCGGCGGTAGGCCTTCTCCTTCTGCTCACCCTGCCGCAAGTTGACCGGGTGCTGCTCATAATCGAGCCCCTTGAGTTGCAGTACCAAACGCACGCGAAAGCTGGCCGATGAGCGCCAATATCCAAACAACTGCAGCATAATGTGTCCCTGTGGTGGCAGGTGTCTGCCACCTGCCGTGTCGCCCGCCCCTCCCGGGGTCGGGCTCTCCTAGCTCGCCCGCTCGGCCGTTGCTTGCGTGACCCGCTGCAAAATGGTGCCAAACAGACTCATCCCGTTGCGATCCTGCATCGCGATGGACACTGTATCACCAAAGCGCAGAAAGGGTGTAGTGGCTTGACCTGACTCGATAATTTCCAGCATCCGCCGCTCGGCAAGGCAGGAGGATCCCCGGCTTCTGTCGTAGTTGGATACGGTGCCCGAGCCGATGATGCAGCCCGCCCCGAGCGGCCTTGTCTTGGCGGCATGGGCAATCAGCTCATCAAAGTTGAAGGTCATGTCCACCCCGGCGTCGGGCTGCCCGAACAGGGCGCCGTTGAGGTAGGTCACCAGGGGCAGGTGGACCTTGCCATCGCGCCAGTCATCCCCCAGCTCGTCCGGGGTGATGGCCACCGGCGAGAAGCTGCTGGAGGGCTTGGACTGGAAGAAGCCGAAGCCCTTGGCAAGCTCCCCGGGGATGAGGTTGCGCAGGCTCACGTCGTTGACCAGCATCAAGAGCTTGATGTGGCTCGCCGCCCCCTGCGAACAGGTGCCCATGGGCACGTCGTCGGTGATGACGGCGACTTCCGACTCGAAGTCGATACCCCACTCCTCGGAGCCCATCACGATGGGGCCACGGGGCGGCAGGAAGCTGTCAGAGCCTCCCTGATACATCAGGGGATCGTGCCAGAAGCTTTCTGGCATGTCGGCGCCGCGCGCCTTGCGCACCAGCTCCACGTGATTGACGTAGGCACTGCCGTCAATCCACTGGTAGGCGCGAGGCAGCGGGGAGAGGCACGCCTCCTCATCGAAGGGGAAGGCGTCGGGGCAGGCGCCCTCGTTGAGTCGCTGATAAACCTTCGCCAATTGCGGCGCCACTTCGCCCCACTGGTCGAGGGCCGACTGCAGGGTCGGGGCAATGGTCGTCACATGGACGGCGCGCGCCAGATCGCGGCTCACCACCACCAGGGCGCCGTCGCGCTTGCCATTGTTCAGGGTTGCCAATTTCATATCGAATTCCTTATTTGCCGAGCGTCTCTGGACGCTGCCAGCTGGTGACATAACCGGGGTGTTCGACCCCTTCGCAGATGGGGCCGACGACCAGGGCATCACGGGTGTCTAGCATCACCGCCACCTCGTCGGTGAAGGTCTTGGCATGGGCCAGCCCCGCCGCAAAGGCCTTGGGATGGGGACCATGGGTGAAGCCGGCAGGGTGGAAGGTGACCATGCCCCGCTTGATGTTGTCCCGGCTGAAGAAGTCCCCGGCGTGGTAGAAGAGCACTTCGTCGAAGTCGTCGTTGCTGTGGTAGAAGGGCACCCGCAGGGCGCCTGGATCGCTCTCGATGGGACGCGGCACGAAGGTGCAGACCACGAACCGGCTCGCCACGAAGGTGGAGTGAGCCGAGGGAGGCAGGTGGTAGCGGTGGCTCATCAGCGGGCGGATATCCCGCCAGTTGAGGCGCACCACGCACAAGTCCCCGTGCCACCCTTGTGCATCCAGCGGGTTGAACGGCCAGGTGACGACCGAGACCTGATCGTGGCGCTTGATCTGCAGCGACCAGGGGTTTTCATCCTGCTGGGCCAGGAAGCGCTCGTTGATGGCGGGCACGTCCAGGGCCGCCGGATCGAAGATGGCGTGATTGCCCACCAGTCCCTTGTCCGGCAGCTGATAACTGTCTTCCGTCGCCTCTATCATCAGGATGAAGAGGGGCGCGGTGGGCTCGATGCGCCACATGGTGCCACGGGGGATCACCACATAGTCGCCATCTCTCAAGATGAGGTGCCCGTAGTCGCAGTAGAACTCGCCTCCCCCCTCGTGAATGAACAGGAGCTCGTCGCCATCGGCGTTTCGCACCAGAAACGGCATGGGCTCATGCAGGCGCCAGATGCGGTAGCGGCAGTGGGGGTTGCTGAGAATATCCGGCATCACCCAGGGGGAGAGGGAGCTCACCTCCTCCTGCAGATCGTTCAAGTCAAACGCCCGTGGCCGAAGCGGCCCTTCCCAGTTGACCCAGTCGGTGGGAGCATGCTTGTGGTGCATGTGGGTGGCCGGACCGAAGAAGCCCGAGCGCCCCAGCTCGCGCTCATAGATGGCCTGCTCCGGCAGATCGGCATGGGCCTGGCGGGAGTGGGTTCCCTCCCGATGGGGGAAGCTTATCCAGTTACGCATCGCTCGGTTCTCCGTTTTTCTGGCCCTGCGCGGCACTGTTCACCTCCCCTTGCGTGGATCCGTCCAGCACGCCACGGCGGATCTGATCCAGCTCGATGGATTCGAACAGTGCCTGGAAGTTGCCCTCACCAAAGCCCTCGTTGCCCTTGCGCTGGATGATCTCGAAGAACACGGGCCCGATCACGGTATCGGTGAAGATCTGCAGCAGAATGCCGTCCTTCGTCGGCGAGCCGTCGATGAGGATGCGCAGCTCTTTCAGCGCCGCCAGATCCTCCTGATGACCCGCCACCCGGCTGTCCACCTTCTCGTAGTAGGTGTCCGGCGTCGGCATGAAGCCGGTTCCCCGCCCTCTGAGCGTGCGGATGGTGCGATAGATGTCGGCAGAGGCGAGCGCGATGTGCTGGATCCCCTCCCCCTTGTACTGGCGCAGGTACTCCTCTATCTGGGACTTGTCGTCCGCCGACTCGTTGATGGGAATGCGAATTTTGCCGCAAGGGGCCGTCATGGCGCGCGAGTGCAGTCCGGTCAGCTTGCCCTCGATGTCGAAGTAGCGGATTTCCCGGAAGTTGCCGATCCGCTCGTAGAAATTCGACCAGAGGTTCATGTTGCCGCGATGGACGTTGTGGGTCAGGTGGTCGATCTCATAGAGCCCCGCGTCCACCTCGGCCATGCGGGCCTGCCAGTCGGGGTAGAAGATAAAGTCCACGTCATAGATGGAGCCCCGCTCGCCATAGCGATCGACAAAGGAGAGGGTACTCTCGCCGATGCCGTAGATGGCGGGGATGTTGAGTTCCATGGGGCCTATTTTGCCCACAAACGGCTTGGCCCCCTGGCCGATGGCGTACTGCTGGGCACGGCCGGCATCGCTCACCCGAAACGCCATGCCGCACACGCTCGGACCATGGGCCCGGGCAAACTCCTCCGCCTGGGAGTGGGGCTCGGCATTGACCACGAAGTTGATGTCCCCCTGGCGATAGAGCCAGCACTGCTTGTGCCTGTGCTTGGCCACTTCGGCAAAGCCCAGTGAGACGAACAGCGCCTTGAGGGCCGCAATGCCCTTGAGATCCGGCGCCGTGTACTCGACAAACTCAAACCCGTCGGTGCCAAGGGGGTTGATGGTGTGAGTACGGGAAGAGGGGGTGGTCATGATGCGCTCCTTGCGATGAACTGATAACGAAACGGGTCACGCCGCAAGGGCTCGACAGGCAGCCCGCACGGCATTGTTAACAACTTGTTTCATTAGAGTGGCGAGCGCAGGGAATGAGAAGGGGCGGCGTTCAGATAGTTTGGCGGGGGTCCGCGCCAAAAAATGTAAATGAAATGTGACATCACAGCCCCAGCCTTGCACTGCGCTCGTTAGCGTCCCGCAAGGCTGTCAGCTTTGCCTTACAACGACCAATAACGGGGTTCGATATGGGGCAGTACCGCCCTCGCCTTTAGCAATCGAGTCCTTTGCGGATTGATGAGCCAGGCCTGCTCCCCCAACGCCAGCAGGGGCAGATCGTGCAAGCTGTCACTCAGGGTGAGTGCGGCCTCCAGGGTCAGGAGCTCGGGCAGCAGCTTGTGCCTGCCATGGCAATAGAAGCGCGGCACCAGGCCGCCGAAACGGTAACCCATCCGCGAGCCGATGATGCGGTGAGGGAGCCTTGGCAGTTGACGATGGAGCTGGGCACGGACCAGGGCGCGGGGACTGGCGGAGATGACCCAGCAGCGGTGCCCCTCCCCCGTCAGGAGGGCTCGCGCCTCCCGATACAGACCGGGCCGGGTCAGGCTGTACTGCCGTACCAGGGCGCGCCAGGCCAGGGGGGATAGCCCGAGGGTGATGGCCCACCAGATGAGTGCAATGCCGCGACTGCGCTGACCTGGCAGCAGATAGATCACGGCGCCGAGCGCCATCAGTGGCCACAGCAGCAGCGGCCAGATACGGCGGCGCAAGATGAAACGCAGCAACCCCGCATGGCTGTCATCCGGCGCCAGCGTGTCATCGAAGTCGGCCAGGATCCAGCCGCGGGCTGGGACTCTCGCGGCTACAGCGCTCATTCGGAGATCTCCGCGATGACGGCATGCAACTCGGGCAGGAGGAACAGCGCCCCCTCATCGGGCGGACAGACGAGATCGAAGCTCTCACCTGCCAGGGTGAAGGCGAGGCGCCAGGCGTGCAGATAACCGCGATCCGCCGCCGTGCCGCCGTAACGCTCATCTCCGAGGATGGGGGCTCCCACGCTCTTCAAGGCCACCCGGATCTGGTGGGTCTTGCCGGTCCGGGGCTTGATACGATAAAGGCGCAGCCCCTCGCGCACCGAAACGGAGTCGAACCAGCTGATGGCCGGGTTATCCTGGGTGCGGCTCAGCATCCAGCTGCCGCCTCGCCCTTTCTCCATGTCCCCCTTCACCCAGCCCTGCTTCTTCTTCGGCTTGCGATCGGAGAGGGCCAGATACTGCTTGCTCACTTCCCGCGCCGCGAAAGCCATGCTGAGGGCGCGATTCGCTTCGGGGGTGCGGGCCAGCAGCACCAGCCCAGAGGTCATCTTGTCCAGTCGATGGACCGGATAGAGGTCAAGACCGGTATCCATTCTGACCCGATTGACGAGACCCGGCTCGCCGGCATCATCGTGCATGCCAATGCCCGGACGCTTGTTGATCACCATGAAATCTTTGTGCTGCAATTGTATCCGGTACATGTATAACCCTTTAGAATGTTATTTGTTAACAACTTGAATGCAGGCCTGCAGGCCATCTTCATGGACCCTCAGCACAAGAATCGCACGAATGAAAAAATGCCTGTTTTGGCTGTTGTTGCTTGGCATCACTTGCTTCTCGCCCCTCCAGGCCAGTGAACGGACACGTGATCTGCCGGAGAAGGTGGTATTGCAGTTGCGCTGGCTGCATCAGCCCCAGTTTGTGGGCTATCACATGGCCAAGGCCAAGGGGTATTACGCCGACGCTGGTCTGGATGTCGAGATAAGGCCAGGTGGCAAGGGAATAAGTCCGGTTCAGGAGGTGCTGGCCGGACGCGCCGACTTTGGCGTCGGCAACACCGAGGTGCTGACCCACTACGCCCAGGGCAAGCCGCTGCTGGCGCTGGCCAGCGTCTACCAGCACTCTCCCTCCATCTTCCTGGCACGCCGCGACAGCGGCATTCTCACCGTTGCGGACATGCGTGGCAAACGGATCATGATGTTTCCGGGTCATCAGGATGCCGAACTGCTGGCCACCCTCTACTATCAGGGGCTTCACGAGCGCCAGCTCATCCCGGTACCCACTTCGGTCAACATCGACGATCTGATCGCCGGCCGGATAGACATCTTCAACGCCTATCTGAGCAATGAGCCCTTCTATCTGGAAGAGCGCGGCATCTCGGTGTCCGTCATCAACCCTCGCAACTACGGCATCGATTTCTACAGCGACATTCTCTTCACCACCCAGGCACAGGAGCGGCTCAATCCGGAGCGGGTGGCACGTTTTCGTGCAGCCAGCCTCAAGGGATGGCGCTATGCCCTCACCCACCCCGAGGAAGCCATCGCCCTGCTGCGCACGGAGTATGGCGTCAACCGCAGCCAGGCCCACATGGAATACGAGTTGCAGATGAGCAAGGAGATGATCCAGCCGCTCTATGTGGAGATCGGGTATATGAATCCGGATCGCTTCGCTCACATCATGCAGCAGCTGGTGGAGATAGGCCTCCTTGCCAAACCGGTCTCCCTGACCCGTTTCCTCTATCAGGTTCCCTCAGAACAGTGGATCTTCTGGCGTCCATGGTTCCTGCTAAGCCTGGGTGTTGGTGGTCTCATCCTGCTGCTCTCCCTCTATCTTCTGATGAGCAACAAGCGGCTCAACCAGGAAGTGGCCCTGCGCAAACAGCGAGAGCAGGAGATACTGCAACTGGCCCGCCTCGATCCCCTTACCGGACTGCCCAATCGCCTGAGCCTGATGGAGCAGTTGAAACACCAGGTGCAAAGCGACAATCCGGGCTGCCTGCTGTTTTGCGATCTCAATGACTTCAAGCGCATCAACGACAACTTCGGCCACAGCCAGGGGGATGCCATCCTCTGCCAGCTGGCCCGACGGATCCACGACGCCATCGGCCACCAGTGCTATTTTGCCCGCTTGGCGGGGGACGAGTTCATCCTGCTGCTGCCTGGCTACGATATCCGTCAGGCAGAGGAGGTCACCGCCGTGATCCGCCAGGCCATGCAGGCCCCCTTCGTGGTCAATGACCAGCCGATGCAGGTGGGCATCAGCATCGGCGTCAGCCACTACCAGCATGACTGGAGCCCGGAGCAGTGGCTCATCCAGGCCGACAGGGCCATGTATTGTGACAAAGGTGGCCGCGTCATTACGCTGGCGGAGCAGTCCGGCTGACTGGCTCATCTCCCGGCACACAGAGCCGATACCCCCATGAAACCAATAAACAAGAAGGCCACCCCAGGGGTGGCCTTCCTGCATTGCATGAGTCTGACCGCTCTTACCCGAAGGTCTGCCCCAGGGATTTGAGCTGGCGAGCCTTGGTGAGCAGGATGTCGCTCGAGGCGTCCATGTCCTGCATCTTGTTGCTGTTGGTGTGGGAGTGCTGGGAGATGGCGTTGACGTTGCGGCTGATGTCCTCCACTACCGCCTGCTGCTCCTCTGCCGCCGTCGAGATCTGGGCCGAGAGGTCCACCACCCGTTCTATTTCCGCCAGCACCTGATGCAGGCTCTCTGATCCCTGGCGGGTCAGGGTCACGCAGGATTGGGTCTGTTGCAGGTTCTGCTGCATCATTCCCTTCCAGCCGTTCAGGGTACGCTGGATCTGGCCTATGCTGCTCTGGATCTGCTCGGTCGCCTTGTGGGTGCGCGTGGAGAGGGTTCGTACCTCGTCCGCCACCACCGCAAATCCTCGCCCCTGCTCCCCTGCCCGCGCCGCCTCGATGGCGGCGTTGAGCGCCAGCAGATTGGTCTGATCCGCAATGCCCTGGATCTCGCTCATCAGCACACCGATGCGATCCGACTCCTCCGCCAGTGCCACGGCGGCCGTGAAGGCATGCTCTGCCTGGGTGGCCAGCTCCGTCACCCTGTGCTGGGTATCTTCCAACTGCTGGTCGGTGTGTTGGCAGTGCGCCTTGGCCTGAGCTATCTGGTTGTCCGTCTCCAGGATATTGCGGGCAATCTCGTGGGCTGTCGCCGCCATCTCGGTGATGGCCGTCGCCACCTGCTGGGTCTGGACATCCTGTTCGGCGATGTCGGCGCTCGCCTCGCTGGAGGCTGTTTTCAGATGCACCGCGAGATCCTGCAGGGAGAGGGTCGCATCGTCCACTCGTCCAAGGACGGTGCGGATCCTGGCCTGCAACAGCTTGATGTGGAAGTCTGCAATGGCACTGGCATCCTCCCCCGAATAGATGAGCCGGGTCAGGCTGTCATATTCGTCCGCGAGCTGTCGCAGATAACGGGGGGTAGTGATGAGGGTGTCACGATAGATCAGGGCCAGCCACAAGAGGGGCAACAGGGTGAACAGCGGCCCCCAGGGCCCCATCAGATAGGCTCCCCCCGCCAGCATCAGCAAGACACCGACGATGGCCAGCCCGTGGCGCATCGGGCGCAGGCTCAATCCGCCCTTTCGCTCCCCCCGCTCCACGCTCTTCAATCTGGCATAGGTGCGCCCGGCCACGGCTTTCATCTCCGGCGCGGCGCGACTGCGGACCGACTGGTAGCCATTGATCCGCCCCTGCTCGAAGATGGGGGTGACATAGGCATCCACCCAATAGTAACGCCCATCCTTGCAGCGGTTTTTCACCATGCCGCGCCAGGGTTTGCCCTGCTTGAGCTTGCCCCAGAGGTCAGCAAAGGCGGCCTTGGGCATGTCCGGGTGGCGAACCATGTTGTGGTGCTGGCCTATCATCTCTGCCCTGCTGTATCCCGCCACCCGGCAGAAGTGGTCATTGGCATAAGTAATGACCCCCTGAAGATCCGTGGTGGAAACCAACTGTTCACTGGACGGAAAATCCACCTCTTCATCAACGAGATGAATCTGGGTTCTGTTCATGGCGCACGCCTCTTGTGTGATAACTCAGTTATCGTAGTCAAGCCATGGCAGCCCGGCCAACAAGGCCCCTCAGACAGTGGGGATGACTGAGAGGCCGTCCTCTGGATCTATGACGGCGCCCTCAGTTCTCCACCGCCGGATGGCACTCGCGCTCCCGGATCAGCTTCTTGTTCACCTTGCCGACACTGGTCTTGGGGATCTCCTGCACTATGCGGATCTGGCGCGGAATGGCCCAGCGATTGATGCGACCACTGTCGACGAACCCCTGCAGGTGCGCCTTGATGGCCTGGGGATCCAGGTTCGTCCCCTCCTTGCCGACCACCAGGGCCAACGGGCGCTCCCCCCACTGCTCGTCCGGCACCCCCACTACGGCCACCGAATGCACCCCGCAATGGGCGCTGATGAGGCTCTCCAGCGCCAGCGAGCTTATCCACTCGCCACCTGTCTTGATCACGTCCTTGATGCGGTCCTTGATCTCCACCGTGCCGTCCGGGGTGATGGAGGCCACGTCCCCGGTGTGCAGCCAGCCGCCATCCCACAGCTCAGCCCCCTTGGCGGGCTCCTTCAGGTAGCCCTGGGCCAGCCAGGGGGCGCGCACCACTATCTCCCCCATGGCCTCACCGTCGTGGGGCAGATCCTTGCCCTCGGTATCGACGATGCGCAAGTCCACCAGGCCGATGGGCTTTCCGGTCTTGATCCGCAGCGGCAGTTGCTCCGCCATGGGCAGCGCCAGCTCCTCGGGAGCGAGGTGCACCACGCACAACAGCGGGCAGGTCTCCGACATGCCGTAGCCGGCGTGCACCCGTATCCCCTTCTGGCTCGCCTGGGTCGCCAGCCCGAGCGGCAGCGCACTGCCCCCCAGCAGCATCTTCCAGCCCTCGAACGAGGTCTGCCTGGCCTCCTCGCAGTCCAGGATCATCTGCAATATGGTCGGCACGCAGTGGGAGAAGCTCACCCCCTCGTCGCGATAGAGCTTGACCAGCTTGTTCGGCTCGTAGCGCCCCGGGTAGACCTGCTTCACCCCCAGCATGGTCGCCACATAGGGGACGCCCCAGGCATGGACGTGGAACATGGGTGTGATGGGCATGTAGACGTCGTCGGAGCAAAGCAGCGACTGGCCCGCATGGGCCGCCAGGGTGCCCAGCTCGTTGAGGGTGTGCAGCACCAGCTGGCGGTGACTGAAGTAGACCCCTTTGGGATCCCCGGTGGTGCCCGTGGTGTAGAACAGGGTCGCCACCGAATATTCGTCGAAGTCGGGGAAGTCGAACTGGTCGTCCGCCCCGGCCAGCAGCGTCTCGTACTCCCCGAGCAGGCGCAAACCGGTAGAGGGCGACTCCCCATCGGTCAGCCGGATGTAACCGCGCACCGTGGGCAGCTTCTCCTGAATGGAGTCCATCATGGGCAGGAAGTCGTCATGAACCAGCACCAGGTGATCCTCGGCGTGGTGCATGGTGAAGGCGATCTGCTCCGGCGACAGGCGCACATTCACCGTGTGCAGCACGGCGCCTATCATGGGTACCGCGAAGAAGCACTCGAGGGAGCGGTGGCTGTCCCAGTCCAGCAGGGCCACCGTGTCCCCCGGTCCAATGCCCGAGGCGGTCAACAGGTTGGCGAGGCGGTGGATGCGCTGATTGAGGGTGCGGTAGTCGTAGCGCAGCCTGTCTGCGTAGACGATCTCCCGGCCCGGGTGATGGCGCCCCCCGGACAACAGCAGGCTCTTGATCAGCAAGGGATAAGCATGGGCTCCCTGGGCTGGCGGTATGATCCTTGTCTTCACCATACGGACTCCTTCCGATTCGTGTTTGGGCGCAGGGGAGCCGTCTCCCCTCACCATCTGAGTTAGCGGGCGTCGAGACGCCCGAGCAAGGCCTCGGCCTCTGGCCAGGGGCCAAATCCGCTCGCCGGATTGAGGTGTCCCACCGCCCCGGCATCCACCAGCTCGCTCCCCCACTCCCCGGCCAGGGCACGCACCGCCGCAGGGCTCGCCAGGGGATCGTTGTGACTCAGCACTACCAGACTCGGGAACGGCAGCGTCATACGGGGCAAGGGGTGCCAACCGCCGGCCGCCATGGCCTCCTTGCTGGGATAGTGGGAGGGCCAGTCGGCATCCAGATCCGGTGGCGTCACCAGCAGGGCGCCCTTTATCCTGTGCTGACTGACAGCGCCGTACTGGGCAGCCCAGTGGGCCACCATCAGCACCCCGGCGCTGTGGGCCACCAGGATCACCGGGCCCTCGATGGCGGCGATCGCCGACTCGATGGCCTCGACCCTGGCCTGGCAGTTGAGCTTGTCCGAGGCGAGCGGCGGCACCGTCACCACCTTGTCAAGCCTCTCGGCGAGCAGGGTCTGCCAGTGATCCGCCACGTGTTCACGCAGGCCGGGCACGATCAATACGGTGGCCTCGGGCTGACATTCCTTCATGTATCTTCCCCTGTTCAGGCGCTCCGGCGACGGCCGGATGACATCGGGACCACAGTAAGGTGCCGGGCCCCCGGCTGCTTTACCTTGGATGCCATGAAGTTGTCTTTTTGCGACAGAGACTCGGCCGGACAAGGCGGTGATCGCTGGGCCTGGATGCCATCGGAAGCGGACTGTGAGCGAGCTCACCCCCTGGGATCTGCGACTAACAGATAGGTTAATAAGCCTTCCCACGATGTAAGCAAAATGATAAAAAACGGTTAACAACCAGCAGATGAGCTGTCGCCATGGGAACTGCATCATGACCCTTCTTGCCAGAGCCGCTACCCTCACCAACTACCTCGATGTCGCCCGCCAACTGGGCCTCAATACCCCCCACCTGTTGTCGCAAGCCGGCCTCAGTGCCTCCATTCTGGATGTGCCCAATCAGCGCATCCCGGTTTCCACCATCATCAACTTGCTGGAGCTCACCGCCCGCACCGGCGACTGCCAGAGCCTGGGGCTGCGCATGGCGGAGCATCGCCAGCTGTCGGACTTTGGCGAGGTGAGCCTGCTGCTGAGCTATCAGCCCAACCTGCGCGAGGGCTTGCAGGTGATGGTGCAATACATCCATCTGTTCAATAACGCCCTGGCCATCTTCATCGAGGAGGCGGGCAAGGCGGTGATCATTCGCGAGGAGATCATCACCGACGCCCCCATGCCCTCGCGCCAGGCCACCGAGCTTGCTGTCGGCGTCATGTATCGCTTCTGCGCGGCCCAGGTCGGGGTCGGGGCGAACTGGCATCCCATCAGCGTCAACTTCACCCATGACGCGCCGGCGGATCTCTCCATCCACAAGCGGCTGTTCGGCTGCAAGCTGGAATTTGGCAGCGAGTTCAACGGCATCGTCTGTCAGTCAGCGGATCTGGACATCCCCAACCCCCTGGCCAACCAGGCCATGGCCCGCCATGCGCGCCAGTACCTCGACACCCTGCTGGTGGAGACCCAGCAATCCCTGATGACTGACGTGCGCAAGGCCATCTACCTGCTGCTGCCCATGGGGCGCGCCACCATAGAGCAGATAGCCCGCACCCTGGGCATGAACGTGCGCACCCTGCAGCGCCATCTGGAGGAGAGCGGTGCCACCTTCAGCGAGCTGGTCAACGACGTGCGCCGGGATCTGGTGATGCGTTATCTGCAAAACTCCGGCTATTCGCTGGGCCACATCGCCGACATGCTGGGTTACTCCATGCCGAGCTCCTTCACCCGCTGGTTCAACGCCCAGTTCGGCATGCCGCCCGCCACCTGGCGCTCCCGCCACAAGGGCGTGCCCAAGGTGACCCAGAGCGCGCACACCAGCCTTGCCTACGGCTAGACCCCATTCCTTCGCCAGACGTTGAATTAAAGAGGGAGGCTGCGGCCTCCCTCTTTGCATTCCGCTTTCCATCATGTGGGGCACTCGCCATCGACAGCGAAACGAGTGGGATGCCATGAAAGCCAGCAGCGCGACACTCCCGCATCCCTTTGCCATCCAACCCGGCCCCTCAACAGATCACGCCAAAAAAGAAGAAGGAGGCTTGTCGCCTCCCTCTTCACATCTCGGCTTGCCGCCCCTAGCGGACATCGGCCGGCAGCTGTTCCGCCTTCATCCTCCCCTGGGGCGCGGAGGCGTCGACGCTCGCACGGGGCGCAGCAGCCTTCTCAACGGCTTCGGCCAGAGCGGGCTGGGTGCCGCGCAGCAGGAAGTAGGAGAGTGCCGGCACCCCTATCAGGGCCCCCAGCATGTTCCACAGGAACATGAAGGTGAGCAGTATGCCCATGTCGGCCTGGAACTTGATGGGGGACCAGACCCAGCCCACCACGCCGGCGGCCAGGGTGATGCCCACCAGCCCCACCACCCGGCCGGTGAAGGCCACGGCCTGGCGATAGGACTCCACCAGCGACATGCCCTGGCGTTGATGGTGCAACTGCACGCTCAGCAGGTAGAGCGCGTAGTCCACCCCGATGCCGACCCCGAGCGCAATCACCGGCAGGGTCGCCACCTTGACGCCTATCCCCATGAAGACCATCAGCGCCTCGCACAGCACAGAGGTGAGCATCAGCGGCACCAGGGCCACCACGGTCGCCCGCCAGCTGCGGAAGGTGATGAGGCAGAAGACGGTCACCGCCAGGTAGACGTAGAGCAGCATGGTGCGGTTCGCCTCGTGCACCACCAGGTTGGTGGCCGCCTCGATGCCCGCCGAGCCCGCGGCCAGCAGGAACTGGCGATCCGGCGACGAGTTCTCCCGGGCAAACCGCTCGGCGATGGCCACTACGCCGCTCAGGGTCTCGGCCTTGTGATCCCTCAGGTAGGCGATCACCGGCATCAGGGAGCAGTCGGTGTTGAACAGCTCGGGGCTGTTGACCGAGGCCTGCTGGGCCGCGTAGTTCAACACGTTCTGGTTGCGCTGGATGCTGGCGAGCCTGGGGTTGCCCTCATAGGTGCCGGCGGTGATCTGGCGCACCGCATTGACCAGGGAGCTGGTGGCCTGCACCCCGGGATGCTGCTGCAGCTCCCAGCCCAGGCGATCCGCCAGGATCAGGGTCTGGTAATTGAGACACCCCTCCGGCGCCGTCTTGATCATCACCGCGAACAGATCGCTCGAGAGCGCATAGTGGCTGGTGATGTAGCCGTTGTCCTTGTTGTAGCGCGAATCGGCGCGCAGCTCGGGTGCGCCGCTGTCCAGATCGCCAATCTTGAGGTGCAGGCTGACCAGGTAGCCGCCGATCCCCATGGCCAGGCCCAGCAGCACCACAAAGGTGGCCCACTTGCGCTCGGTGCAGCGGTCCAGCAGCGTCCAGAGCCTGCCGAAGCCCTGGTTGGCGGCGGCGTTATTTTCAATGGCCAGCGCCCGCTCGGCCGCCTTGTGGCCCACTCCCACATAGGAGAGCGCCACCGGCATCAACAGCAGGGAGGTGAAGATGAGCACCGCCACCCCGATGCTGGCGGTGATGGCGAGATCCTGAATGACCGGGATGTCGATCAGCATCAGCACCGCGAAGCCCACCGCATCGGCGAGCAGCGCCGTGACTCCGGCCAGGAACAGCCGGCGGAAGGTGTAGCGCGCGGCGATCAGGCGATGGGTGCCGCGGGCGATGTCCTGCATGATGCCGTTCATCTTCTGGGCCGCGTGGGAGACCCCGATGGCGAAGATGAGGAAGGGCACCAGCACCGAATAGGGATCGATGGCGTAGCCGAGCCAGGCGACGAGGCCGAGCTGCCACACCACGGCGATCAGCGAGCAACCCACCACCAGCAGGGTGCTGCGCACGCAGCGGGTGTAGAGGAAGATGATGAGAAGCGAGGTCGCCACCGCCAGGGCGAAGAACATGATCACCTGAATGAGGCCATCGATGAGATCGCCGACCAGCTTGGCAAAACCGATGACCCGGATCTTGTACTGACCCGTCCCCTCCTCTCCCGCCTTGTGGGGCTTGCCGTCGAACTCGATCTGGCTGCGCAACTTCTCGATGCGCTGGGAGAACTCGTGATAGTTGAGGGGCTTGCCGGTGGCCGATGCCTTGTCAAGCAGGGGCACGATCAGCATGGTGGATTTAAAATCGCTCGCCACCAGGCTGCCGACGATACCGGCCCGGTTGATGTTCTGGCGCAACTGCTCGATGTCGGCGGGCTTGCCCTGATAGGCGTCCGGCATCACGGGGCCGCCCTGGAAGCCCTCCTCGGTCACCTCGGTCCAGCGCACCGCCGGACTCCAGAGGGACTTCATCCAGGCGCGGTCCACCCCCTCGGTGAGGAACAGCTCGTCATTGACCCGCTTGAGCACGCCAAGATAGCCGGGATCGAAGATGTCCCCTTGGGTGTTCTCCACCACCACCCGCACCGAGTTGCCGAAGCCACGCAGGGACTGGCGGTTCTCCAGGAAGTTTTTGATGTAGGGCTGGCTCTGGGGGATCATCTTCTCGAAGCTGGGCGCCAACGCCAGGCGAGTCGTCGCCATGTAGCCAAACACCAGGGTCGCCAGCGTCATCACTAGCATGAACAGCGCTCTGTGGTTGAACACCAGCCGCTCCAGCAGGTTGCCGGAGCGCCTGTCGAACTGCGCCAGCTCGCGGATCACCGGCATCGCATCTTGCTTCACATGGCCCATGTCTGGATCCTCGTTATCGTTATTGGGCCGTCATCCGGTGACGGCCTGATTTGGCAATACTTGTGACCGCCTTAATTCACCGCCAGGGTGCGCACACCGCGGCTGCCCACCAGTGCCAGGGTGCCCTGGGGCGTCAGCAGGGCGCCCGCCACCGGGGATGGCTCGGCCAGGGGTTCCAGAGTCAGCGGCTCGTTGCCCCGTTGCCGCAGCATATGGCCGGCCTGGGTAAAGAGGCGGAACTGGCCATCTGCCCCCTGCATAGCAGTGCTGAGGCTGATGGGCAGCGGACTGGCCAGTCTCGCCCAGTGCTGGCCGCCATCCGTGCTGCGATAGGCATGGCCCCGCAGCCCATAGACCAGCAGCTCGCCGGGCCGACCGATGAGGCCGAAGAAGCTGCCGTCATAGGGGCTTGGCAGTGAGACGAAGCGCTGCGTCCCCGGATCCCACTTGCGCAGCAAGCCCTGCTCGCCGACGAGATAGAGGCTCTCCCCGGCCAGGGCGATGGCATTGAGATGCAGCCCATCCGGGTTGTCGGTGCGATCCTGCATCGGCGTCCAGTGCTGACCGCCATCCTGGGTGCGCAGAATGAGGTTGAACACCCCGACCACGTAGCCAACCCTGTCGTCTTGGAACCAGACGTCGAGCAGGGGCTTGTCGGCCCCCTCCTCCACCAGGCGCTGGCCCTCTTCCACCAACGCGGCCCACTGCTCGTTGTCCGGCTCGGACTGGGCCTTGGCCGAGTAGTATTGCAGCACCAGGTCGCCTATCTGGCGGCCATCCAGCTGTTTCTGCCAGCTGGCGCCACCGTCCTGGCTGTGCAGGATGACCCCGTCCCCCCCCACGGCCCAGCCCTGCTCGGGACTGGGGAAGACGACGGCATTGAGATCCGAGCTCACCGGCACCCTGGCCTGCTGCCAACCCTTGCCTTCGTCGTCGGAGTAGAGGATGTGACCCCGCTGCCCCACCGCCACCAGCCGGCTGCCGGCACGGGCCAGATCCAGCAAGGGGCTCTGCTTGGCCAGCGCGCTCGGCTTGGCCGGCAAGTCCAGCACGTCCACATAGGCCGTCGCCGCCGTGATCGTCTCCGCGCTCTGCGCGGGCCCTGCCATCAGCAGGGCGCCGCACAGCCAGGGCGCCAACTTGTTGAATGAACCCATACCACTTCCTTGTCTTCAAAACCCATCGGATGGTCGCAACAACCCCACCCCGGCCCTCCCCTTGGCAAGGGGAGGGCGCACTTCACTCCTCCCCCTTTCGAAGGGGGAGGCCGGGAGGGGGGTCAGTGGAGATCATCAACGCTTAGCGGATACCCGCGCCCGCCAGGGACTCCGGCGACCACTTCGCCTTGGACAGCGAATCGCCGTACTTGATGCCGCCATGGGGTCCCACCACGCCGTTGATGTTGTAGGTCCCCGCCACCAGGTCATAGATCATGAAGGGGGTGGCATCCGGGGTCTGCTTGTCGTAGCTCTGGCTCAGGAAGGCGAAGGAGCCGCGATAGAGCTGACCACGGGCGTCGTACTGATCCGAGGCCAGGGCCACCCAGCTGTCTTCGTCCAGATAGAAGCGACGCTTGGCATAGATGTGGCGCTCGCCGGCCTTGAGGTTGCCCTCCACCACCCAGACCCTGTGCTTCTCCCAGCGCACGTGATCCGGCGACAGGAAGTTCGGGGTGGTCAGCGCCCGGGCATCGGGCTCATAGGTCAGCTTGTAGGTGTTGTAGGGAACTATCATCTCCTGCTTGCCCACCAGCTTCCAATCGAAGCGGTCCAGCGCGCCGTTGAAGACGAAGACGTCGTCATAGGTGCCGGCGCCCGAGGTGCCCGGGTTCGGGGTATCGTAGGCCAGGTTCGGTGCCAGCTTGACCCGGCGCTGCCCCGGCAGGTACTGCCAGGCCTTGCGCGGCTGCTCAAGGGGGTTGGCGGCATCGCGCAGCATGATGGCTTCACCGGCACGGCGGGCGGGCCCGGTGTAGTAGAGCTTCATCTGGTAGTAGGTGTCCTTGGCCGCGATGGGCTTCTTCATGTCCTCGTAGATGGCGTAGTTGATGAACGCCTGCCCCGTGGTGGAGAGCGCCGCTACCCCGGCGGAATCGACGTTCCAGGAGTCGTATTTGGTGGCGATGTTCACCCCCTGGTAGCGCAGCAGGAAGTTCCACATCGCCTCGGCGCCGGTCTGCGGGATCGGGAAGGGAATGCCCGGCAGCACCTGATCCACCGCCATGCCCCCTTCCAGGGTCTTGGCGTTCAGGGCGTTCTGCCTGGTGTTGTCCAGCACCGCCTGGGGCAGCGCCACGCTGCGGTGAGTCGGGTAGACATCGACTCTGAAGTCCGGGAAGCGGCTCAGCAACTCGGCGGTGGTGGCGGTCAGCTCACCCTTGTACTTGGCCACGTTCTTGCCGTCGATCACCAGCTGCGGCTTGTCGCCCGCATAAGGATCCGGGCGCATGCTGTCACCGGCCTTGAAGCCGGCGGGCGCCGTGGTCAGGCCGCCGGTATAGGCGGGGATGGAGCCGTCGGCGTTGGCCGCGGCATCGGCGCCGACCTGGGTCAGGCTGGTGCCCAGCTTGCCCGCTTCGCTGGCGGAGACGGCCGCCTGGGCCTGACTGGTGAAGGCCAGGGCGAGGGACAGGGCCAGCATGGTCTGTTTATGTTTCATCATCTTGTTCTCCGACTCGGTCGCTTGACTCAATAAGTGGTCTTGAGGGTCAGGTAGACGGCCCCTCTGTCTTCCGTGGTGGCGCCGCCACCGGAGAAGGAGGAGTAACCGCCGGCATAACAGGTGTTGCGCTGGGTCGCATCCAGGGCGTTGGGGGTGGAGCCATCGGTGGCGCCGTCGTTACAGTCGGCAGACTTGCCGAAGGAGTCCACGTACTTCAGATCGACGAAATACTGGTTGTAGATGGTAGCGCCGAGGCCAAGGGCGTAGTTGCCGGTGTCCTTGGCACCGCCGCCCTGCACGGGAGACACCCCCGCCAGGCCGAGGTTGATCGACAGCGGCATGCTCATGTCCACGCCGGGGAACACCTGATACCAGGTCGGGGTGAAGTTGACCGCCAGGCCCCAGTTGTCGGTGGTCGACTTGTCGAGCCCCTGGTAGCTGTCCTCGCCCTTGTAGAGCGCCTTGTTGTGATCGTTGAGGCTCAGCAGGTTGCTGTAATAGAGCTCGGCCAGCAGGGCGGCGCCGTCGAACAGCGGGGTGTCGGCCATGGTCATCAGGCCGTTGAGGGTCCAGTGCAGGGTCTCGCCGGTGGCGCTGTAACCGTCGCTGTCGTCGGTGATCACCCCGGTGCTGTCATTACGGGCAGGCAGTGCGCCGAGCCCCTGTTTCAGCCCGAGTGGACCCGAGGCACTCAGCAGCGCCGGGATGCTGGAGAGGGGCATGTTGTGGCGATAGTTCAGATCGCTGCCCACGCTCACCCCGGCGATGTCCTTGGACAGGCTCAGACCCAGGATGTCGATGTCCTCGCCGTAGGCCAGGGAATAGCTGGTGTTGGCAATCGAGTTACGCAGGTTGGGAATAGCCCCGGCCGGCAGGGGATTCGTCCCGCGGACGCTCAGACCACGGGCGTCCAGTACCGCCTGGGGCAGGATGTCGGCGGTGCGACGGTAGTAGGCCCCCAGGGTGGCATCCAGCGCCTCGGGGGACCACTTGGTCATGAAGCCCCAGTCACCGTGCTTGCCCGGCTCTATGTCTGCGCCGCGGCGAATGTTGCTGAGGGTGCCGTTCGGCCCGGCGAGGCCCGGACCGCCGGTGTGACCCAGCAGGAAGGCGCGGGCACCGTAGCCCACCAGATCGGAGCCACCGTAGAAGGTGCCGGCCTCCGGCAGACGGGCCGCGTCCCAGTCGAAGAAGTACTGGGCGGCGAAGGTCCACTCCGGGTTCAGGGTGAAGGAGGCGGAGATCTGCTTGCGGGGCATGAACAGCTCTTTTGCCTCGGTGCCCGGGGACGCCGCGAGCTTGGCGAGATCCAGGCCAGACTGGCCGTAGCTGATGGAGTGCACCGGGTTGAGCAGGGTCTCGCCCCAGAAGATGTTGTGCTGGCCTATCTTGACGCCGAGCAGCGACTCGTCACCTATCTCCATGTTGTGGAACACGAAGGCGTCGAGGATCTCGCCGGAGGGGCCGTTGTAGTAGCGATCGGCATAATCGCTCAGTCCCGGCTGGCCAAACATGGTCGACCTTGCGGGGTTGGCGCCCCAGCCCGGGATGCCGGAGGCATCACCATTGTTGTTCAAAAAGGGGTTGTCGCTCGCGCCGACGTCGTCATAGGCATAGTCGTACCAGCTCGCCGCACTGATGCGAAAACCGGTATTGCCCTTGTTCACCACGTCCAGCTCGGTCAACAGATCGAAGCGGGTGGTGACGGTGTCGCCGGCATCCTTGAAGTTGTAGTCCCCATCGTTGCTGTTCGGGGTGGCGAGCATCCGCTCGTCGGCGCTCTCGGTGCGCATGCCGTAGTTGAACTTGCCGGTGTTGTCGAAACGCACGGACCACTCTTCACTGTCCGTGTCGATCTCGACCGCCTGAGCGGTGGGCAGGAGCACGGCCGCAATGGCCGTCGCCAGCAGGCTGAGGCGCAGGGCACCGCAACCATGACTCGTGTGCTTGTAATCCATTACAGTCTCTCCGAGTGTCGTCATCTGTTGTTTGTTGTTCTGTGTCTAGTCGCCGTTTCCGTTGGCTTTATTGTCTGGCTTTATTGTCTGGCTTGTTGCTTGGCTTCTTGCCTGGCTGTTGTGCCAGTGTCGGCGCTTCCCTTGGGGATGAGGGGGCGCTCTGTTTGCCTCCTCCCCTTGCGGGTTCCTCCCCCGGGTGCGCTCTGTGTTGTTGCTACCGACTCTACGGCCAGCCCAACCCCCTTGCTTGCCATTGAACGTCAGCCACTTTTCATTTGATGACAGGGAGTGGCGGCGCCGAACAAGCGGCGCGAAAGGGGTGTCGGACGGCATCCGCGCAGGGATTCGCGGGGCTCAGCCAGGGACCATGGTGAAGGACAGAGGTCCGCCAAGGGGCTGGCGTGTCCAGTGAGTGGGTGGGTGATGGCAGTCTGTTATCGGGGCGAGAGGCAGCAGGCAGAGCATCAGCGCCGTCACGGAGAGCATAAAAGCGGCGGAGCAGGCCCAAGCATCCTCACTCCGCCGTGAAAATGGCCGACGAGTCGGCCCACACGCGATTCAGCGGCAGATGCGGCAGCCGGTGGCGGCCTGCAACTGCTCAAATTCGATGCCGGGGGCCAGCTCCACCAGCTTGAGGCCGCTTGGGGTCACGTCCAGCACGGCGAGATCGCTGATGATGCGATCCACCACCCCGACCCCGGTCAGGGGCAGGTTGCACCACTCCAGTATCTTGTGCTCACCGTTCTTGGCGCAGTGCTCCATCAGCACCACCACCCGCTTGACCCCGGCCACCAGATCCATGGCCCCCCCCATCCCCTTGACCAGCTTGCCGGGGATCATCCAGTTCGCGAGATCCCCGCGTTCCGAGACCTGCATGGCCCCGAGCAGCGCCAGGTTGATGTGGCCACCGCGGATCATGCCGAAGCTCTCGGCGCTGTCGAAGAAGCTGCTGCCGGGCAAGGTGGTGATGGTCTGCTTGCCGGCGTTGATGAGATCGGGATCCAGCTCCTCTTCACTCGGGAAGGGGCCTATGCCGAGCAGGCCGTTCTCGCTCTGCAGCCACACCTCCATGGCATCCGGGATGTAGTTGGCCACCAGGGTCGGCAGGCCGATGCCGAGGTTCACATAGAAGCCGTCCTGCAGCTCCTTGGCGGCGCGCTGCGCCATCTCTTCACGGGTCCAGGCCATGACTTAGCTCCTTACTGCAGGCTGTTGAAAACAGGAAGCCACCGGCAGTTCCTGGGTGATGCACAGCGCCCTCTCTTCACGGGTCCAGGCCATGACTTAGCTCCTTACTGCAGGCTGTTGAAAACAGGAAGCCACCACCAGCGCCTGGGTGATACACAGCGCCCTCTCTTCACGGATCAAAACCATCTTATTTCTTCTCCATGACGGTGCGCACTTCGATGCGTTTCTCGGGATTGGGGTTGTGCACCAGCCGCTGCACATAGATGCCGGGCAGGTGGATCTCGTCCGGGGCCAGCTCCCCCACCTCGACTATCTCCTCCACCTCGGCCACGCAGACCCGGCCCGCCTTGGCGCAGAGCGGGTTGAAGTTGCGCGCCGTCTTGTTGAACATCAGGTTACCCGCCTTGTCGGCCCTGGCGCCCTTGATGATGGCGAGATCCGCGGTGAGGGATCGCTCCATCACGTACCAATCCCCATCGAACTGACGGGTCTCCTTGCCCTCGGCGATCAGGGTCCCGTAACCGGTGCGGGTGAAGAAGGCCGGAATGCCGGCGCCGCCGGCGCGAAGCTTCTCGGCGAGCGTCCCCTGGGGGGTGAACTCCAGCTCCAGCTCCCCTGCGAGATACTGGCGCTCGAACTCCTTGTTGCCCCCCACGTAGGAGGAGATCATCTTCTTGATCTGGCGGCTATGGAGCAGAGGCCCAAGGCCGAACTCGTCCACCCCGCAGTTGTTGCTGATGATGGTGAAGCCGCGTTTGCCGCTCTCCTGCAGCGCCTCGATAAGCTGCTCCGGGATGCCGCACAGGCCGAAGCCCCCCGAGGCGATGGTGATGTCGTCCTGCACCAGATCGCTAAGAGCGGCCTGGGCGCTGGGGTAAACCTTGTTCATAACTACCTCTCTGCTCTCTGGCTAGTCCGTTGGCCACAGGGGCGCGTTCGTTTATTGCGGTTTTTCTGATTGATCTCGTATCGCGATCGTCCGATTACGCCGCTACGCGGCTAATCGAACCTACGCAGTCAATTGAGTTGGTAGGTTCGGGTAGCGAAGCCTATTCGGACGTTCGCGGCATTCATGACATTCCTGATATGCCTAAGGCTTGATGCCCCAATGCATCAGGGTCAGCACCAGGGCGACCAGGAAGGCGGTCTCCCCCACCATCAGCAGGATGGGTTTGATGCCGACCGCCGCCAGCTCCTTGAGCTGGGTCTTCATGCCGATGGCGGCGATGGCGATCACCAGGCACCAGCGCGACAGCTCGTTGACCCCCCCCTGAACCAGGGCGGGCACCCAGCCTGTGCTGTTGATGCAGGCCAGCACCAGGAAGCCGACCGCAAACAGGGGCAACAGGGGCGGCCGCTTGCCGGACGCGGGATCTGCCCCCTGCATCCGGGTGATCATGGCGGCGACCAGGATCACCGGCAGCAGCATGGCGACCCGCATCAGCTTGACCACTGTGGCCACGTCCCCGGTCTCGGTGGACATGCTGTAGCCGGCCCCCACCACCTGGGCGACGTCGTGAATGGTGGCACCGAGAAAGACCCCCGCCTCCACCGGCGTCAACTCGAAGAAGCGGGCGATCATGGGGTAGAGGATCATCGCCAGCGTCGAGAGCACCGACACCCCGATCACCGTGAACAGGGTGGCGCGCTCCTTCTGGGGATGGTTCGGCAGGGAGGCGGCCAGGGCCAGGGCGGCGGAGGCACCACAGATGGCGGTAGCGCCCCCGGTCAGCATGCCAAACAGGCGCTGGAAACCCATCGCCTTGGCCACCACCACCGACAGGCTGATGGTCACCACCACCAGGGTGACCACCAGCAGCACCGGCATCCAGCCGAGTTCGGCGATCTGGCCGAGGGTGATGCGCATGCCGAGCAGGGCGACCCCGATGCGCAAGACACTTCGCGCCGTGAACTCGATGCCCGCCTTGCAGCTTCCCTCGCCGCTGAGGAAGTTCAACCCCATGCCGAGCAGCAGGGCGAACAGCAGCACGGGGGCGCCGTAGTGCTCCGACAGGAAGGTGGCGGCGGCCGCCACCGTGATGCTGACCGCCATGCCGGGGGCCAGTGTCCGTACCCGCTGTAAGCGATCCGTCATGGTCAGGGTGAGCATGGGATGGCCTCCTGGGACTCGATGACGATGGACAACCCCTCCCCCGCCGGCTCGACCGGGTAGCGGCGCACCCTGAGCTGGGTCGAGTTCAGCAGCAACCCGGTCGTCAGGTTGAAACGCAGACCGTGGGCAAGGCACTGGATCACCTCCCCCTCCAGCCGGCCGCCGCACAGGGACGCCCCCTGGTGGGGACAGCCGTCATCGATGGCATGGAAACGGCCATCGACGTTGAACAGCACCAGGCTCTTGCCCGAGTCCTCGATGAGGACGCGCTGGCCCGGCGCGGGCACCCGCTCGGCCGGCACCAAGACTCGCGCCTGCGCCCGGGTCATCGCCGCGACGGCCTGGTGCAAGCCGGCAAGCAACTGCGCCACGGGCTGGGCACCGCTGAGGACGCGCCCCTTCCCCAGCACGAAGCTGGGCACCCCCTGCCGAGCCGCCTCTGGCTGATCGCAGAAAAAGGGGGTTCCGTCTCCCTGCAGGCTGCCCACCAGATCGGCAGGCGAGAAGCCCACCGCCTCGGCCAGCCCCAGCAAGGTAGCACCATCCCCCAGATCCCCGCCGTGCAGGAAGTGGCAGGCAAACAGCCACTCCAGCAGACTCTCCAACTGTGCCGGCGATCCCAGCTGGCAGGCCCGTTGCCACAGGCGGTGGGCATCGGCCGTGTTCGGCATACGGGGGATCTTGTCAAAGTCCAGCTCAACGCCGACGCTGGCCGCCGCCTGCCGCACCTGAGCCTGGCGCAGGCGCATCCCCTGTTCGCTGCCAAGGCGCCGCAGATAGAAGGCGTGAAAATCCTCCCCCTGCATCGGCAGCGCGGGCAGCAGTTGCACCCCGCGCCAGCTCACATCGACCCGCACCTCGGGCCGCTCCACCCGCAGCTGGGCCAGCGCCTCATCCAGCTGACGCTTGCCGATGAGGCACCAGGGGCAGATGAAATCGAAATAGACCTCGATGCTGAGCCTCATGCCCTCACCTCGCTGCCCTGGGGGCCGGCGACGACCTGGCGGGCGTCCCCTTCAATCTTGGCCACGTCCTTGTGGTAGTGGCGCTTGCCGTAGAAGAAGACCGCAGCCGCCGCGACGCTGATGAGGGGCACCAGCTGGAAGGCGTTGTCCAGCCCGATGTGATCGGACACCTTGCCGGTGATAAAGGGACCGGGGGCCAGCCCCAGCAGGTTGTTGGCAAGGGTCAGGGTCGCAAACGCCGTACCGTGCACGCTGGCGTGGGTGAGATTGGCCACCATGGCGCCGGCGGGGCCCGAGGTGCCGGTGGCGATGAACATCCCCAGACCGATCAGCACCAGCTGGGGGAAGCCGGCCGGCAGGGCAAACGCCAGGGAGAGCAGGAGACAGCTGCCGAGGCAATAGGCGATGGCGAGGCTTATCTTGCGATCCGGCCGGTTGCGGCACAGCCGATCGCTCAGCATACCGCACAGGATCATGCCGGCACCGCTGCACAGCACTATGATGGCGGCCATGAGTCCCGCCTTGTCCGTGTCCAGCCCGTAGTAGCGGTTGAAATAGCTCGGCATCCAGACGATGACGGTGCCGCCGACGAACAGCTGCAGGCCGCTGCCCACGTAGGCCGAGATCACCGAGCGGCTGGAATAGAGGCTGCGCAGGGGGTTGCGGCCCGCCTTGCTGCCCTGGGCCGCCCGGCTGGCCTGGGAGATCCGCGCCTCCTTGACGATGAGGGGATAGATGGCCGCCAGCACCAGACCGAACAGGGCCATGCCGGCGAAGGCCCAGCGCCAGCCGAGGAGATGCGCCAGCACGCCCCCGCAGGCCATGCCGAGCACAGAGCCGAACATGCCGCCGGAGATGAAGGCGCCGGAGAGGGTGGCCCGCATCTCCCGCGGGAACACCGAGACCACCACGGCGATGCCGACACTGCCGTAGGCGGCCTCCCCCACTCCCACCAGGAAGCGGGCGATGAACATCTGCTCGTAGTTCTGTGCCAGGGCGCAGCCCAGGGTCGCCAGGCTCCAGAGCGCGGCCATCATGGCCAGGCTCTTGACCCGGCCGAACCGGTCCGCCAGCAGGGAGAGCGGGAAGGTGAGCAAGCCGACCATGAGCGCGACTATGCCGCTGAGCAGGCCGAGCTGGGTGTCGGAGAGTGCCCACTCCCCCTTGAGCATGGGGAAGACGGCGTTGAGCACCTGGCGCGACATGTAATCGGAGATGAGCAGACCGAAGGTCAGCGCAAACACTATCCAGGCATAACGACGGGGCACGGCAACCTTGCCGGCCTCGGGGTCGTCATCGATATGAAACGTAGCCATACATTCCCTCGCGCTACTGCAAATTGGGTTGGGTATTCGGTCAACCAGCCGGTGGAAAGGCCCCCGGCCAGACAATATTGACTCATCACTCAGTTGCCCTGCGTGCTGCATAGTGCAAGGACAACCGGCGTTTGGCAAACAGGTTCTTAGGGCGCTTGGCTTGGGGCCTTGCGCCCTGACACGCAGATCTGCGTGGGTATTACATCACTTCTTCAGGAAGCCCTGCTGACCGCCCTTTGGATTCGGGGCGAAGCCGTTGGCTGCAAGGGTTTCTTCAACCGTCTCATAGAAAACACCGATTTTGAGGATCTCGCGGGCTTCCTTACCGTTGGCAACTGGACGGCCGATCTCTTTGGCAAGGCGCACCAACTGTTCGATCTGCTCGACGGAGGTCATCTTACGCGAACGGTCCTGGGTCCAGAGGTTATCCTCAATACCGCAGCGCACGTGCAGGCCCATCGCCATGCCCATCAGGTTGATTGGCAGGGTGTTGAGCATGGAACTTTCCACCGTCAGCATGGTGCCGTCAGGAATGGCGCGCAGGAAGTTGGCCATGCTGTAGATATGCGGCTGGTCCATGCCACCGCCAATCGCCACCCAGTTGCATACCAGCGGACCCTTGTAGACACCGCGGCGGATCAGCCGCTCCACCGACTCGTAGCTGTTGATGTTGTAAAACTGGAAGGCACTCTGGATGCCGGCGGCACTCAGACGCTTGACGTGCTCCTCGATGAAGCCAGGGCCGGAAGGCACGATCATCTCGCGGTAGGCTTCGTAGGTATCGGTCCCCATGGAGGTGCCGGCGTAGTCACGCTTATCCATCTGCTCGACCACGTTCATCTGCGTGGTGTTGACGGTCACAGTGACTTGGTCGGGTTTGGGCTCGAGTTCGGCGAGCATGTGCCGAGTGTCGTCATGCAGCCACTTGGCGGCCGCGCCATCTTCTGGCGGCGCGAAGGAGATAGAGCCGCCGACCTGGATGATCATGTCCGGCACGGCCTTGCGCACACCAGCGATCAGTTCGTTGAACATCGACAGGCGCTTGGAGCCCTTGCCGTCCAGTTCACGCACGTGCAGGTGCAGTACGGCGGCGCCCGCTTCGTAGCAGTCGACCGCTTTCTGGATCTGCTCTTCCATGGTCACCGGGATGTCTTCCGGATAGTCAGAAGGGAACCATTCAGGGCCATACGGGGCTACGGTAATAACCAACTTGTCCTGATTTTCAGGGAAGAGAGAACCGTCAAGGAAGTTCATGTCTATTGCCTCAAGTTATTGAAAATTAGCGGTATCACTGGGATGTTACGACTCAGTAAGGCGTGTCGCCCATGATCCCGGCCCGCTCCATCTTGCGATGGCAGGGGGCGTAATCCATGGCGGCGTAGTGCTGGGTGCTGCGGTTGTCCCAGATGGCCACGCTGCCCGGTTGCCAGCGCCAGCGCACCTGGAACTCGGGGATATAGGCCTGGCTGATGAGGTAGCGCAGCAGATCGCTGCCACCCATGGTGTAGTCCTGGCCGACACGGACATTCGCCGGGGTGTGGTAGTTGGTGAAGTGGGTCGCGAAGGCGTTGACGAACAGGATCTTCTCGTCGGTCTCCGGGTGGGTGCGCACCACGGGGTGCTCGGCGTCCGGGAACATGGCCTTCAGGGCGAGCCGCTTCTCCATCGGCATGGCCGCCCCGAAGCTCGCCTCTATGCTGTGGCGGGCGCGCAGGCCGGCGATCTTCTGCTTGATCTCCTCCGGCAGCGCGGCGTAGACCGCCGCCATGTTGGCCCAGAGGGTGTCGCCCCCCACCGGCGGGCACTCCACGCAGCGCAGCACGCAGCCCATGGGCGGTTGCTCGCGCCAGGTGGCATCGGTGTGCCAGGCGTTCTCGTAGCGATCGTTGGGCACATCCGGCGACTTGTAGATGCGCACCAGGCCGGGGTGATCCGGATCGCTGCCCGCCACCGGGTGATCCTCCAGCTCGCCGAAGCGGCGGGCGAAGGTCACGTGATCGGCGCGGCTCATCTCCTGATCCCGCAGGAACAGCACCTTGTGCCTGAGCAGCTGGGCGCGGATCTCGGCAAACAGCCCTGCGTCGTGGGCCGCATCCGCCAGCTGGACGCCGCTCAGTTCGGCGCCGATATGGCAGGTCAGTTGTTCTACACGCATGTCTCTCTCCCTGAATGACAAGTCGGTGCGCTCAGGCGCCGCCATCGAGTGCGGGCTGGCCTGAGATCCTTGGCCTAGATGATGAAGACGGAGGAGCCCGTGGTCTGGCGCGACTCCAGATCCCGGTGGGCCTGCGCCGCGTCCTGCAGCTCGTACTTCTGGTTGACCTCGATCTTGATCCGCCCGCTGGCCACGTGATCGAACAGCTCGCCGGCCAGGGCCTCCTTCTCGGCCGGGTCGGCGATGTAGTCCGCCAGGGCCGGTCGGGTCAGATAGAGGGAACCCTTCATGGCCAGCAACTGGGGGTTGAAGCCGTCGATGGGGCCGGAGGCGGTGCCGACGCAGACCATGAGGCCGCGGCGCTTGAGGGAATCAAGCGAGCCCAGGAAGGTACTCTTGCCGACGCTGTCAAACACCACGTCAACCCCGCCGCCGCCGGTCAGGGCGCGCACCCGGGTCGCCACATCTTCCCGGCTGTAGTCGATGGTGAAGTCGCAGCCGTGGGCACGGGCCAGCTCGGCCTTGGCGTCGCTCGAGACGGTGCCTATCACCGTCAGCCCCAGCAGCTTGGCCCACTGGGCGACGATGAGGCCGACCCCGCCCGCCGCGGCGTGCAGCAAGATGCTGTCACCGGGCTTGAAGGCGTGGATGCGGCGCATCAGGTAGGCGGAGGTGAGGCCGCGCATGGTCATGGCTGCGGCGGTCTCGCAGGAGATGCTGTCCGGCAGGCGAATGAGCGGCGCGGCCGGGATCAGGCGCTCGGTCGAATAAGCGCCGAGTGTATTGATGAAACCGGTGTAGGTGACGCGATCGCCGACGTCGACGTTGGTGACGCCCTCGCCCACCGCCTCCACCACCCCGGCCGCCTCGACGCCGAGGCCATTGGGCATGGGGATGGGGTAGGTGCCGTTGCGAAAATAGGTGTCGGCATAGTTGAGGCCGACCGCGGCGTGGCGCAGGCGGACCTGGCCAGGCCCGGGCTCGCCCACCGCCACTTGTTCGTAGCGCAAGACCTCGGGGCCCCCGGTTTCATAAAAGCGAATGGCGTTGGCCATGGCGGTTCTCCAGATTCATTCGTGGGTGAAAACATCGTCCAGAGTGAATCTAGGGATTAACGTAAACGTCCGCTTTGCATCGGGCGACAGCCACTTTTCATCTCATGACACCCCCCTTCGAATCCGTTGCCCCCCCTCGGGGAAGAGGCCAGAATCGGCCCTGTTCCCCCATGACGGCGAGGTGACAGTGGCCGGGCATGAATCAAATTGGGAAGCTACTTGATTGAATTACATGAAGTTATACAGGAAGCAGCCGCTGGTGCCCGCCCATTGACGGGCCTTGGACTTAAGCATGATTGACGTTAACGTCAACGTAGTGTGAGATGAACCTGTTCACAGCCAGCATCCGCAGCAGACAAGCACCCCATGAAAGGAGTCACGATGTCCAACCTATCCCCCTCGGCCGGCACGCGTTTTCGCACCGCCCTGGCCAATGAGAAGCCCCTGCAGATCGTCGGCACCATCAACGCCTACATGGCGCTGATGGCCGAGCGCAGCGGCTTCAAGGCTCTCTACCTCTCCGGTGCCGGGGTGGCCAACGCCTCCTTCGGCCTGCCGGATCTCGGCATGACCTCCATGAACGACGTGCTGATCGATGCCGAGCGCATCACGGCCGCCACGCAAGTGCCGCTCCTGGTGGATATCGACACCGGCTGGGGCGGTGCCTTCAACATCGCCCGCACCGTCCGCGCCTTCGAGCGCGGCGGGGTGGCCGCCGTCCACATGGAGGATCAGGTGGCCCAGAAGCGTTGCGGCCACAGGCCCAACAAGGCCGTGGTCTCCCTGTCCGAGATGGTGGACAGGATCAAGGCGGCGGTGGATGCCCGCCAGGACGAGAGCTTCGTCATCATGGCCCGCACCGACGCCCTGGCGGTAGAGGGGCTGGGCTCGGCCCTGGAGCGCGCCGCTGCCTATGTGGAGGCGGGCGCCGACATGATCTTCGCCGAGGCCGTCACCGAGCTGGATCAGTACGACCGCTTCAAGCAGGCGGCAGGGGTGCCGATCCTCGCCAACATGACCGAGTTCGGCAAGACCGAGCTGTTTGACAAGGAGGCGCTCGCCTTGCATGGCGTCGACATGGTGCTCTACCCGTTAAGCGCCGCCCGCGCCGCCAACCAGGCCGCCCTCAACGTCTATCAGCAGTTGCGCCGCGACGGCCACCAACGCGCCGTGGTCGACACCATGCAGACCCGGGAGTCTCTCTACGACTTCCTCGGCTACCACCACTACGAGCAGACCCTGGACAGACTGTTCACCAAGGAATAAGCCCGCGACCAGCCGCCTCATGCTGGCGGCTGGCGCTTCAACGGACTGAATGAGGAAACATGTGATGAGCGCCATTCCCGAAACCACCGGCTTCAAGCCGAAAAAATCCGTCGCCCTCTCCGGCACCGCCGCCGGCAACACCGCCCTGTGCACCGTCGGCCTCTCCGGCAACGACCTGCACTACCGTGGCTACGACATCCTGGACGTGGCCACCAGCTGCGAATTCGAAGAGATAGCCCACCTGCTGGTGCACGGCCATCTGCCCAATGTGGCGGAGCTTGCCGCCTACAAGGCCAAACTCAAGGCCCTGCGCGGCCTGCCCACCGGGGTCAAGACCGCCCTGGAGCAGCTGCCCCCAAGCGCCCACCCCATGGACGTGATGCGCACCGCCGTCTCCGTGCTGGGGTGTCTGTCGCCGGAGAAGGACGATCACAACCACCCGGGCGCCCGGGACATCGCCGACAAGCTGATGGCCTGCTTAGGCTCCGTGTTGCTCTACTGGTACCACTTCAGTCACAACGGCAAGCGCATCCATGTGGAGACCGACGACGACTCCATCGGCGGCCACTTCCTCCACCTGCTGCACGGGCACAAGCCACGCGACTCCTGGGTGCGCGCCATGCACACCTCCCTCATCCTCTACGCCGAGCACGAGTTCAACGCCTCCACCTTCACCGGCCGCGTCATCGCCGGCACCGGCTCGGACATGTTCTCCTGCATCACCGGCGCCATCGGCGCCCTGCGCGGGCCCAAGCACGGCGGCGCCAACGAGGTGGCCTTCGAGATCCAGAAGCGCTACGACAACCCCGCCGAGGCGGAGGCCGACATCCGTGCCCGCATCGAGAAGAAGGAGGTGGTCATCGGCTTCGGCCACCCGGTCTACACCGTCTCCGATCCGCGAAACAAGGTGATCAAGGAGGTGGCCCGCGCCCTCAGCCAGGAGCAGCACAACACCAAGATGTTCGATATCGCCGAGCGGCTGGAGTCCACCATGTGGGAGGCCAAGAAGATGTTCCCGAACCTGGACTGGTTCAGCGCCGTCAGCTACCACATGATGGGCGTGCCCACCGCCATGTTCACCCCGCTGTTCGTCATCGCCCGCACCTCCGGCTGGTCGGCCCATGTCATCGAGCAGCGCATCGACGGCAAGATCATCCGCCCGAGCGCCAACTACGTCGGCCCGGAAGATCTGGTGTTCGTCCCGCTCAAGGAGCGCAAGTGATGAACAACGCCCACTATCCCGCCCGCGTGCACGCCGAGAAGAATCAGGAGCGCAAGTGATGATCAACGCACAATACCGCAAGCCCCTGCCCGGCACGGCACTGGACTACTTCGACGCCCGTGCGGCGGTCGAAGCCATCCAGCCCGGCACCTGGGACAAGCTCTCCTACACCGCCCGCGTCCACGCCGAGAACCTGGTTCGCAAGTGCGATCCGGCCATCCTCACCGAATGCCTCGGCCAGATCGTCTTCGGCAAGCGTGAGCGCGACTTCCCCTGGTTCCCGGCCCGCGTGGTCTGCCACGACATCCTGGGCCAGACCGCCCTGGTGGACCTGGCGGGCCTTCGCGACGCCATCGCCGAGCAGGGAGGAGATCCCGCCCAGGTCAACCCCGTGGTGCCGGTGCAGCTTATCGTCGATCACTCGCTCGCCGTCGAGTGTGGCGGCTTCGATCCCCAGGCGTTCGAGAAGAACCGCGCCATCGAGGATCGCCGCAACGAGGATCGCTTCCACTTCATCAACTGGACCAGGCAGGCATTCAAGAACATCGAGGTGATCCCGCCAGGCAACGGCATCATGCACCAGATCAACCTGGAGAAGATGTCCCCGGTCATCCACGCCGATCGCGGCCTGGCCTACCCGGATACCTGCGTCGGCACCGACAGCCACACCCCCCACGTGGACGCCCTCGGCGTCATCGCGGTGGGGGTGGGCGGGCTGGAAGCGGAGAACGTGATGCTGGGGCGCGCCTCCTGGATGCGGCTGCCGGAGATCGTCGGCGTGGAGCTGACCGGCAAGCCGCAACCCGGCATCACCGCCACGGATCTGGTGCTGTCGCTCACCGAATTCCTGCGCCAGCAGAAGGTGGTCGGCGCCTATCTGGAGTTCCGTGGCGAGGGCGCAGCCGCCCTGACGCTGGGCGACAGAGCCACCATCTCCAACATGGCGCCGGAATATGGCGCCACCGCGGCCATGTTCTTCATCGACCAGCAGACCCTCGACTACCTCAGACTCACCGGCCGTGACGACGACCAGGTGAAACTGGTGGAGACCTACGCCAGGGAAGCTGGCCTCTGGGCCGACGCCCTGGTGGACGCCCAGTACGAGCGGGTGCTGCACTTCGACTTGTCGACCGTGGTGCGCACCCTGGCCGGCCCCTCCAACCCCCATCGCCGCCTGCCGGTCTCCGCCCTGGCGGAGCGCGGTATCGCGGTGGATCTGGACAAGGCTCGCGCCCAGGAAGCGGACGGCCTCTTGCCCGATGGCGCCGTCATCATCGCCGCCATCACCAGCTGCACCAACACCAGCAACCCGCGCAACGTGATTGCCGCAGGCCTGTTGGCCCGCAACGCCAACCGGCTCGGCCTGATGCGCAAGCCCTGGGTCAAATCCTCCCTCGCCCCCGGCTCCAAGACGGTCGCGCTTTACCTGAAAGAGGCGGGGCTGATGGATGAGCTGGCACAGCTCGGCTTCGGCGTGGTGGCCTTCGCCTGCACCACCTGCAACGGCATGTCCGGCGCGCTGGATCCCGCCATCCAGCAGGAGATCATCGAGCGGGATCTCTACGCCACGGCGGTGCTGTCGGGCAACCGCAACTTCGACGGCCGCATCCACCCCTACGCCAAGCAGGCGTTCCTCGCCTCCCCGCCGCTGGTGGTGGCCTACGCCATCGCCGGTACCATCCGCTTCGACATCGAGAAGGATGTGCTGGGGGTGGTGAACGGCAAGGAAGTGCGCCTCAAAGACATCTGGCCGAGAGACGAGGAGATCGACGCCGTGGTGCGCGCGGCGGTCAAACCGGCGCAGTTCCGTCAGGTCTACATCCCCATGTTCACCATAGAGGAAGACCTGGGCCCGAAAGTGGCGCCCCTGTATGACTGGCGTCCGCAGAGTACCTATATCCGTCGCCCCCCCTACTGGGAAGGGGCCCTGGCGGGCGAGCGCACCCTCAAGGGGATGCGGCCGCTGGCGCTGCTGCCGGACAACATCACCACCGACCACCTCTCCCCCTCCAACGCCATACTGCGCAGCAGCGCGGCGGGGGAATATCTGCACAAGATGGGCCTGCCGGAGGAGGACTTCAACTCCTATGCGACCCACCGCGGCGATCACCTGACCGCCCAGCGCGCCACCTTCGCCAACCCCCAACTGGTCAACGAGATGGCGGTGGTCAACGGGGCGATGAAGAAGGGATCCTTGGCCCGGGTCGAGCCGGACGGCAAGGTGATGCGTATGTGGGAAGCCATCGAGACCTACATGGCGCGCAAGCAGCCCCTCATCATCGTGGCCGGTGCCGACTACGGTCAGGGCTCGTCCCGTGACTGGGCGGCCAAGGGGGTGCGCCTTGCCGGGGTGGAGGTGATCGCGGCGGAAGGCTTCGAGCGCATTCACCGCACCAACCTCATCGGCATGGGGGTGCTGCCGCTCGAGTTCAAACCGGGCACCACCCGCCTCACGCTGGGCCTCGATGGCACCGAGACCTATGACGTGGTGGGGGAGCGCCAGCCGCGCACCGATCTCACCCTGGTGATCCGCCGTCGCAGCGGCGAAGTGATCCAGGTGCCCATGACCTGCCGCCTCGACACCGCCGAGGAGGTCTCGGTCTATGAGGCGGGCGGCGTGCTGCAACGCTTCGCCCAGGACTTCCTGGCGTCGACCGCGCAAAAGGCCGCAAGCTAAATCGCAACCCCGCTCCGCCCCTTTGAAAAAGGGGAAGGCATAAAGCACCCTCTCCCTTTGGGAGAGGGTTGGGGTGAGGGGAAATCCCCCACATCCGCCCTTCGGGTACCTTCTCCCAGAGGGAGCAGGATCCATGACTCTTTTCAGGACACTCTCTATGGCCCATATACCACAAGTAAAAATCCCGGCCACCTACCTTCGCGGCGGCACCAGCAAGGGGGTCTTCTTTCGCTTATCTGACCTGCCCGAGCGCTGCCAGCAGCCGGGCCCGGCACGGGATGCCTTCTTCCTGCGGGTCATCGGCAGCCCCGACCCCTACGGCGCCCACATGGACGGCATGGGAGGGGCCACCTCCTCCACAGCCAAGTGCGTCATCCTCTCCAAAAGCCAGCAACCCGATCACGATGTGGACTACCTCTACGGTCAGGTCGCCATCGACAAGGCATTTGTGGACTGGAGCGGCAACTGCGGCAACCTCTCCACCGGCGCCGGGGCCTTCGCCATCCATGCCGGGTTGGTGGACCCGTCCCGCATCCCGGAGCACGGCACCTGCGAGGTGCGCATCTGGCAGGCCAATATCGGCAAGACCATCCTCGCCCACGTGCCGGTGACGAACGGCCAGGTGCAGGAGACAGGCGACTTCGAGCTGGACGGGGTGACCTTTCCCGCCGCCGAGATCGTGCTGGAGTTTCTCGACCCGTCCGACGAGGGTGAAGACGGCGGCGCCCTCTTCCCCACCGGCAATCTGGTGGACGATCTGGAAGTGCCGGATTCTGTTGTAAAGAGCGGCACCTTGAAGGCCACCCTGATCTGCGCCGGCATCCCCACCGTGTTCGTCAACGCCGAGGACATCGGTTATGAGGGCACCGAGCTGCGCGAGGCGATCAACACAGACCCGCAAGCGCTCGCCCGTTTCGAGGCGATCCGGGTTGCCGGTGCCCTGCGCATGGGGCTCATCAAGCGCCCCGAAGAGGCGGCCACTCGCCAGCACACCCCGAAAATTGCCTTCGTCGCACCCGCCAAGGATTACCGCACCGCCAGCGGCAAGGAGATTATTGCCGGCGAGATCGATCTGCTGGTGCGGGCCCTCTCCATGGGCAAGCTGCACCACGCCATGATGGGCACCTGCGCCGTGGCCATCGGCACGGCGGCGGCCATTCCCGGCACCCTCGTCAATCTGGCCGCCGGGGGCGGCGAGCGCGAAGCGGTGCGCTTTGGTCACCCCTCCGGCACCCTGAGAGTCGGAGCCCAGGCAGAGCAGGTAGCGGGACAGTGGACGGTCACCAAAGCGGTGATGTCCCGCTCCGCCCGCATCCTGATGGAAGGCTGGGTGCGGGTCCCTGGAGATGCCTTCTAGCCCGCTGCGGCATCACACCGACCAGGCCAGCCAGACGAAAAGAGCCCCAAGGCGACTGCCTCAGGGCTCTTTTTTGGATTTTTCATGCTGTGAAAATCACATCATCATTGCGGTCTTGCCACACACTCCACCTTTCTTGGCACATTGTGCTTCGCGTCCCCGCCGATGAGCCGCTTGACCTGCCCGGGTGGGCAGCGACCGTCATCCACATAGGCGGTCTCCCCAAGGGGCAGCCTGCCTGGGGGCGGATCCTGACTCAGATAGGTGACGGGAATGGGCGCAGGCGCAAACCCACTGCACCCCGACATCAGGAGTGCGCCGCACCACAGAGCCAGCATGCCTCCCCTCTTTCCTGCAACCGCCATCGCTCACTCCCTGCCTCTGTCGGGGCACCGACCCGGCGCCCCTCGTTTCGGCAGTCTACCCAGGGATGGCGCCGGACCGACACCCGTCTCCGGCGCCGTTGTGACGATTCCAGACACAGGCAAAAATATCGGCTTTCACGGCTTCGACCCGTAGTAGTGGGCCAGCAGGGCATCGGCCTCGTCCACGGGGATCGCCATCTGCGGCCAGCGCGCGGCCTTCTCCCTGATGTCCCGCAGGCTCCCCAGCTCCGGGCGCAGTGCGCTGCCGAGGTGGCGGTTCAGGGCATCAAAGCGGGCGATCACCCCCTGTCGGCTGAAGTGACCGGGCGCCAGATCCAGCCGATAGCCCTGAAACAGCCACTGGAGTCCCTGATAGACGGCGGGGTGGTAGACGCTGTGGTGATCCTCCTCCTCGAAGTAGCGGCTGGTGACGTGCAGGTTTGCGCCGGGCGCTGCCACCACCTGCCGGGCAAACTGCTGCAGGCGATCCCGGTGAAACGCCGAGCGCCCGAATCCCGGGGTGAAGGGGTTGTTGGCCACCGCCATAAACAGCGAGGAGGCGTGCCTGAGCGGCCCGGTCAACTCCGACGCGATGCGCTCGTAATTGCGGGGGTAATCGAACCAGAGGCTGGCGTCGATGGCGATCACCCCCTGGAACTGGCCGCCATCTTGCGCCTGGGCATCGAGTGCCAGCAGGCCGCCGAGGGAGTGGCCCACCAGCAGGGCCGGCGCCCGGGTCCGAAACCTCTCCTCGATGAGGGGGCGCAGCTCCTCACTCAGATAGCGCAGGAATCGGGGCCCGCCCCCCGTCACGGCATAGCCGGGCCCCGCCGGTGACCCATTGGGCAAGGTCATGGTGTGGCTCGGGGTGTAATCCCGCATCCGGTCGGTGTTGTGGACCGCGACGATGATGAGGGGGGGGATCACCGGATTGAGCCCGGCCCGCAGGGCCCGGGTGATGCCGACAACCTCCAGCAGACTCTTCTCCCCGTCGAGCAGATAGAGCACGGGGAACCGAGCCCCGGGCTCGCGTTCATATTCCTGGGGCAGGGAGACGCTGTATTGCCGCGTCTCCCCCAGCAGGGCCGAATGGTGGGTGAAGCGCTGGGCGTAGTGGAGCATGTCTGCCTGGGCAGAAGAGAGTGTGATCATGGTGAGCAGCAGGGTGATGAGTCTTGTCATGGGATGAACCAGGATTGTGTCGCCAGCCTTGGGGATCCCCCGTAGGGCGGCGCACAGAGACGACAGCAGGGCCCGCAGACCCTGCTGTCGTCGGTCGTTACAGCTTGTAGGTGAAGCCTGCCATCAGGTTCGCCGGCTCGCCGTACATGTTGAAGGTGCTGGTGGAGCCGACCCGGTAGAAGTACTCCCGGTCGAGCAGGTTGTAGAGGTTCAGGGTCGCCTGCATCCTGTCGTTGATCTCGTAACGCACCGCCGCATCGAACAGGGCATAGCCCCCCTGGTGGGTCTCGACTCCCTTCTGGTTGAAGCCGTAGTCGCTCACCGCCGTCATGCCTGCCCCGAGGTGCAGCCCCTGCACCCAGTCGGCCAGGTGGTAGTCGGTCCAGAGTGAGAGGGCGTGACGGGGGATGGTGTCGAATTTCGGGTTGTGATCCCCCGCCTTCTCCTCGATGTCGGTGAAGGTATAGCCGGCCATCACCATCCAGTTCTGGCTGAGATAGCCGCTCGCCTCCAGCTCCACCCCTTGCGTCTCCACCTTGCCGGTGGCCCAGTAGGTGTTGGTGATGGCAATGCCCTGATCGTCGTAGGCCTGGGCCGCGATGTTGTCGTCCTTCATCAGGAAGAGGGTCGCCCGGGTGTTGAGCAGGCCGTCACGCAGCGAGGACTTGATGCCGGTTTCCCACTGGCTGCCCTCCCGGGGCTTGAGCAGGTTGCCGCTCTCGTCCTGGCTGGTCTGGGGCTTGAACACCTTGGAGTAGCTGGCATACCAGGCGTGTTCGTCGCTCAGGTCATAGACGGCCCCCGCGTAGGGGGTGAGCTTGCCGTTGAACGCACTGGACTCGCCGCTCTGGGCTCCGGAACTCAGGGTCGTGCTGACGGCATCCAGATCGTACCAGGAGACGCGGGCCCCGGTGATCACCGAGAGCGGCTCCATCAGCCGCCAGGTCACCTTGCCATACAGACCGAGCTCCGACTGCTCCTCATGGTCATTCTTGGTGTAGCTGTAGTCCGGCTTGGCGACCCGGGTCGGGTCGAAATCGAACACATTGATCTTGCCGAGGTTGCGGTTGGTGTAGGTCTGGATGTCCGACTCGTAGCGCTTGTAGTCGGAGCCCAGCACAAACTCGCTCTTGTGCCCCAGCAGATCGAACATCTGACTGTAGTTGGCATCGAAGGCCATGTTCTTCTGCTGGTTCCCCTGGCCGTTGAACATCAGCCCGGTGTTGCCCGCCGCGTCCACGGGGCCGTTGGTGAAGGTCTGCTCCAGCCGCATGTCGTGATCCATGTAGCGGGCCGAGACCTGACCCACCCCGCCGTTGGCAAAGGCGTGTTGCAGCGAGGCCCCCACATCCGTGGTGTCGGCGTCGAAGAAGTCTTCAGCCGACCCCAGGTAGGTGCTGCGGCCGATGTCGAGCAGGGAGCCGTCCTTGTACGCCGGCAGGCCGTTGGTGGGCAGGATGTCCTTGGTCTGGTGCAGGGCGTAGACGGAGAGGCGGGTGCGATCCGAGAGATCGAACTCCAGGGTGCCGTAGTAGGTACCGTTGTCGTTGTTGTTGTAGTCCACCTGGTTCTTGATGTCGGCGTTGGCCACCACGACGCGGCCGCGCAGGGAACCCTCGTCGTTGAGTGCGCCCCCCATGTCCGCCTCCAGGTAATGCCTGTCCCAGCTGCCATAGCGCGCCGTGACCGAGCCCTTGAAGGCGTCGGTCGGACGCTTGAGCACCATGTTGATCACGCCCCCCAGCTCGCTGGTGCTGTTGAAGAGGCCGGAGGGGCCCCGCATGATCTCCACCCGATCCACCGCCGCCAGCGACGGCAGGGTGCCGTACTTGCTCTGCATGGGCGATGGCAGGCCGTTGAGGTTCACTTCGTCGTACTCATAGCCACGGGAGAAAATGGAGGAGCGACCGCTGTCATTGACCAGGGTGCGCAGACCCGGCGTGAACTTGGCCAGATCGTCCACCGCCACGAAGTTGCGCTCCTCGATGTAGTCGTTGGTCAACACGGTGATCGACTGGGGGATGTCTTTGAGGGCCGCCGGCGTCTTGGTGCCGACGGTGGCCGAGTCGACCCCATAGCCTCCCGTCTCCTCCGACGGCGACATCCCGTAGAGTGGATTGCCATAGACGACCAGGGTTTCGTCCGGCTTGATGTCCGGTGTGTGTGCCCCTGCCGGGGCGGCAACGGTGACGGCCAGAGCGGCAGAGATGGCCAGAGCCAGCGGGCTTCGCGCTTTATCCTTCAAGACAACCATAGTAACAGTGACCCCAAGATAGAGATGATAATCATTTTCATTTGATTTTCCGGGGGCTAATATATCACTCCATCTTCCGCCGCAGTTTTGCGGTGTGGTCATTTCACTCTTCGACATGGTCAAATTGCACATGACTGACACAGTGGCAAGGGACACCAGCGCACGCCAGCGAGGCCGCTTCACCGGCAGGGTGGAGAACCTGGTGATCCAGGAGGGTCTTCGCTTTCACAACAAGGACATCGTTCACAAGGCAGACTTCGCCACCGAGCGGGAGTTGCCGCCGCAGTTGATCATCGCCATTCCCCTCGAGAGCCGGGCCCTGATGACCTATGGCGCCATTCACAGGCTCAAGGGGTGCCGCTTTCACGAGTCCGACCCCATAGTGGCAACCGCCATCCTCTATACCGAGCCCGACATCGTGCAGGGGGCGGCCAAAGCCCAGGTGCGCAGCCGCAGCATCGTCCTCTCCCTGGACCAAACCTGGCTCGCCCACAATCTGGCACAGGCGCATCGCAAGGCTTTCGCACAGACCTTCAGCCGCCATCTGAGCCGCGTCGACTGGACCCTGCCCGCTGCCCTTGGACAGATTGCGGAAGCGCTCAATCTCACCAGCAGCCAGAACGCCTCCGAGATGCTGATGCGCAAGGCCTTTGCCCTCAGTGTCTGGGAGAGCCTGATGACCCACCTCCAGCAGGCCGCCTCCCCCTGTTGCCAGCGCCAGAACGAGCAACCGACGCGCCTCAAGATGCTGCTCAGGGATGAAAAAGTGGACGAGATGACCCTGACCGAGATCGCGGCCACCCTCGGCATGAGCGTCTCCACCTTGCAGCGAGCCGCAAAAAAAGAGCTGGGCATGAGCCTGCAGCGCTACCTTCGCCAGCGAAAGCTGCAAGAAGCGCGGGCCAGGCTGGAGGCGCGCAGCCTCTCTCTGCAAGGGGCCGCCGCCCACGCCGGCTATGACCATGTGGCCAATTTCATCACGGCGTTTAGAAAGCAGTTCGGCTTCTCGCCGACGCGGATCGCCAGACAGGGTAAAGAGCAGGAGCAGGCGCCCTCTGCAACGCCTTGAGCCTCCTTGTTCATGCGCAATACATCTTTGCTCTGGGATAGTAGGCATCACGCAGGTGGGGTGGAGCTTGAAATCAGCGCTCGTCATCCACACATTCAGTGCATACAATGCGTTAACGAAGCACAACTGGTCGCTTCACCCCGGAAATCAAGAGGACATCAAGATGGATACCCGTTCTATCTACACTGGCACCCAGGGTGCCGTGCGCGACACCAACAAGGTGCTGCGCAACACCTACATGCTGCTCTCCCTCACTCTTGGCTTCTCAGCCGTGGTAGCCGGGGTAGCGACCGTCATGAACATGCCGCCCCTGCACTGGGCCGTGTTCCTCATCGGTGTCTACGGCCTGATGTTCCTGACCGAGAAGAACCGTGACAACGGCATGGGGCTGGTGTTCACCTTCGCCCTGACCGGCCTGCTGGGCTATAGCCTCGGCCCCATCATCAACATGTACATGAACAACGGCGGCGGCGAGATCGTGATGACGGCGCTGGGCGGTACTGCGCTCACCTTCTTCGGCCTGTCTGCCTATGCCCTGACCACCAAGCGGGACCTCTCCTTCCTCGGCGGCATGCTGTTCGTCGGGTTCTGGGTACTGCTGGTAGCCATGGTCGCCAACATCTTCCTGCAGATGAGCGCCCTGAGCCTGGCCCTGTCCGCCATGTTCATGCTCTTCTCCTCCGGCGCCATCCTGCTGACCACCCAGCAGATCGTGCGCGGCGGCGAGACCAACTACATCTCTGCCACCGTCACCCTGTATGTCTCCATCTACAACATCTTCCTGAGCCTGCTGAGCCTGCTTGGCGGCAACCGCAACTGATGGATGCTTGATATGCACAAGACCCCGCTTCGGCGGGGTTTTTATTGGCGCCCATTTCTGTCAGGATAAGTTGCAAATCAAGGATATGAAGCGAAGTGGCCCTGATCCAAATCAGGGCCGTTTCGTTGTCGACAGGTTATGCTGTCGCTTTCGTTTCGCTCAAGGGTTGCCTTCATCCCATGCCCATGGACTTCTCAGGTTTATTGCGCCGTCTGCTGACCGACAGCCACATCGATTTCACCTCGTTCAAGGGTGGTGCCTAGCATGCCGATGGATTTCTCCGGCCTGCTGCGCCGGCTGCTGACAGACAGCCACATCTATTTCGCTCTCAAGGTTCTGCTCGCCATCGCGGGGCTGCTCGCCTTCGCGCTGGCTACCGGTGACATCCAGCTCACCGTGCTGCTCTCCCTCGGGGTGGTGGCCGGCGCCATCGCCGAGACCGACGACAGCCTCTGGGGCCGGGTCAAGAACCTCGCCATGACCCTGCTCTGCTTCCTGTTCGCCTCATTGTGCGTGCAGTATCTCTTCCCCACTCCCTGGCTCTTTGCCATCGGGCTCGCGGGCTCCACCTTTATCTTCGTCATGGTGGGCGCCCTCGGCCAGCGCTACGCCACCATCAGCTTTGGTTCCCTGCTGATTGCCATCTACACCATGCTGGGGGCCGCCAAGGCGCCGGATCTCTTCTATCAGCCGCTTGCCCTGTGCGCCGGGGCCCTCTGGTACGGCCTGGTGTCCCTGGTCTGGCTCTGGCTGCTGCCCTACAAGACCCTGCACGAGCAACTGGCCCAGAGCTACTTCGCCCTCGCCCGCTACTTGCAGGAGAAATCCCGCTTCTTCCCGGCCGACGAACACGGCGCCCAGGCCATCCGCCACAATCTGGCCCAGCTCAACATCAACCTGGTCAATGCCCTGAACCAGGCCAAGACGGCGCTCAATGCTCGTCTTCATGCCCCCGGCCGCCACGGGGTTGCCCCCGAGCTCGCGGGCCTGCTGCGCCTCTACCTGCTTGCCCTGGAGATCCAGGAGCGGGCCACCTCCAGCCACTACCCCTACAGCAAGCTGGAAGCAGAGCTCAAGCAGGGCATCGTCCTCGACGGCTTCCAGGAGGTGCTGTCACAGCTTGCCGACGCCTGTCAGCAGCTCGGCTACGCCATCCTGGTGCACAAGCCCTACACCCACCACAAACGCATTCACTGGACCCTGGAGGCCCTCGGCGATCAGCTGGAGTTCACCCACCTCAAGCAGCACTACCCCAAGACCCTGCTGACACCGATGAAGTTCCTGCGTCGCAACTTAGCCAGCATCAACCAGTTGCTGCAAAGCGCCGAAGAGCTGCAAAACCCCGCCGCGCCGCCCACTAGCCTGCCTCCCCTGGCACGGCCGGTCGCCCTGCCCTTGCTGGCATTGCTCAGGCAGCACCTGACCCCCAACTCCATGGTGTTTCGCCATGCCCTGCGGCTCTCCCTCGGGCTGGTAGTGGGCTATGGCATTCTGCAGGCGTTTCACCTGGACAAGGGGTACTGGATCCTGCTCACCGTATTGTTCGTCTGCCAGCCGAGCTACAGCGCCACCCGCCGTCGTCTGGTTCAGCGGATGCTCGGCACCTTTGCCGGTATCCTCATCGGCGTGCCCGTGCTCTGGTTCTTCCCCGAGCTGCACCTGCAACTGGGGATCATGGGGCTTGCCGCCTTCCTGTTTTTCACCCAGGTGCGCAGCAACTACAGCGCCGCCGTCTGCTTCATCACCCTCTACGTGCTGATGGCGTTCAACCTGCTGGATGGCATCGGCTTCGCCATCCTGGGACCCCGCTTGCTCGATACCCTGCTCGGCTGCCTGCTCTCCTACGTCCTGGTGGCCTGGCTCTGGCCCGACTGGCAATACAAGCGGTTGCCGACCCTTATCGCCAACTCCCTGTCCGCCAATGCGAAGTACCTCTCGGCGGTACTCGCCAGCCTGCATCGCCAACGGGATGAATCCCTGGACTACCGGGTGGCCCGCAAGTGTGCCCACCTCGCCGACAGCGAGCTGGCCATGGCCTGGCAGAGCATGCTGGTGGAGCCGAGCAAGCGCCGCCGCTTCCTGGATCTCTGCTTCACTCTCACCTGGCGCAACCATGCCCTGCTCTCCTATATCTCGGCACTCGGGGCCCATCGCGACAAACTCGAGCCCATCGAGGGGCTGGAGGAGATAAGCCGCCACATCAGCCAGACCCTGGAGCAGGCCGCCGGTCACCTGGCGGGGCAGATGCCGACGCCGCTCGCGGGAGCCTGTCCAACCATCGCTCCGGAGAGCAGCGAGGAGCAGCTGATGCTGAGCCAGCAGCTCTCCCTCATCAGCCAGTTGGCAGACGAGCTGTTGGTGCTGGCCAACGACGGCCAGTTGCTGACAGGTCAGGGGCGAACCTAGCCGGACATAGCCGCCGGGCCAGTCCCACCCGAGGCAGGCGCCAAGCGCCGCCCCGGTTGCCGGACGGGACGCAAGGCGCTACCATGCCCGCCCCATTGAGATAGCCTTTTCGAGGAAGCGTCATGTCCGAGCCACACCATTTGCAGTTCAACGGCCAACTCATCGAGACCGATGCCCAAGGCTATCTGCGCCACAGCGAGCAATGGAGCGAGGCGCTGGCCTTGGTGCTGGCCGAGAAAGAGGGGATAGTGCTGGAGGATCCCCACTGGGAAGTGGTGCGTTTCGTACGGGCCTTCTATCTGGAGTTCAACACTTCCCCCGCCATCCGCGCCCTGGTCAAGGCGATGGAAAAGCAGTACGGCCCGGAGAAGGGCAACAGCCGCTACCTCTACAAGTTGTTCCCGGAAGGCCCCGCCAAGCAGGCCACCAAGATCGCAGGCCTCCCCAAGCCGGTGAAGTGCATCTAGTGCTCCTCGGCAGCCCGATAGCCACACTGCCTCCCCCGTGTTGGACACAAAAAAAGACCGCGCCCATGTTGCCATGAGGCGCGGTCTTTTCATTTCATCGTCCTGTCAGGGGTTGTAGGCCACCACGGAGCCGCTCAAGCCCGTCATCTGGCTGATCCGGCTCTGCATGCCCTGCAACTTGGCCTTGGAGACATCCGGCCCGATGAAGACCCGGTTGATCTGCCCCTGCACCGGGGTTCTCGGCGACGTCTGGGCCGAGTAGCCCGCCGCCCTCAGCTTGCTCACCAGGGCATTGACGCTGTCTGCATTCTTGAAGGCGCCAAGCTGCAGGATCCAGCTCCCCTGAGCCGGGGCTGCTGCCGGTGCCGTAGTCGGCTGGGCCATCTTGCTCGCGATAAGATCATCCATGGTCTTGATCTGGCCCGCCTGTGGCTTGGCCTCCACCGGTTTTTGCACCTCTACCGGCTTGGTTGGCACCGGCTTGGGTTTGGGCTGCTCCACCGGTTTCTTGGCGATCACTTCCGGCTTGGGCTCGGGTTTGGGCTGGGGCTTGGGTTGCGCCACGGCCTGTACCGGCTGCTGCTGGGTGATGGGAGCCTGACTGGCTCCCGCTGGATTGGCTCCCCCCTGATTGGCCAGGGTCACGGTATCGCCAATCTCCTCTACCTGCCACTGGGTCGCGGCAGAGGCCTGCTGCTGACTCGCCAGATGCTCGGCCGGCAGGGTGCTCGCCGCCGAGACCTGAAGCGCAGGCTTGGCGGGCTCCAGCTCCGGACGCAGGGGGATCTTGGCGAAGGCCTCGTCCTTCTGCTCCAGCTTGTTGCCGTCCATCAGGTCCGGCAGAAAGATGACCACCAGGGCGACCAGGATGACGGTCCCCACCAATCTGTTTTGAAACTTCGAAGCCAAGTTAATTTCCACCCATGTTACTTAGGATCCATTGCAATCTTGCACACTTCGCAAAGAACGCCTCCCCTCACGCCGGCTGGCGAAGCCGGGTCCCTCGCCACCCACTTGGCCTGAAAGGGGATTATCCAGTGCAAAACCCGGCCCGTCGTCACGTTGACGGAGCCAGGGGAGCGAACGGCTCAGACCGAGCCCAGAGCCAGCACGTCGGCGACAGTGTAAAACGAGCCGAACACAATGACCATATCGTCAGGACTCGATGCGGCCAAAGCGGCGCCGTAGGCATCCCCCACGCTGGCAAAGGTGAGCGCCACGCCCCGGCCGCCGCCAAGGGCCGTCGCCAACTGGTCGGCCGTTGCCGCGCGCGGGCCGTGGAGGCTTGCCAGGAACCACTCGTCAATCAGACCGTCAAGCTCGGCCAGCGACCCCGACATGTCCTTGTCCTTGAGCATGCCAACCACGGCGCGGCGCTTGCCCTTGCAAGGGAGCAGGCGCAGCTGGCTGGCGAGATAGGCGGCAGAGTGGGGATTGTGGGCCACGTCGACGATGACCAGCGGCGAGGTTTGCAACTGCTGCATCCGGCCAGCCAGGCGGGCATTGGCCAGGCCGTCGCGGATGGCGGACTCCGACAATGGCAAACCGAGGGACTCCAGGGCCGCCAGCACGGTGACCGCATTCATCAGCGGCAGGGCCGGTTTGGGCAATCCCGACCAGTAGTGCAGGCCGTGATAATCCCAGTCGACGCCATGCTCATCACCACGAAAATCGATGCCGACCTGACGCAGGCAGGCGCCAAGGCGCGCCGCTTCGCTTGCGATGGTCGACGGCGGATTGGGCTCCCCGCTGATGGCGGGTTTACCTTTGCGATAGACGCCAGCCTTCTCCACCGCCACCGCCTCCCGGGTATCCCCGAGCCAGTCGCAGTGATCCAGGGCAATGGAGGTGATCAGGGCGACGTCCGATTCCACCACATTGGTGGCATCGAGCCGCCCCCCCAGCCCCACTTCCAGCAAGAGCACATCGGGCGCGGCGCGGCGAAACAGCCACAGACCTGCCAGGGTGGCGAACTCGAAGAAGGTGAGGGCGATGTCGCCCCGGGCGGCTTCCACCTCGGCAAAGGCCGCGCAGTGATCGCCATCGGCCAGCTCCTGGCCATTGACGCGCACCCGCTCGGTAAAGCGCAGCAGGTGGGGGGAGGAGTAGACACCGACCCGGTAGCCGGCGGCCATCAGGATGCTGGCCGCCATGGCGCAGGAGGAGCCCTTGCCGTTGGTGCCCGCCACCGTGATCACCTTGAACGGCAGTTCGGTGAGGCCCATGCGGCGGGCAACAGTGCCGACCCGCTCCAGCCCCATGTCGATGTTGGCCGGGTGGATCTGCTCCAAATAAGAAAGCCAGTCGACCAGCGACCGGCTTTGGGATTGTTGCATGTGTGAACTCATCTTCAGTCTTCGATGACCTGAGTGTTCATCAGCTTGGCCAGCAGACCGGCCAGACGGTTGCGCATTTCGCGCCTGTCGATGATGAGATCGATGGCACCCTTCTCCAGCAGGAACTCGGAGCGCTGGAAGCCTTCCGGCAGTTTCTCGCGCACGGTCTGCTCGATGACGCGGGGGCCGGCAAAGCCGATCAGCGCCTTGGGTTCGCCTACGTTGATGTCACCCAGCATGGCCAGACTCGCTGAGACGCCACCCATGGTGGGGTCGGTCAGCACGGAGATGAAGGGCAGGCCCGCCTTGGTGAGGCGATCTAGGGCCGCACTGGTCTTGGCCATCTGCATCAGGGAGAACAGGGCTTCCTGCATCCGCGCACCACCGGAGGTGGAGAAGCAGACCAGGCCGCGGCCCTCCTTGATGCTCTCCTCGACGGCGCGCACGAAGCGGGCACCGACCACGGAGGACATGGAGCCCCCGATGAAGGAGAACTCGAATGAACAGGCGACGACCGGTACCCCCTTGAGGGTCCCCTTCATCACCACCAGCGCATCCTTCTCGCCCGTCTCTTTCTGGGCGGCAGACAAACGATCCTTGTAGCGCTTGGAATCCTTGAATTTCAGGATGTCTTGCGGCTCCAGCTCGGCCGCGACTTCGCTGCGTCCCTCGGCGTCGAGGAAGCTCTCGAGACGGGCACGTGCGCTGATGCGCATATGATGGTCACACTTGGGGCACACTTCGAGATTGCGCTCCAGCTCTGCCCGGTAGAGCACCTGTTCGCAAGCAGTACACTTGGTCCACACCCCTTCCGGAATGTTGTGACGACGCGGTGTGGTGATCTTGCTCTTGGGAAGGATCTTCTCAAGCCAGCTCATGGAATTCCTTAATGCATTTGTGCCTGACAAAACACATCGAGCCTTGATTGTTCAATGACTTAACGGCTCGATGGCAATAAACGACGGATCATTAAACCACAAATTTTCGGGCCCAGTTACTAAAAACTGGTCGTACCCGGTGCCGAGTCCGGCAGCCACAGCGGGCCGAGGGGCGGCCGGGGCAACCCGAATTCGGCCGGGTAATCCACATCCACCAGATAGAGGCCGCCCGCCTTGGCGGTCGGGCCCGCCAGGTTGCGATCCTTCGCCGCCAGCACCTCGGCAATCCACTCCACCGGTTGAAGCCCCTGCCCCACCAGCAGCAGGGAGCCGGTGATGTTGCGTACCATGTGATGCAGGAAGGCGTTGGCCTTGATGTCGAGCACGATGTAGGGGCCGGAACGGCTGACACACAGGTGGGTCACATTGCGCCAGGGGGTGTTGGACTGACAGGCGACGGCCCGGAAGGTGCTGAAGTCGTGCTCCCCCAGCAGGCTCTGGCCCGCCTGGTGCATCAGCGTCGCGTCTATGGTTTCGTGGTAGTGGCTGACGCCTTGGCCCAGGATCGCCGGGCGGTAGTTGTGGTTGTAGATGACGTAACGGTAGCGGCGGGCGGTGGCGCTGAAGCGGGCATGGAAATGCTCGTCCACTTCCCTGACCCAGCGCACGGCGATGTCAGGGGGCAGGTTGGAGTTGAGCCCCAGGGTCCAGGCGCCTTCTGCGCGGTTCGACTCGGTATCGAAGTGGATCACCTGGCCGGTGGCATGCACCCCCGCATCGGTGCGACCGGCACACTGGATGGAGACGGGGTGGTTGGCGATGCGGCTGAGGGCTTTTTCCAGCTCCTCCTGGACGCTGATCACTTCGCGCTGGCGCTGCCAGCCGAAGTACCGGCTGCCGTCATATTCAATACCAAGGGCAATTCGCATGGGTAACGGTGTCTTCTGATGAAAGGATGCAGTGAAAGAAACGGGGCGGATTATACGCGCTCGGGCTCAAAAGTCCCAGACCGGGCGAGGCCGCGGTGCGGGGCCCCCAAAGCGAGAGAGCAGCCCGCAGGCTGCCCTCTCTGGTGCATGGATGACAAGGGCCTGCCTAGCCCAGGCGCTTGAGCAGCTTCTGCGCCTCGCTGCGCTGGTGCTCGCTGCCCTGGGCCACCGCCTCTTCCAGCAGCTCGCGGGCGCTCTCCTTGTCGTCGATCTCGAGGTAGGCCCGGGCCAGATCCAGCTTGGCCCCCACCCCGCCGTCATCGGCATCCACATCAAAGCCGTTGGACTCCGGCAGCACCTCGGGGAAACCGTCCAGCCCCACATCCAGGGAGAAGCCCTGATAGGGTTCCTGCTCCGTGCTGCTGGCATCGGCATCGGCCAGCAGCTTGTCGATTTCAACGAAGTCGCTGTCTTGCACCTGTTCGCGGGGTTTCACCTCCCCCTGATGGGACTCCACCTCGGCGAAGGCATCCTCGAAGTCCGCCAGGGCCAGCTCGCTGGGATCCCACTCGGACGCTGCCGGCTTGGTGGGCTCCAGCCCGAGCTCGGCCAGCATGTCGTCCACATCGTCCTTGCCAAACCCCGTCTCGTCGATGTGCGGCGCCTTGGCGGCAAGCTCATCGTCGGTCGGCTCGCCAAACCCGGTCTCTAGATCGCTCAGATCGAAGTTGGCCAGTGTCTCGTCACGCTGGCTGCGGCTCTCCTCCTGGGCCTGGGCCAGATCCGCTTCCAGATCCGCGTCCAGCTCGGCAAACAGGGCGGCCTGCAGCTCCTCCTCGGTCATGATCTCGTGATGACCACGAGCAGAGGAGGCGGGCTCGTCGGAGAGATCGAGTTCCGGCACCACGGGCAGATCGAAGTCCCCCTCGTGGGCCAGATCCAGCTCGGGCACCAGATCCGGATCCCGGTTCGCCGTCGTCACCGCAGGCTCCACATCAAAAGCGGAGAGCGCCGTCTCGTCATCCCGGAAGATGACATCGGCGGCAGCACTGGCGCCATCTTGCTTCCTGCTCACTTCCGGCTCGTTGAGATCCGGCATGCCATGGAGGGGCTCGTCATCCGCGATGCCCACCGTCATCAGCTGATCAAACTCGCTGTTCTCGTCTCCCATGACCATGGAGGTCGACTCGGAGAGGCTCTTCTCCTGCTCTTCCAGCTCGCGGCGGGCACGAGCACGCAGCCAGAGCGTGACCAGGGCAAGCACCAGGAGCACCGGCAGCAGGATGATCATGGCGAGATTGAGCGGCGAAGAGAGCAGCTCCATCAGCCAGCTCTGTTTGGGCACCGGCGCCACCACGGGAGGCGTCGGATTGGCCTTGAGTTCCGCCACCTCTTTTTGCAGGGCGGTCTGATCCTGCAACTGGGCCTTGAGGGTCTCCACCTCTTCGGTCAGGGCTTGCAAGCGCAGCTTGAGCCTGTGGTTCATCTCGGTGACCTGGCCGAGCTGGGCGTTGGCATCTTCCAGGGCCAGCGCCATCTCGGTGGAGGGTTTGCCCACCGCAGTGGCGGGCAGGGGCGCCGGCGCCGTGCTGGCGGCGCTGCTCGCAGCAGCGCTCACCACCACGGGGGTGGAGACAGCCGCCTTGGCGGTCTCCTTCACCTCGGGGGCTGGAGCCGTTGCCTTGGGTGCCGCCGGGATCGGCGCCGCCTTGGGCGGTGTATTCTTGGCCACCACAGCCGGCTTGGCCGGAGCAGGTTTGCTCACCACCGGCTGGGCGACGTGGGATTGCTTGTTGGCCAGGTATTTGGGGCTCAGCCCCTTCCAGCTCGCGTTGTCGCTGTTGAAGCGACGGCGTGCTTCGGCATCCGTGATGCGCCCCGCCTCTGCGGCGGTGGGCAGCAGGATGTGGGAACCCACCAGAATATGGTTGATGTTGCCGTCTGCGAAGCTTCGGGGGTTCTTGTCATAGATGGCCACCATGGTCTGGTAGACACTTACCCGGTTGGACGGGCGATGCTTGCTCGCCAGACTCCAGAGGGTGTCGGTGGGACGCACGGGACCATAACTGCCAGCCGACGCAGCAGGCACCTGACGCACGATGGGCTGGGCTCTGGGCAGGGTGACGGGCGCCACGGGCTGGGCCCGGGGCTCTGGTTGCACCGCGGGGGGCGGTGAGCCATCCGGTCCCTTGAGTTCGACAAAGAAGGGTTCTCGCGCCCCCTCTTCGGCCTGAACCGTGCCCAGAAGCCCCAATGCGAGTAGCGTTGCCAGCGTTATGCGGGAATGTCCCATATTCGTTCCTTCGTATGACGGCCCTATCACATTGAAAAATCTGGATAGTTACCCCAAAACAATCGGCTCAATATAAATCAGGCGCCGGTCTCAAGCCAGCGATCCGACATATTTCGCGCCCGGCGGCGACCAGAAAGCAGCCCCAGACGCGAACCAGAGTGTAGAAAAAAACCTAGTCCACTGATATCACACGGTATTCCAAAAACCGGAGAGTGGGTTCCCGGTCACATACCGGGGCCAGGGCGCCCACATCAAGGCGGGGTTCCCTCCCCGCCCGGGGCCGACATCCGGCCTCAGAGGTAGTCGCGTACCAGCAGTTCGGCAATCTGCACGCTGTTGGTTGCCGCGCCCTTACGAACGTTATCGGCCACGATCCACATATTGATACCACTCGGATGAGAAATATCCTGGCGTACCCGCCCGACCATCACATCATCCTGGCCGGTGGCATCGCGCACCGGGGTCGGGTAGTCCCCTTCATCATCAAACAGGGTGACCCCCGGGGCATTGCGCAACAGATCCTTGACCTGCTCGGCGTCCAGCGGCTGGTGCAGCTCCACATGGACCGCCTCGGCGTGACCGTAGAAGACCGGCACCCGCACGCAGGTGGGGTTCACGGCGATGCTGGCATCCCCCAGGATCTTCTGGGTCTCCCACACCATCTTCATCTCTTCCCGGGTGTAGCCGTTGTCGGTGAAGGCATCGATCTGCGGGATCAGGTTGAAGGCGATCTGCTGCGGATAGAGGGTCGGCTCCACCGGGCGGCCGTTGAGCAGGTGGGCGGTCTGGCCCGCCAGCTCGCTCACCCCTTCCTTGCCGGAGCCGGAGACGGACTGGTAGGTCGCCACGTTGATGCGACTGATGCCCACCTCGTCGTGCAGGGGCTTGAGCGCCACCAGCATCTGGATGGTGGAGCAGTTGGGGTTGGCGATGATGTTGCGGTTGCGAAAATCGGCCAGCGCGTCCGGGTTCACTTCCGGAATGACCAGGGGAATGTCCTCGTCGTAGCGGAAGCAGGAGGTGTTGTCGATGACGATGCAGCCATGCTCGGCGGCGATGGGCGCCCATTTGGCCGAGACCTCGGCACCGGCGGAGAAGAGTGCAATCTCCACCTGGCTCCAGTCAAAGGCCTCCACGTCAAGGATGTCGACGTTCTTGCCGCCAAAACGCACCGTGTCCCCAGCGCTGCGACTGGAGGCGAGCGGATAGAGGGTCGCTACCGGGAAGGCGCGCTCCTCCAGGATCTCGATCATGGCCTGACCCACGGCGCCGCTGGCACCCAATACCGCTACGTTGAATTGCTGACTCACTGATCTGTTCTCCTGTGATGCGGCCCATCGGGGCCGGGCATGAGGGCCCCGGCTGGCACGCGTATCGGTTTGATGACAGGCCCGCCATGATTCCGGGCCGGGGGGAAGCGCCGCCTGGGCAAGCCCCTCCCCTTGTTGAAATCGGGTTTATTGCTCCGAGACGGCAAAGCCCAGTCGGGCCAGTCTGTCGTCGGCGAAGGGCCCTTTCAGTTGCAAGGCGCCCAATTCGCGCCGCTCGGGGTAGCGCTTGCGCTGCTCATCGAAGCTGCCGGGCAGCCCGATCCGGTTGCGAAAACGGGCGTCGTCCCGGCGCACGTCATAAACAAGGTGGACAAGCTGCTTGATGAGCGCCTGATCCGCCGGCTGCCCCGGCGTCAGCTCGCGCACCTCGGGGGCAGGCAGCAGGGATTGCAGATCCTGGCGCGGGGTGCGCCCCAGTTGCCGGCACAGCGCCTCATAGAGCATCCAGGTGCCACGGGCCTTGCCTTCCAGGCTGTAACCGGCGATGTGCGGGGTGGCCAGCTCGGTATGGGGCACCAGTTCCTTGAGGGGCTCCGGCTCTCCTTCCCACACGTCCATCACCAGTCGCAGGGGATGGGATCCCTGCTGGCGGACAAGCAGGGCACGGTTGTCCCACACCTCGCCGCGGGAGGCGTTGATGAGGATCTGCCCGGCCGGACGCTCGGCGATCTCCTCGGCTCCCAGCAGGTGGAAGGTGGCCTCATCCCCTTCACGAAGATAGGGGACATGGAAGCTGACGATGTCGGCATCCAGGGCAGTGCGGTAATCCACGAAGTCGCCAGCGGCGCCGCTACGGGCCAGGGGCGGGTCGCAGCGCAGCACCTTCATCCCGAGCGCCTCGGCCTTGCCGGCCACGCTCTCGCCGGTGTTGCCGGCGCCGATGACGGCGAGGCTCATCTCGCTCAAGGTCAGCTCATGGCGTTCCGCCAGAACCAGCAGGGCGGAGAGCACGTAGTCCCCCACCGACACCTTGTTGCAGCCGGGGGCGCTGAAGAAGGGGATGCCCCGCGCCGCCAGCAGCCCCTGATCGATGTGATCCGTACCGATGGTGGCCGTGCCGACAAACCCCAGCCTGGGGCAACTCGCCAGGAGCGCTTCGTTGACCCGGGTCACGGAGCGCACCAGCAGCACATCCGCCTCTTGCAGATCCGCGGCCTTTATTTCTCGTCCCGGCAGGGGAACCACTTCACCAAATTCCGCAAACAGCTCCACCGCATGGGGCATATTTTCATCAACGACGATCTTCATCGGCACGCATCTCGTCCACCAGGGCCACAGGCGCGCCATTCTAGCCCAAACGCGACGGATTTTCAGAGGCTTGTTGGCAGACCGCTCTGCGGCCATCTTTCCGCCTTCCGGCCTCAGGTGCGGGCACGATGCCCGGCAGCATCATATGTAACAGCCTGTTGCCCTCGCCCCCTTTGCCTTGACCAGAGCAACCTGACTGGCACAATGACGCCTCTTTTTAGCCGCTCGCGCCACCGAACCGGACCCCTTGATGCCGACTCACTCCTCTTCGTTGCCACGCCGCAAGGTGCTTCATTTCAATGCCCTCCTGCTCCTTCCCCTGCTGCTGCTCGTCTGCCTGCCCTGGCAGCCGTTCATGACCCAGGCTCTGCAATCGGGCTGGCTATGGTGGCCCTACGCCCTCACCCGCATGGTGGACTTGCCGGGGCTGGTCTTCACCATCGCCGCCCTGCTGCTGCTCACAAGACACAAGCTGACGCTGGACAGTCGTGCCCTGCTGGCGCTGGCTGGCGCCCTCTTTGTCGTGCTGGCGAGCGACTGGGTCATCAAGAGCCTCATCAAGCTGCTGACCGAGGAGCCCAGGCCCTACCTCATCTGGCTGGAGAGCCAGGAGCTGATCCCCGCCATCCGCCAGTTCTATGGGGGAAGCCAGGCCCTTCGCAGTGAACAGGTCCACGCCGCGACCCAGTTGTTGGCGCTGCCCGCCTGGCTCGGCCAGCACTGGCAGGCAGAGGTCAACTACGCCTTTCCCTCCGGTCACAGCATCGCCGCCATGAGCCTCGCCCAGTTCTTCGGCCTGATCTGGCTGGCCCGGGCACCTGCCGGGGCCTGGCTGCTGCCACTCTGGGCCATCGGGATCGGCCTCTCGCGCACCCTTATCGGCATGCACTGGCCCCTGGATGTGCTGGCAAGCGCCCTGCTTGGCAGCCTCACCGCCCTCCTGGCCGCCCGCTGGTGGTTGCACCACTACTGACCTCCAATAAAAAACGGGCACCTGGGTGCCCGTTTTTATCGCTTGTACGCCACTCACCCCTTCTGCTGCCAGCCCTCGGGATACTTGTAGCCGACGAAGCGCTTGGCGGCATAAGCCTTGAATTCAGGGGAGTTGTAGGCGGCCGCCACATTCTTGGCAAACGGCTTGCCCGCATCGGCGCTCTTGACCACCACCCAGTTGATGAAGTCATAGCTGCGCTCGAGGAAGAGGCCGGAGCTGAACGGGATCCCGCTTGAGGCGGCAAAGTTGCCGTTGATGACGGAGAAATCCACATCCTCACGGGAGCGCGGCAGCTGCGCCGCCTCCAGCAGCACCAGCTTGAGGTTGTGGGGGTTCTTCACCACGTCGAACTCGCTCGCCTTGAGGGGATTGATCCCCTCCTTGAGGCTCAGCCAGCCCAGATCCTGCAACATCAGCAGTGCTCGGGCCTGGTTGGTGGGATCGTTCGGGATGGCGACCGTGCTTCCCTCTTTCACCGCCTTCAGATCCCCCAGCTTGCCAGCGTAGAGCCCCATGGGACCGGTCGGTACCTGGGTGATGGGCGCCAGAGAGAGACCCCGGTCTTTGACGAAGCTCTCCAGATAGGGCTTGTGCTGGAAGCAGTTGACGTCAAGCGACCCGTCCGCCAGGGCGATGTTGGGGGTCACGTAATCGGTGAACTCCACCAGTTTGACCTTGTAGCCCTTGGCTTCAAGCTGCGGCTTGATAGAGTCGGTGACCATGTCGGCAAAGTCGCCAACCGTGGTGCCGATGACGATCTCTTTCTTCGCCTCATCGATGGCAAAGGCGGACAGCGGCAGGCTGCTGGCGAGCAACGCCAGGGCGGAAAGGGTGAAGAAGGAACGACGTTGCATAAAAACTCCCTGTCAACATGATCATCAAAACGGTGAGCGGTCGAGGGCGCGAACATGCAGTCAGCGCACAACCATCTAGCCATCCAAACGGCTAATTGAGCACACCATAACAGAGCTCGTAGCCTTCGCCAAGCAACAAAACCGGGCAAGCTTGGCCAAGGAGAGGCAAAGCCCGCCGGCCTCTGGATGAGAAATCTTTGACGGAGCACGCAGTTATGCGCCTTGCCCTCTCCCTGCCTGGCGTCAAACTGACTTATTGTGGTCATTCGATACCCATTTCAACGGGTTCCCATGAGGGCCTGATGGGCTGCTCTACACCCAGGCCACACAAGGAGTCACCGTGTTCGATCATGTTGAAATCAAGGTGGTGCGTTTTGACTCCTGTCAGCACTTCTACGCCACCGTGCTGGCTCTTCTTTTGATAGAACTCAAATGGTCTGATGAGACGGCGGCCGGTTTTGGCCTGATGGGCCGCGATCACGTGGGCTTCCTGATTGAGCGGGGGCAGCAGGGCGCCTCCTGCCATCTCGCATTCAGGGCCGATGACGCGACCCAGGTGGATGCGTTCCATCACGCGGGGATCAAGGCAGGCTTTGCCTGCAATGGGTTGCCGGGACTGCGTCCCCACTATGCCCCCAATTACTACGCCGCCTTCCTGCGCGATCCCGATGGCAACAACATCGAGGCGATGACCTACCTTGAATGCCCAGACACGGCAAGCGAGTGAAGCAGCGCCACTCAGTCAGCCAACGAAAGCCTTCAGGCGAGGCAGTCCGCCACAGACAAGGAGACATTCATGCTTGAGCAAAACACCACCGGCCTGCTGGTCGTCGATATCCAGGGCAAACTGGCCCGTCTGGTCGAGGAGAGCGACACCCTGATTGCCAATACCGCCAGGCTGGTGCAAGGGGCCAGGGTGCTGGGGCTGCCGGTTGTCTGGCTGGAGCAGAACCCGGACAAGCTCGGTGCCACCGTGCCCGAATTGCAGTCGCTGCAGGCAGGCGATCTTGTGCTGCCCAAATACAGCTTCGGCGCCCTGGGTGAGCCGACGGTGGCGGCCGCGTTGGCCGAAAGCGGGATCGAGCATTGGCTGGTATGTGGCATCGAGACCCATATCTGCGTCTACCAGAGCGTGCTGGGGCTTCTCGCCAGCGGTGCCGGGGTCTCGCTGGTGGTGGATGCGGTGTCGTCCCGCACCCTTGCCAACCGGGATCTCGCCATCGCTCAGCTGGCGGCCCGGGGCGCCGCCCTCACCTCGGTGGAGATGTGCCTCTATGAGCTGATGGGGGATTGCCGCCATCCGGCATTTCGCCAGATCCTCTCCCTGGTGAAATGACCGCCATGATGGACAATATGGCGCCCTTTCTGTTCGCCCTCATCGCCTTCGGGGCGGCACTCATGGTGACGGTGACGGGGATGGCGGCCACCCGTCACTATCTTGCCTGGCTCTGGCTGGGGATCATGCTCTTCTTCGGGCTGTGGTGGACGCTGCTGGGGATGCCGCCGCTCCTCGCCGAACCAGCCCCTCTCTGACCATGCCGCCCGGACGGCTCAGCCCACCAGACGCTCCTGCAGATAGTCGTATCCTCCCCCCTCCCTTGGCACGAAGCTCAGCCTGTGGGTCAGACCGGGGGGTGCATCATCGGCATGATGGGAAACGAACAACAGCTGGGTTCCCTCGCCAACGAGGCGCGCCACCATCTCCCGTACCAGGTGACGGTTGAGGGGATCCAGTCCCTGCAGGGGTTCGTCCAGGATGAGCAGCGGCGGATGTTTGACCAGGGCACGGGCGATCAGCACCAGTCGCTGCTGACCGAAAGAGAGAGAGTGGAAAGGCTGCGCCCCCTGATCGGCCAGCCCCAGCAGGGCCAGCCACTGGTTGGCCAGCGCCAGCTGACGATCCCCCGGCCGGGTATAAAGCCCGATGGAGTCGTAGAAACCGGAGAGGATCACTGTCTGCACCGGGCAGCTGACACGATAGTCCAGATGCAGCGCCGGGCTCACGAGCCCGATGTGGCGCTTGATCTCCCAGATGCTCTCGCCGCTGCCCCGCCGCCGTCCGAACAGATGGAGCTCATTGTTGTAACCTTGCGGGTGATCTCCGGTGATGAGGGAGAGCAGGGTCGACTTGCCAGCGCCGTTTGGTCCCACCAGTTGCCAGTGATCCCCCTCGTCAATGGTCCAGTCGAGCCCGTCGATGATCACCTGATCCCCGTAAGCGATACGCATGGCTTTCATGACGACCCGAGGGCCGGGAGGCAAGGGCTCGGGTGTCGTCAGCGGTGGCGGCAAACGGGGGGACGTGGTTTCGGCGCGAGCCAGCTGGGCTACCTCCTGGCTGCCGAGCACCGCCTCGCGCTCCCCCGCCAGCAGCAGACGACACTCGCCGAGCAGGCCGAGGTGAGTGGCAAAGGGGGGGATCTCGTCAAAACGGTTGACGATCACCACCAGGCGCAGCCCCTCTGACACCAGGTCGGCCAGCAACATCATCAAAGAAGCCCTGGCCCCCTGATCCAGGCCATCGAAGGGTTCGTCCAGCACCAGCAGCTCGGGCCGATCCAGCAGGGCGCGAGCCAGCAGCAGCTTGCGCCCCTCCCCGCTCGAGAGGTAGCGATAGGGGCGATCCCACAGGGGGTCGATGCCAAAACGGGCCAGCAGCGCGCGGGCCTCATGCTCCTCGCCCCCCGCCTCCAGCATCAGGGTCGATACCCGATACCCCGCCTCCTCCTCTTCTCCCAGCATGTCGGTATTGCGCCGCTGCCAGTCCAGCTCCCCCAGCTGTTGCTGCGACTCGAACGAGAGTCGCTCGGCCCGGACTCGACCCGATACCGCTCCGGCACGCACGGCCAGCTCGCCGCACAGGGCCGACGCCAGCGCCGTCTTGCCGCTGCCGTTGCTGCCGACGAAGGCCCAGCACGCTTGAGGCGCCAGCTCAAGATCGGGAATGAAGAGGGTCTGGCTGCCGTGAAGGGCCAGCCTGGCCTTGTGCCACTGCAATAGGGTCATGAGTCCATCCAGTTAACCTGTCTCTCGCTACCTTAACAGCTGGAGGGGTGAGAGTGTATCGATAAGGGGCATCCGGGCCCCCTCTGTCACGCCCCCTGATCGTGCTGGCTGGCCAGCCCACAATTGCACCACCACAGAGAAGGGCTGCCGGACTGTGCCATCAAAGCCCGGTGGCGCGATAGATTCGATCCTTGCCATCTTGCTTGGCGCGGTACAGGGCCTGATCCACCTGCTCCATCAACGCTTCCGGAGTGCGCCCCTCGGTCGCGCCGATGCCTCCACTGAAGGTCACCTTCATCGCCTCATCCCGCCATCTCATCTCACCCACTCCCTGGCGCCACTGTGCCATCAGCCACTCGGCCTCGGCCAGGGTGCAGTGTTCGAACAGGGCGACCAGCTCCTCGCCACCATACCGGCACAGGGAGGCCGCATTGGCGAGCCGCTCCTGCCCGAGCGAGGCGCAGCGGCGCAACACCACATCACCGACGGCATGGCCATGGCCATCATTGATGCTCTTGAAGTTGTCGAGATCCACCAGCGCCAGCACGAACGGCCTCCCCTCGCTGTGCAGTTGCCTGAGCCGTTCATCCAGGAAGCGGCGATTATAAAGACCGGTCAGTGCATCCCGGTTGGCGGCATCGTGCGACGCCTGCAAGCGATCGGAGACCAGATTCAGCTCCTCGTGCAGCTCCGCTATCTCCGGGAAATCCGGCAGTATCATCGTCGCCCTCTCCTGCGTCGAGCTCAAACGCAGCAGGCGCACCATCTGGATAAGCCCCCCGATCAGCGCCGACAGCCGCAAGCGAAAGAGGATCGCCATCACGATGAACAGAGCGCTCGACAACAGCAACAGCACAATGACGGCACCGCCCCCCACCAAGGCCACCGCGTCTCGCCTCGGCAGCATAGTGATGGCCAGTAGGTTCGAACGCCCCGGCAGGGCCTGATAAGCCACATACTGGCCGACTTCCTCCGAGAAGAAGGTGCCGGACGCTCCCTCCAGCCGCGCTAGCCAGGGATACGCGATGACCTGACCATTGAACTCGGCCTGGGAATGGACCAGGATCTGGCCGCTGGATCGGTCAAACAGCAGGTGATTCAAGCCGTTGTCCCGATAGAGCATGGTGCTGAGCCGCTGCGACCAGGCGGGCAGGTTGATGTCGAGGCCGATGACACGCTCCTTCACCCCCCCAAATGGCCTTAGCCGATGGGAGACGGTCAGGGTATAGGCCCCGGTCAGCGCATCCGGATAAGCGCCGGTCCAGCTGAAACCGGAGGTGCCGAGCGCCCCCTTGAACCAGGCACGATTCGTCGAGTCAAACTGGGTGGTGTCCCAGGCCAGATCCTGCTCCTCGTTATTGGAAAAACTCTGTCCGCTCGCATCGGCGTAGTAGATCAGGTTCAGTTGCTCGCCGAGCGTCACCTTGTCATTCCACAGGTTGCGGCTGTAGGCCTTGTCTTCCTCGGAGAAGGTCAGAGGACGCAGCTCGTCGGCATTGACCTCGGCGACCAACACCTGCTCCACCTGTTCGAGGCTCTCCGCTTCGGCGATCGCAATGGCGTGGTTGAGAATCACCAGCTTCTGCTCCACCCCGGCGCGATGATTGAAGATAGAGAGTGCAAACACCCCACCGATCCCCAGCAACATGGGCATGGCAAGTAACCAGAAATATTTGGTACTAAAGGCGTATTTGGTCGTTGGACGGGCGGTGTGAGACATGCAGGAGACCCTCGATACATCTGTGGTATGGTCCCCCGACCCGCTCGCGATAAAGCCGGCATCTGCCCGTCTTGTCCATATTATCGACAAGGTTCTCTCAGGTCAGGGAAATTCATTGATGCAACACGACATCACGTTGATATTTATCTCAGCCATCAATATGCAGTAATTCATTGCCGTTGCTCCTTGTTTACAGGGTGAAGAGCGCTGGCATTTCTCTAACTATTTTTTAAATCACGACCAAACACGCATAATATGTTTTCATCTAATTCCGTTAGGACCGGTCAGGTTTTTCATCAATCACAGACTCGAAATGAGGTTGCGTAATAATCTGGCCCGCCAATAAAACCCTTGCCCCTGAACAAAGCCATGTAATCTGAGGAATGAGAGGTGATGCTTGTTTTCGACCCCCTCGATGATGACATTGTCATGCCCCCAGTCAGCAGTGAGCCTGGTCATGGCGGTGCCATCACATCGGGTGAAGCAGCGCCAGAAGAACTGTTTATTGACCCTAATGCCATCGAACAAGGCTGCGGATACATGGTCCATCGACAACAAGGATTCATCGGCATTGTTTATCCATAACTTGACCCCTAATCTTCTAAGCCTCGCCATATTATTCAATGCCAAATCTGGGATACCATCAGCAATATCCGCCATCTCAAAGGCCATACTCAGTCCAAAATTCGATATATACGAACCGAAATCTTCCCAAGAGATAAAGCATTCCATCAAATGCATATCGACACGGAGAAACACCGCCTGATAGAGGCGACTGTCGATTTTATTAAGATCTTTAAAGAACACCAGTTGTTGCGTAAATAGCCATGCGGCGTAGGAGGTGGTCATGTTGCTGAAGTTGGCTCTGGAAAAGACAGCCTTTTTTTCTGAAAATGAAATAACCTCAACTGCAACAATATCCCCGACATGCAGGTTGGCGATGGGTTCAATAGTATGCCTGATATAATCATGACCTTCGATGCTATGGCTTATGATGGTCGTCACCCGCTATTCCCCCCTACTGAATGAATTGGGCTTAATATGGCGACAGCCACCACACAATGACGGCAAAAAGCAAGTGGCACGGGTCACCTCATCATCGCTGACATTCACTTCAAGCATGGTTACCTCTTTATCAAGCCATGCCCTATCTGGCCCACCGGCATCTCCCCTCATACGGCACCATTATCAGTTCAATTGCTGTATCCAGACTGAATCGTTTTATGCTCACATAATAAGACCGCCAGTGCATGCCAATCAAATTACCTTGCCATTCATCAACAATAAAATCATTTAATAACAATGAGATATGAACATATTTCTGCTAAATGGACGTGAATGAGCAAGATAAAAAAATGAGTTTTAAATTTTTTCGGAATTAAACTCTGAGGTATTGCCGTTATTAAAACAGAGGAGCGCCAAGAGAAAGCGTTTTCAAGGCTTGCCTTGATATCATGGCAAGGAGACCGACCATCAAAAAACTGATATCTCTCTCCATGACCCCTCTTATTGCTTTATTTGTGATTGGAGTGTTATCAGCGATGGTGACGACTGTGTTTGCCCAGGTTCCATCCGGGCAGAGGCAATATGAGGCACCCGCTTTGGATTGCAGCCCATGACGGCATCATTCTCGCGCCCTCTCATCGGGCGCAGTGTCACCGGCCTCACTCATTCCCTGACTTATGCCAACCAATGGGACCAAAGTCACAACTTGATCTGCTTGCCCGCAACTGCACATTTCCCGCCCCCCAGGGGCAAGGCGCGGCGGCGACTTGCTAGGCTGTGTTCTCAAAATGCTGGTTTTCTGTCCACACATAACTCGCGCAAGTAGCGAAGGCAAAAAGCCAGTTTGATAAAGGCTGCAAAACTCTTGGCTAGCTTTTCATATCTCGTTGAAAACCGGCGAAACTTCTTCAACCAACCGAAGCACCGCTCCACGACATTGCGCCTGCGGTAATGCACCTTGTCCAGTACCAATGGACGCCCCTTATGGCGCCGTTGCTGGTCGCTGCGTTGCGGAATGACCGCTTTTATCCTTCTCCGCCGTAGCTCGGCTCGAAAGGCTTTGCTGCTATAGGCCTTGTCTGCGGCAAGATGCGCTGGCCGTGTTCGGTAGCGACCTGATGACGTTGGTATCCTCGCCATGGCCAACGCGCTTGTTGCATAGCTGATTTCTGCTGATTGCCCCGGTGACAGGCAGAAGCTCAGTGGTAAGCCATGACGGTCCGTGACCAAGTGAATTTTGCTGCCGAAACCTCCCCGCGAACGGCCAAGGGCTTGATTCATTGAGGTGTTTTTTTACGTGCACCGGCAGCATCTTTGGATGCTCTGACATTGGAGCCGTCCAGGCACCACAGGTCGAAATCGATGAGCCCTTCTTCATTGAGCTTGAGTTGCAGCGCTTCCAGAATGGCATCAATCCGGCCTGCATCCTGCCAACGCCGGAAGGTGTTGTAGACCGAATTCCATGGTCCGAAACGTTCTGGAAGGTCTCGCCAAGGAGCTCCGGTGTGGAGTATCCAGAGAATGCCATCGAGCACTTGGCGCGGTTCACGGGTAGGGCGCCCGATCAGGCTTCGAGAAGGAAACTGGGGCTCGATAAGCCCCCATTGTGCATCAGTCAGCTGATAACGGCGGGACACGGAATGGATCTTAAGCTGTTGAGAAGATGTGAGATTATATCTTCATCACTTTAAGAACACAGCCTAG